>JANXSQ010000079.1 GCA_025356595.1 Janthinobacterium sp. | reverse complement strand
ACCGCCCCCAGATCGCCCAGTTTGTTCCTTGCCTTGCCATTTCCCACGCGTCGCCGGATCGGCCGTTACAACCGCCGACATTGGGCAAGCGCCCTGCTCACCGCTTTACGCCGTCAAAATCGAGTTATTAGAGCTCACCTTTATGACGATATGTATTATCCGGATTTTGTGATGGCAAACACTGCTATTGATGAATTGGTCGATGATAAAAAAGTTGAAAGCGAAAAAGTCGAAGTGTCAAGTTCGGCAGGGGCAAAATTTATTGTTCGAAAGTTTTCTAAAAAGTAAAATTTAAATGGTGGGAAAATCACCGATCTAATTTGGAATAATAATGAAATTTTTACTGGTGACAGCGCTAGCAATGGCCCTTGGTAGTTGTGCAATCACACCAAATCACAGCGTTGCCTCATCCGGTATTGCGGATGGTGCGTGGTCGGGTTCACTCAGATCTGAATTAATTTTTGCTGATAATAGCAAGCAAGAGGGAACGTCCGATTTTCTGATTGCAAGCTGCAATGGTATCGTGCAATTTTGGACGGGCGATGGCAATGGTGCGTATCGAAAGCTGGGGAAAAATTATGTTGTTCGGTCTTATCCGGATAGTCATTTAATCTATTTTTTAGATGCGGAGCCAAAGCAACCAGATTGGGTCGAAATTCAGTCCTATTCCTTTTTTGGAAATAAATTCAGATGTGGCTGCGCTTCAATGGAGTCGAGCAGTGAATAATCGTGATGCAAGCACATCCGATAAAAGTCGTTATTTTTTCAGTCAAGGTACTGCTCAGCTACGCCGCGTAAGCAAAAGTTGCGATAACCACCTGATCCATTAGGCCGCAGGGCCTTATCGTCTGGCTTGGAAATGCTAATACGACGCCAGGCGAGAAGAACTATTAAATATAAATTGAAATCTTGGAGATGCTGTTGGCCACGCCAAAATTCGTCAAAAGCCTTGGAGACTTTGGTCGCAATTTTATCTTTTCTAAACCTGGGGAAATCTCGAAGGCTGAAGCCCAGCCGTATCGCTCCGCGTTTCTCGTAGGGATGCGCTTAGGTATTGTGAGCACTGTTTTAGAGGTGCTTGCTATCAGTCTCATATTGGTGTTACTTCCGAAAGAAACAGCGGGGCAATCGGCCGCGGCTTTTCTTTCAAATGTCGGTCCATTGGGCATATTTTTTCTGGGTGTTTTACTCATCCCTTTTTGGGAGGCCTTTATAGCTCAGTTGCTTCCGCTGGAGCTAGTAAAAATGATGGGCTTCGGTGACAAAGCCTGCATTGCGGTTGGTGCGCTTGTTTTTGCGGCAGGACATTATCTGAATGGCGGCGTTGGTCACGGATTGTGCGCGGCAATTGGTGGCGGAGTATTCGCTAGCGCTTACATGGCGATGCGCCCTTGCGGCTACTTTCCCGCGTTCTGGGCGTCATATGTGGCGCATGCATTCAACAACGTTCTATTCTTGTATCTGGTTCCGCTCACCTTCCGCGGTTTGGGCTGAGTGGGTGACACGGGTGGGGCGCCCATGAAAAAAGCCGCAGACTCGTGAAAGTCTGCGGTTTTTTTGCTTATTCGGTAGATGGTGCCCACGGAGGGACTCGAACCCCCACACCTTGCGGCACATGGACCTGAACCATGCGCGTCTACCAATTCCGCCACGTGGGCACTGATACTGCTCAACAACTCTGCTATTATAGCGAAAGGGGAGGTTTTGCGCCAGATGAGCTTACGCTCCTTACTGCACATCAACCCGGTCTTGCGCTTTACAGCTTCACCCCGCCGCGCCGCTGTTTTTCAACTTTGTCGCTGCGAGAGACCAAGATTATAGAGGATTCCGCTGCCGTGTCAAATACGTTTTGTGAAAATGTTTAAATCGCCGCGCCGGCCCAGCCCGCGTTAGGTAAAGCGCCCCGACCTCAAGTACACTACCGCCTATCACCGTGCCTCTATATGCAACCATGCGTAGCGGCCGGCGGCAGTAGCCAAGCCGGAGCTCCAGCGATCACTGTCATCTACTATAGAAATACTTTTGAACCAATCTACCCACACCATTCCCAGCCGGGAGGAAATTCTCGGTATCTTCCGCAGCGCCACGGCGCCGCTCGACTTGCGCGCCTTGTCCAAGTCCCTACAAGTGACCGAGGATGCACAGACTGTGCTGTCGCGCCGGCTAGGGGCCATGGAGCGCGACGGCCAGCTGACATCGGACCCTGCCGGTTTCTACCAGCTGGCGGACCAGTCGGGCTTTATCGCCGGCCGCGTCAGCAGCCACCGCGACGGCTTCGGCTTCGTCATCCCGGATGAGCCGGGCGACGACCTGTTCCTGTCCGAAAAAGAAATGCAGAAGGTGCTGCACGGCGACCGCGTCATGGCCAAGATCATCGGCACCGACCGCCGTGGCCGCCCGGAAGGCACCATCGTCGAGGTGGTCACCCGTGCCAACACCCACATCATCGGCCGCCTGTTGAATGAAAACGGCAGCTGGTTGGTCGCGCCCGAAGACAAACGCATCGGCCAGGATATTCTGGTCGCCGGCGGCGTCGGCAAGGCCAAGTCGGGCCAGATCGTCAGCGTCGAGCTGACCGAGCAGCCGATGCGCTTCAAGCAGCCGGTCGGCAAGATCGTCGAAGTGCTGGGCTCGCTCGACGATCCCGGCATGGAAATCGAAATCGCCGTGCGCAAGTTCGGCGTGCCGCACATCTTTTCGACGGCCGCGCTCAAGCAGGCTGAAAAGCTGCCCAGCGTCGTGCGCGAAGCCGACCTGGTCGACCGCGTCGACCTGCGCGATGTGCCGATGGTCACCATCGACGGCGAGGACGCGCGCGACTTCGACGATGCCGTCTATTGCGAGCCGGTCAAGATCGGCCGCACCAACGCCTTCCGTTTAATCGTCGCGATCGCCGACGTCAGCCATTATGTGAAGCCGAACGACGCGCTCGACGCCGACGCCCTCGAGCGCAGCACCTCGGTCTACTTCCCGCGCCGCGTGATTCCCATGCTGCCGGAAAAACTGTCGAACGGCCTGTGCTCGCTGAACCCGGCCGTCGACCGCCTCACGCTGGTGTGCGACGCCGTCGTCACCGCCAAGGGCGAGATCAAGGCTTACCAGTTCTATCCGGCCGTGATCCACTCGGCCGCGCGCCTGACCTATAACGAAGTGGCCGACATCCTCGGCAACACCAAGGGTCCGGAAGCGGCGCGCCGTCCGGCCATCGTGCCGCATTTGCAGAATCTGTACGACGTCTACCACGCTTTGCTGAAGGCGCGCACGGAGCGCGGCGCGATCGATTTCGAGACCACCGAAACCTACATCGTTTGCAACCCGGCCGGCAAGATCGAAAAGATCATTCCGCGCACCCGCAACGATGCGCACAAGGTGATCGAGGAGTGCATGCTGGCCGCCAACGTCTGCGCGGCCGACCTGCTGATCCGCCACAAGCATCCGGGCACCTACCGCATCCACGCCAGCCCGACCAAGGAAAAGCTCACCCAGGTGCGCACCTTCCTCAAGCAGGTCGGCCTGAACCTGACCGGCGGCGACACGCCGGCCGCCTCGGACTACGCCAGCATGATGAAGCAGATCAAGGAGCGTCCCGACGCGGCCCTGCTGCAGACGATGCTGCTGCGTTCGATGCAGCAAGCCGTCTACAGCCCGGACAACATCGGCCACTTCGGCCTGGCGTATGAGGCTTACGCCCATTTCACCAGCCCGATCCGCCGCTATCCCGATCTGCTCACGCACCGCGCCATCAAGGCCATCCTGCTGGGCAAACGCTACGAGCCGAAGATCGCCGACACCAGCACGCTGAACACCAATGTGTCGAACGCGACGCGCAAGCAGCAAGCCAAGGACAAGGCCGAGGGCAAGCAGAAGCAGGCCGCCGACATGACCGTCTGGGACGCGCTGGGCGTGCATTGCTCGGCCAACGAGCGGCGCGCCGACGAAGCCTCGCGCGACGTCGAAGCCTGGCTGAAGTGCTATTTCATGCAGGACAAGCTGGGCGAGGAATTCACCGGCATGATCACCGGCGTGACCACCTTCGGCGTCTTCGTGCAACTCGACACCCTGTTCGTCGAGGGCCTGGTGCATGTCACCGAACTGGGCACCGACTACTTCCAGTACGACGAAGCGCGCCATGAGCTGCGCGGCGAACGCACCGGCAAGCGCTATCAGCTGACCGACCGCGTCACCGTGCAGGTGGCCCGCGTCGACCTGGAAACGCGCAAGATCGACCTGCGCCTGGTCACCGAGGACGGCGCAGAGCAACCCGAGGGCGGCAAAAAGGGCGGCAAGCGCGGCGAGGCCGAGACGGCCGCGCCGGGCAAGCGCCGGGGCGCCGCGAATAGCATGGTCAAGCCCGGCCCGACCACCCAGCCGCGGCATGAAATCAAGAGCGGCGAGGGCGCCGGCCGCGGCGCCAAGCGCAGCAAATCCGCCGCGGCGCCGGTCGCCGCGGCAGCACCACGCACAGCAAAGACTGTTTCAAAATCCAGCAAGAAGAAGCGATAACACATGAAGAATAAAATGATTTTCGGTTTCCACGCCGTGACCTCGCGTTTGCGTCATGAGGCCGCGTCCGTGGAAGAGATCTTTGTCGATGCGAGCCGGGTCGACCGCCGCATGCAGGACATGGTCGCCGCCGCCAAGGCGGCCGGCGTGCGCGTCATGCCGGTCGATTCCGCGCGTCTCGACAAGATCGTCGGCACCCGCCGCCACCAGGGCGTGATCGCCTTCGCGTCCGAACTGGCGCTGGCGCGCAACCTCGACGAGCTGCTCGACGCCATCGACGGCCCGCCGCTGCTGCTGGTGCTCGACGGCATCACCGATCCGCACAATCTGGGCGCCTGCCTGCGCGTGGCCGACGGTGTCGGCGCGCACGCGGTGATCGTGCCGAAGGACCGCGCCGTGGGCTTGAACGCCACCGCCGCGAAAGTGGCCAGCGGCGCCGCCGAGACCGTTCCCTACATCACGGTGACGAATCTGGCGCGCACCATGCGCGAGCTGAAGGAGCGCGACATCTGGCTCATCGGCATGTCCGACGACGGCGACAAGGGTCTGTATGAGGGCGACTTCAGCGGCCCGACGGCGCTCGTCATGGGTTCGGAAGGCGAGGGCATGCGCCGCCTGACGCGCGACACCTGCGACATGCTGGTCAGCATCCCGATGTTCGGTTCGGTCGAAAGCCTGAACGTCTCGGTCGCCGCCGGCGTCTGTCTGTACGAAGCGCGCCGCCAGCGCCTGGTCAAAGAAGCCAAAGAAGCCGCCTAATCCGCTTCGCCCGCAGCGGCACGGATCCGGCGTCGGCCCCAGGGCGGACATCCGGATCGGGCCGCTGTTTTTTCGCCCGCGTTTCCGGCGCAAGGGCGGCCCGCCTGCAGGCCGCGGCCGAATACGCTACCATCATCATCCACTCCCCCTATCCCGAGCCCTATGTTCCACAATCTGCGCGAAGACATCAACAGCATCATCGAACGCGACCCGGCCGCCCGCAACAGCTGGGAGGTGCTGACCTGCTATCCCGGGCTGCAGGCGATCGTCATGCACCGCTGGGCGCACTGGTGCTGGTTGCACGGCCTGAAGTGGTTCGGGCGCTTCATATCCTACCTGGCGCGCATCGTCACCGGCATCGAGATCCACCCCGGCGCGACGATGGGGCGGCGCGTCTTCATCGACCACGGCTTCGGCGTCGTCATCGGCGAAACGGCCGTGGTCGGCGACGACTGCACCATCTACCAGGGCGTGACCCTGGGCGGCACCTCGCTGCACACCGGCGCCAAGCGCCATCCGACGCTGGAGCGCGGCGTCATCATCGGCGCCGGCGCGAAGGTGCTGGGCGGCTTCACCGTGGGCGAATACGGCAAGGTCGGCTCGAACGCGGTGCTGCTGAAGGCGGTGCCGGCGGGCGCCACGGCGGTCGGCAATCCGGCCCACATCGTGCAGAAGGACGTCGCCCGCGAGGGCAGCACGGCGCACCTGTTCGCCGCCTACGGCGTCACGCCGAACGGCGACGACCCGCTGTCGAAGGCGCTGCACGGCCTGATCAACCACGCCGTCACGCAGGAGCGCCAGATCGAGCGCATCGTCGCCACCCTGAAGTCGGCCGGCATCGCCTGCTCGTCCCTGGAAGAGTGTGATAAATTCGATTCCGTGAAACTGAACAAACTAGTCGACTAAGGAAGCGCGCATGAACATTGAATCGCCCGCAGCAGAAAAAACCTCCGACGACGCGGCCGTGCTGGACGCCTTCGAAATCCGCGTGCTGGCCGTGCTGGCCGAGAAGGAGGCGCTGACGCCGGACAACTATCCCTTGTCGCTGAACGCCATCACCAACGGCTGCAACCAATTGTCGAGCCGCGACCCGGTCATGGCCCTGTCCGAGGAAACCGTCTACGACGTGCTGCAAAGGCTGATGCAGCGCAAGTTCGTCAACGGCATCACCCAGGCCGGCGCGCGCACCACCAAGTACGAACACCGCATGCGCATCAAATGGTCGCTGGAGCAGGACAAGCTGGCCATCCTGTCGATCCTGATGCTGCGCGGCCTGCAGACGGCCGGCGAAATCCGCACCCGCAGCGGGCGCATGCACGACTTCAAGAGCGTCGCCGACGTCGAAACGGGCCTGCAATTCCTGATCGACAAATACCCGCCGCTGGTGGCGCGCCTGGAGCGCGCGCCGGGCAGCAAGGAGCCGCGCTACGGCCAGTTGCTGTCGGGCGAAGAGGCGTTGGCGCGGCAGGAAACCGCTTCCGGTTTCGCCGGCAGCGTGGCGGCGCCCGCGCAGGGCAGCCGCGTCGCCCAGCTGGAAGAGGAGGTGCTGCAGTTGCGCCAGGACTTCGACGGCCTGGCCGCGCAGTTCGAAGCGTTCAGGAAGCAGTTCGAATAGTTCGCCCGCGCGCTCGCCACCAGCCAAAAACGCCCCGGAAACGGGGCGTTTTTGCCTTCCGGCCGCGCATTGGCGGGCAGTCATGCGCGCTTTTTGAAAATGATATATGATGATCGTCATGCAATCCAAGCCCAAGCATCTGAAAACACAGCGCGCCACCCAGAGCCGCAAGGAAGCGACGCATGAGCGCATCGTCGAGGTGGCCGCGCGCGCGATCCGGCGCAGCGGTTACGCCGGCACCGGGGTGGCGGACATCATGAAGGAAGCCGGGCTCACGCACGGCGGCTTTTACGCGCATTTTGCCTCGCGCGAAACTTTGCTGGCCGAAGCGGCCGACCGCGCCGGCGCCGAAGCGGTCGGCTTGTCGGCCGACATCGCCGCGGCGGCGCCGCCGGGGCAGTCCCTGCAGGCGCTGATGCGCGCCTATTTGTCGCAACAGCACCTGGAAGGCGTTGAGAATGGCTGCCCGGTGGCCGCGCTCGGCTCCGAGATGCGCCGCCAGGCGCCGGAGGTGCGGCATGCGGCCACGCGCCACATCAAGGAGATGATCGATTTGGTGGCGCGCCAGTTGCCCGACTGGGGAACGCCCGCCGCGCACGAGCGGGCCATGTTCATGGTCAGTTCGATGATCGGCACGCTGGTGATGGCGCGCGCGGTCGATGATCCCAGGCTGTCCGAGGCCTTGTGTGAAGCGGCTCTCAAGCATTTTTCAGTACCCGGCAAGTAAGGCGGGCGCGGCAAGCCGCGTCCCGGGGCTTTTTTTGATACAAAAATATGATGATCGTCATATTTAATGCGGGCGTTAAGGGGAAGCACAATGAACAGCAAAATCGCAATCGTCACCGGAGCGTCATCGGGTATCGGCGAAGCCGCCGCCGCGCGGCTCGCCAAGGCGGGTTACAAGGTGTACGGCAGCAGCCGTCGCGGCGCGCAAGGGCAAAGCGCCACGCGCGCATTTGAGATGCTGGCCTTGGATGTGACCAGCGACGCCTCTGTGGCGGCCGCCGTCAAGGAAGTGCTGCGGCGCGAAGGGCGCATCGATTTGCTGGTCAACAACGCCGGCTTCGGCGTCGCGCCCGCCGCGGCCGAAGAGAGCTCGCTCCAGCAGGCGCAGGCGATCTTCGATACCAACTTCTTCGGCATCGTCCGGATGATGCGCGCCGTCGTGCCGCACATGCGGCAGCGCGGGAGCGGGCGCATCATCAACATCAGCTCGGTATTGGGTTTTGTGCCGATGCCGTATATGGCGCTGTACTCGGCCACCAAGCACGCGGTGGAAGGCTATTCGGAGGCGCTGGACCAGGAGTTGCGCACCCAGGGCATTCGTGTTTCCCTGGTCGAGCCGGCCTACATCAGGTCGGCGTTCGACGCCAACCAGTTGCAGCCCGATGCGGCGCTCGACGAGTATCGCGCGCTGCGCGCGGGACTGGATCGGCGCGTGAAGGAAGCGCTGGAAGGCGCAGATGGCCCGGCCGTGGTGGCCGAGACGGTGCTGCGGGTGGCGCTGGCGGCGCGGCCGAAAGTGCGCTACACCTCGGGCGCGCTGGCCGCCCGCTTGCGTTTCCTGCGTCGCTACGCGCCCGCCGCGCTGGTCGAAGCCGGCGTGCGCAAGGACCTGAGGCTGGACTCCCAGCCGGCGCCGCGCCCGGCGGGCATCGTTCAGCCACAATAATCGACGATACAACAAGGAGCAGTTCATGAAAGCATACTTCATCAAGCGCTACGGCAAATCGGACGTGCTCACCTTCGGCGAGCTGCCGGAGCCGGCGCTGCGCGAGGATGACGTTCTGGTGCAGGTTCACGCCGCCGGGGTCAATCCACTGGACAACAAAATCCGGGATGGTGAATTCAAGCTGTTGTTGCCATATAAAATGCCGCTGATTCTGGGCAATGACCTGGCCGGCGTGGTGCTGCGCGTCGGCGCGCGCGTGCGTCGCTTCAAGGTGGGCGACGAGGTCTACGCGCGGCCGGACGAGGACCGTATCGGTAGTTTTGCCGAATTCATCGCGGTTCAAGAAGATGCGCTGGCCCTCAAGCCGCGCAATCTGACGATGGAGGAGGCCGCGTCGATGCCGCTGGCGGCGCTCACCGCATGGCAGACGCTGGTCGAAAAAGGCCAGCTGAAGAAGGGCCAGAAAGTGCTGATACACGCCGGTTCGGGCGGTGTCGGCACGATCGCGATTCAACTGGCCAAGCATCTCGGCGCCACGGTCGCCACCACCGCCAGCGCGGCGAATATCGAATTTCTGAAGGATCTGGGCGCCGACATCGTTATCGACTACAAGACGGAGGATTTCTCGATCAAGCTGAAAGACTACGATCTGGTGCTCGATACGCAGGGCGGGGCGACGCTGAAAAAATCCCTCGGCGTGCTCAAGGCGGGCGGCAAGTTGATCGGCCTCGCCGGTCCGCCCGACCCCGATTTCGCCCGCCAGCGTGGCGCGAACGGTGTTGTCGGCCTGGTCATGTACTTGCTCAGCTATGGCATCCGCCGAGCGGCCAGGCGCAAGGGCGTCAGCTACGCCTTCCACTTCATGTCCGCCAGCGGCCGGCAACTGGGCGAGATCACCAGCTTGATCGAAGCCGGTCACATCCGGCCGGTGGTCGAGCGGATCTTCTCTTTCGCGGAAACGAAACTGGCACTGGACTATGTCGAAACAGGACGCACGAAAGGAAAGGCTGTGATCAAGGTGCGCTAATGGACTGCAGGATGAGCTTGTCGGGCCATTGCATCGACTTGGGGGGCGCCACGTGGGCCGCTTTTGGACGCGCGGCTTGCCGCCCCGTCGTCGTCCGCTCAGCCGCGCTTGCTGCCGGTGCGCGCCGATGGAATGCTGGGCGGAGCGCTTGCCGGTGCGGGCCGCCGTAATTCGGCGAAAAAAAAGGTTCTTCGCGGATTGCCGGGAAGAACCTTCTTGAACTATGCAAGTCTATCGCCAAGTCGCGCGACGGGGCGCCGATGCCGGCGCCGGCCCGCCTAGCCTTCGGCGCGCCACTGGCGCAGGCGGACGGCGGCGTACAGCATCGCCAGGCCGGCGGCGGCGCCGATCCACGGACTGGCGCTGCCCAGCGTGGCCCAGGAATGCGTGAACACGTCGGCCGAGCCCAGCATTTTGCCCGGCAGTACGGTACTTTGCTGCTGGACTTTGTCGAACACGAACCAGTAGCCCGGCTCCGCGCCCAGCAGGATGCGGCTGATGACGTTCTGCATGAACCACTCGATGTTCCACTCCAGGCCGAAGGCCTTGTTGGCCCACAGTGCCAGCAGGCCCGCCAGCAGCGGCGCGCCGACCGCCCACAGGAAGACCTTCGAGCGCACCCAGGCCGACACCATCAGCAACCAGCCCACAGTGGGCAGGGCCCACAGGGCGTACAGCGGCAGCAGGCCGATGATGTGCAGCGGCGCAAGGTAGAGGTCCGGCGAGGCCAGCAGGTAGCCGAGCATGTTGACGCCCTTGAAGGCCATCATGAGGCACAGCATCAGCAGTATCAGCAGGGCGGTCAACGCGCCGATGGCGACGCTGATGGCCGGCGCCACGGTCAGCGCCATCAGCGCTTTCGAGGCGACCGTCTGGGCGTCCGAGACCGGCAGCGATTTCCAGAACAGCAGGCTGCGGTCGCGCCGTTCGTCGAAGAGCGCGCCCAGGCAATAGAAAAACACCAGCCCGCCCAGCATCAGGAAGATGGGCGCCGCCGCCATCAGGTAGCCGCGGCTCATGACGGCGATGGTCTCGGCCCGGTTGGCGCTGCTGTAGGCGTTGCCGATGACGTAGTTGAAGCCGCGCTCCTGGCCGTTCAGGGTCAGCGTCGCGTTCGCGTCGTGGCCGAAGGCCAGCATGACGGCGGCGAACAGCGTCATCAGGGTGGCCACCGCCAGCGGCGTCCACAGCAGCATGCCCTTGTGTTCCCACAATTCGCGCTTGATTAACCATTGCATCGTTTTCATTCGTAGGATCCTTTCATGGTGGCGACAAACAGGTCGGCCACGCTGGGGGTGCGCATTTCGCCGAAGGTGGCCAGTTGCTGGCGCGAGGCGCCGTCGAACAGCATCACCGATTTGCCGAAGACGGTGCGCTGGCTCAGCGGTTGCAGGGCGCTGGCGGCGTTGACGTAGGCGGCGCCGACCATCACCTCGGTGTAGCGCTCGCCCACTTCGTCCATCGTCGCCGAGAGGGTGATCTTGCCGTCCTGGATGAACATCAGGTCGGTCAGGATGTGCTCCACTTCCTCGATCTGGTGGGTGGTGATGAGGATGGTCTTGTGTTCGTCGAAATAGTCTTCCAGCAGGTTCTGGTAGAACTGCTTGCGGTACAGGATGTCCAGGCCCAGCGTCGGCTCGTCGAGCACCAGCAGCTTGGCGTCGATGGCCATCACCAGCGCCAGGTGCAGTTGCACCACCATGCCCTTGGACATGGCCTTGACCTTCATGCGCGGCGACAGCTTGGTGCGTTCCAGGTAGCGTTCGGCCTTGGCGCGGTCGAAGCGGGGATGCACGCCGGCGACGAAGTCGATGGCCTCGCCCACCCGCAGCCAGGACGGCAGGATGGCGACGTCGGCGATGAAGCAGACATCTTCCATCAACTTGTCGCGGCTGGCGCGCGGGTCCAGCCCCAGTACCGTCAGTTCGCCCTCGAAGGAGGTCAGGCCGAGGATGGCTTTCAGGGTCGTCGTCTTGCCCGAGCCGTTGGGGCCGATCAGGCCGACGATGCGCCCGGGGGCGATGTCGAAACTGATGTTGTCGATGGCCACTTGCTTGCCGTAGCGCTTGCTCAGGCCCTTGGCGGAAATGATCGCGCTCATGCCGCGCCTCCCGCCGCGCCGGCCTGCAGCAACTGGCCGATGTCGAGGTCGAGGCGGCGTATGCGTTCGAGCATGGCCGGCCATTCGTCACGGATGAAACGTTCACGTTCGCTGGCCAGCAGTTTGTCGCGGGCTCCTTCGCTTACATACATACCTATTCCTCTGCGTTTTTCCACCAGCGTTTCGTCGACCAGTTCCTGATAGGCGCGCGAGACGGTGATGGGATTGAGTTGATAATCGGCCGCCACCTGGCGCACCGACGGCAGCGCGTCGCCAGGCTTGAGCAGGCCGTCGAGCATCATGCCGATGACGCGCTCCTTGAGTTGGCGGTAGATCGGCGCATTGTCGTTCCAGCCTATGTCCATCGATCCTCCTTCTTTAGTGATGTGTTGAAGTGGTGATGTAGCGAACTATAACACTGATTTTGAAAAATGCCAGTAAATTAGCAATATTGTGTTTTTATGGATGCAGGGAAGGGCGGCGGTCCGGGCGGTGTGGCCCGGGTCCGCGCCGCCGTCTTAGATGCTCGCCGGGTCGAGCGCGCTGCCGTCCAGCGCGTAGCGTTGCACGCGGCCGTCGGCGTCGACGCCGATCCAGCCGCCGCGCGGCGTGTCCGTGTCGCATTCCCAGTCCGGCAGCACATAGCGGCGCGTGGCGCCGACGACGTGCAGGGCGGGGCGGTGGGTGTGGCCGTGGATCATCACGTCCGTCGCCGTGCGCGCGAACACCGCGGCGATGGCCTGCGGCGTCACGTCCATGACTTCGTAGGACTTGCCGCCCTGCTCGGCGCGGCTGTTCTGGCGCAGGCCGGCGATGATGGCCTGGCGCTGCGCCAGCGGCATCGCCAGGAATTGCGCCTGCCACGCCGGCTGGCGCACCATGGCGCGGAACTCCATGTACTTCAAGTCGTCGGTGCACTCGGCGTCGCCGTGCAGCAGCACGATGCGCTGGCCGCCAATGCTGGCCACATGCGGCTCGTCGAGCAGGGTGGCGCCGCAGGCCTGCGCGAAGGCGGGGCCGACGAGGAAGTCGCGGTTGCCGGCGATCCAGTAGACGGCCACGCCGGCGTCGGCCACGCGCCTGAGCGCGGCGCAAATCATTTGGTGGAAGGGGGCGGACAGGTCGTCGTCGCCGGCCCAGTACTCGAACAGGTCGCCGAGCAAATACAATGCTTGCGCAGCCGTCGCGCGCCGTTCCAGGAAGTCCAGGAAGGCCAGGCTGGTGCGCGGATGCGAGGGCTGCAGGTGCAGATCTGAAACGAAAAGCGCGAGCGTGCGCGCGGCAGGCATCGTCATCGCGGAACGCGGCCGCCGGCCGGATAACAATGCCTGTCCATGTCGATTACGCCGCTTCGACTTTGATGATGACCACGTCTTCGACCGGCACATCGGCGAACATGCCGGCGCGCGAGGTTTTCACGGCGCGGATGGCGTCGACGACTTCCTTGCCTTCGGTGACTTTACCGAACACGGCGTAGCCGAAGCCGTCCTGGCCCGGGTAGTCGAGGAAGCTGTTGTTCTTGATGTTGATGAAGAACTGCGCGGAGGCCGAATGCGGGTCCGAGGTGCGCGCCATCGCCAGCGTGTAGTTGTCGTTTTTCAGGCCGTTCTTGGCTTCGTTCTCGACCGTCGTGTCGGCCGGTTTTTGTTTCATGCCCGGCTCGAAACCGCCGCCCTGGATCATGAAGCCGTCGATGACGCGGTGGAAGATGGTGTTGTCGTAGTGGCCGGCCGTCATGTAGGCGAGGAAGTTGGCAACCGTTTTCGGCGCTTTTTCGGCGTCCAGTTCGGCGGTGATCTTGCCCAGGCTGGTGGTGATGATAACTGCGGTCATGATAAGTCCAATCATTGGTGGTGGTGAAACGGCCAGCGCCGCGCCCGCCTGGGGCGGGAGCGGCGCACTAGGCCAAAAGCGTTATTTTACAGTTTTGTTCGCCGCGCCATTGAGTAAAGTGGCCGATTCGATCACGATCGGCGTCACCGGCACGTTCTGGTAGGGGCCCAGGTCGGCCACGGGCGCGCTCTTGATCTTGTCGACCACGTCCATGCCGCTGACGACTTTGCCGAACACCGTGTAGCCGAAGCCGTCGCGGCCCGGGTAGTCGAGGGCGCCGTTGTCGCCGACGTTGATGAAGAATTGCGCCGTGGCCGAATGCGGATCGGCCGTGCGCGCCATGGCGATGGTGTAGGGCAGGTTGCGCAAGCCGTTCTTGGCTTCGTTCTGCACCGGCTTGTTGGTGGCTTTTTGCGTCATCTTCTTGTCGAAGCCGCCGCCCTGCACCATGAAGCCGTCGATGACGCGGTGGAAGATGGTGCCCTTGTAGAAGCCGCTCTTAACGTACTGTAAGAAATTGTCCACGCTCTTGGGCGCTTTTTCCTGGTCCAGTTCGACGACGATGACGCCCAGGTTGGTCTTCAGTGACACCTGCGGCGCGGCGCCGGCGGCCAGCACGACGCCGCTCAGCGTCAGGCCGGCGAACAGGGCCATGAATTTGGCCAGGAATGGCAGCTTGATGAGTTTCTTTTCTTGCATGGTTGCGTCCTTGGCGGAGAGATGTTGTAGAGCGTGATGAAATGAAAATTCGCTTGTCGCGTGCAAAAACCTAGACCATATCGGGCCAGCATGGTTTTTATCAATGTTATACTTGACGCGGAAGTCCCATTCTAACAAAGAAGAACAACAATACAGAGGGGCTGGCGGTCTTGCGGTATACGAAAGGTTTTGGCGCGGCGCCCCGGTGTCCGCGCCTGTGTCTCGTATTGCCCGGTTGCCATCCCCGCTACACCTGCAAGAGTACGATGAGCAACTTAAAGATCTACAACACGCTGGCGCGCGACAAGCAAACATTCGTTCCCATGGAGGCGGGCAAGGCACGCATGTACGTCTGCGGCATGACCATCTACGACTATTGCCATATCGGCCATGCGCGCATGATGATGGCCTTCGACGTCATCTACCGTTGGCTGCAAGCCTCCGGCTACGAGGTCAACTATGTGCGCAACATCACCGACATCGAAGACAAGATCATCCGCCGCGCGGTCGAGAACGGCGAGACGATCTCGCAGCTGACGACGCGCTTCACCCGGTATATGGACGAGGACACGGGCGCGCTGGGCATCCTGCCGGCCACCCACGTGCCGCGCGCGACCGCCTACGTGCCGCAGATGCTGGACTTGATCGGCAAGCTCGAAGAGCGCGGCCTGGCCTATCAGGCCGAGGACGGCGACGTCAACTACGCGGTGCGCAACTTCCCCAACTACGGCAAGCTGTCCGGCAAGTCGCTCGACGACCTGCGCGCCGGCGAGCGCGTCGACGTCAACACCGGCAAGCGCGATCCGCTCGACTTCGTGTTGTGGAAGTCGGCCAAGGAATCCGAGCCGGAAGAGGTCAAGTGGGACTCGAAATGGGGCAAGGGCCGTCCGGGCTGGCACATCGAATGCTCGGCCATGGCCTGCGCCCTGCTCGGCGAGCAGTTCGACATCCACGGCGGCGGCGCCGACCTGCAGTTCCCGCACCACGAGAACGAGATCGCCCAGTCGGAAGGGGCTTTCGGCCATCCGATGGTCAACTACTGGGTGCACAACGGCTTCGTGCGCCTGGACAATGAAAAGATGTCCAAGTCCCTGGGCAACTTCTTCACGATCCGCGAAGTGCTGAAGAAATTCGACGCCGAAGTGATCCGTTTCTTCATCCTGCGCGCGCACTACCGCAGCCCGCTGAACTATTCCGACGTGCACCTGGACGACGCCCGCGTCGCCCTGACGCGCATGTACACGGCCCTGGCCGAAGTGGCCGGCGACGGCGCCGCGCTGGACTGGAGCGAGGCCTACGCCGTGCGCTTCGCCGCCTCGATGGACGACGACTTCAACACGCCGCTGGCCATCGCCGCGCTGTTCGACCTGGTCACGGAAGTGAACCGGAGCAAATCGGCCGTCCTGGCGCGACAACTGAAGGGCCTGGCCGGCGTGCTCGGCCTGCTCGAGCGCGCACCGCAGCAATTCCTGCAGGGCGCCGTCGGCGACGCCGAACAAGCCGGCGAAGCGGCCATCGCGCAGGCGATCGCCGCCCGCGGCGCGGCCAAGAAGGCGCGCGACTTCGCCCTGTCGGACCAGATCCGCGCCGACTTGCTGGCGGCCGGCATCATCCTCGAGGACAAGCCGGACGGATCGACCAACTGGCGCCGCGCATGATGGCCAAGGACAGCGGGTCCGCCGTCGAGGCGGTGCAGGTGCCGCCGTATTGGGAACAGGCGAAGGTCGAGCTGATGAAGCGCGACCGCATCATGAAGAAGCTGATCCCGCAGTTCGGCGACCTGCACCTGGTCGGCCACGGCGACCCGTTCACGACCCTGGCGCGCTCGCTGGTGGGCCAGCAGATCACGCCCAAGGCGGCCGACGCCGCCTGGCACAAGCTGCTGCTGGTGTGCCCGAAATGCACGCCCAGCCAAGTCCTGAAGGCCGGCGCCGAGCAACTGTCGGCCTGCGGCCTGTCCAAGCGCAAGACCGAATACATCCTCGACCTGGCCGACCATTTCAAGGCCAAGCGGGTGCACGCGAACCAGTGGGACCAGATGGACGACGAAGCCGTCATCGCCGAACTGGTGCAAATCCGCGGCATCGGCCGCTGGACAGCGGAGATGTTTCTGATATTTAATCTGCTGCGGCCGAATGTCCTGCCGCTGGATGACCCGGGTTTGATCCAGGGCATCAGCGTCAACTACTTTTCCGGCGAACCTGTCTCGCGCAGCGATGCGCGCGAAGTGTCGGCCAACTGGGAACCGTGGCGCACCGTCGCCACCTGGTATTTATGGCGGAGCCTGGATCCCGTTCCGGTAGAATAACGAACTGAGCGCCGCGCGGGCCACCGCCGCGGCCGGCAATAACATGGGGGTACAATGACTAAAACAACTTTCCTGAGCTTTGAACAACCGATCGCGGAACTCGATTCCAAGATCGAAGAACTGCGTTTCGTCCAGGACGATTCGGCCGTCGACATCTCCGAAGAGATCGACCGCCTGGCGCAAAAGAGCCAGCAACTGACGAAGGACATCTACGCCAAGCTGACGCCGTGGCAAGTGGCGCAAATCGCCCGCCACCCGCAGCGTCCGTACACGATGGACTACGTCAACAACATCTTCACCGACTTCCACGAACTGCACGGCGACCGCAGCTTCGCCGACGATCTGTCCATCGTCGGCGGCCTGGCCCGCTTCAACGGCCAGGCCTGCATGGTCATCGGCCACCAGAAGGGCCGCGACACCAAGGAGCGCGCGCTGCGCAACTTCGGCATGCCGAAACCGGAAGGCTACCGCAAGGCGATGCGCCTGATGAAGGTCGCCGAGAAATTCAACCTGCCGATCTTCACCTTCGTCGACACCACCGGCGCCTGGCCCGGCATCGACGCCGAAGAGCGCGGCCAGTCGGAAGCCATCGGCCACAATCTGTACGTGATGGCCGAACTCAAGGTGCCTTTGATCGCCACCATCATCGGCGAAGGCGGCTCCGGCGGCGCGCTGGCGCTGGCCGTAGGCGACGCCGTGCTGATGCTGCAATACTCGACCTACGCCGTGATCTCGCCGGAAGGCTGCGCCTCGATCCTGTGGAAGACCGCCGAGCGCGCCTCCGACGCGGCCGAAGCGCTGGGCCTGACCGCGCACCGCCTGAAGGCGATGGGCCTGATCGACAAGATCATCAACGAGCCGCTGGGCGGCGCCCACCGCGATCCGAAACAGATGGCGACCCTGCTGAAGCGCGCGCTGGCCGACACGCTGCGCCAGTTCCACGGCATGAAAACCAAGGATCTGCTGCAGGCGCGCCATGAAAAACTGATGAGCTACGGCAAATTCAAGGAAACCACGCCGTCGGAATAAGGAAGGTGTAAGGAATACATTCCCGATCTGGAGGCGTATGACGGGAGTTCCTAAGCACGGCCGCGCGGCGCGGAATTAATTACATCAACGGCAGGGGACAGACCCAATTTTGCGCGGCAAAATTGGGTCCGTCCCCGCTTTTCGTTTTGGAGTCATCTTGAAGAAGCAACACACCGGCGACCTGGCCGACACCTTCGCGCGCGCGCTCGCCGCCTGCCGGCAACGCGCCGGCGCGCCCGAACCGATCACGCGCATGGCCATCGCCCTCAGCGGCGGCCTCGATTCCTCGGCCCTGCTGCGCCTGGCGCACGACTACGCCCAGGCGCATCAGATCGCCCTGTACGCCTTCCACATCCACCACGGCATCAGCGGCAACGCCGACGTCTGGCTGGAGCACTGCGCGGCCGCCTGCGCCGCCCTGGGCGTGACCTTCGAGGCGCGCCGCGTCACGCTCGAGCGCAGCGCCAAGACCGGCACCGAGGAGGCGGCCCGCAAGAGCCGCTACGCGGCGCTGGGCGCGCTGTGCGGCGAACACGGCGTGGAACTGCTGCTGACGGCCCACCACCAGGACGACCAGGCCGAAACCGTGCTGCTGCAATTGCTGCGCGGCTCGGGCACGGCCGGCATGTCCGGCATGGACGCGGCCAACGCCGCGCCCGAACTGCTGGGCAATGCGCGACTGGTGATGGCGCGTCCGCTGCTGCCGGCCTCGCGCCAGCAACTGGCGGCCTACGTCGAGGCGCGGCAGATCGCCTACGTCGACGACGAATCGAACGCCGACCCGCGCTTCGCCCGCAACGCCCTGCGCCACCAGGTGATGCCGGCGCTGGCCCTGGCCTTTCCCGGCTTCCAGGAGCGCTTCGCGCGCAGCGCCCAGCACGCCCAGTCGGCGCAGCGCCTGCTGGTGGAGTTGGCCGAGCAGGATCTGGCTGCCTGCCGGGACGGCGACTGCCTGGACATCTCCAAGATGCGCCCGCTCAGCGCCGACCGCAACTACAATCTGCTGCGCCACTGGTTCGGCACGCGCCAGTTGCGCATGCCCTCGACGGCCTGGCTGGCGGAAATGCTGGCGCAATTGCTGGAGGCGCGCCCCGACGCGCAGTTGCTCGTCACGCATCCCGACTGCCATGTGCGGCGCCACCGCGAGCGCCTGTTCCTGACGCCCAAGCTGGCCGAGCTGAGCGGCACGCGCGACGAAAGCGACGAAGGCTTGCCCGGCCAGCGCTTCGTCTGGCAGGGCGAGGCCGAGCTGGCCTTCCCGGCCTACGGCGGAGTGTTGTATTTCGATGCGGCCGAGGAGGGCGTCGACGCCGCCTGGCTGCGCGAACAGCAACTGGAGATCGACTTCCGCAAGGGCGGCGAACGCCTGAAGCTGGCCTTCAACCGGCCCACCAAGACGCTGAAATACCACTACCAGAGCTTCGACGTGCCGGCCTGGGAGCGCGAGCGCCTGCCCACCGTCAGCACGCCGAAACACTTGTTGTTCGCGGCCGGCATCGGCATGGATTGCCACCACCTGAGCACCGAGGCGGCGCCGCGCATCCGCCTGCGCTGGCAGAGTTTGTAAGGCGCAAGCCGCAGCCGGCCGGCGTTTGCGGCGGCCGGCACTGCGGCGTTTGGATATTTCCTTATGCCGATTCGGTATGAGTTTATACGCTTTTTGACTTGTTATTTCGCGGGCTGGGCTGTAGAGTAAAGCCCTCTTTTTTATTCTTCTTGAGCGGAAACTTCACTCTTATGGCACTAATCGTCCACAAATACGGCGGTACGTCGATGGGCTCGACTGACCGCATCAAGAACGTCGCACTGCGCGTGGCCAAATGGCACGACGCGGGGCATCAAATAGTCGTGGTGCCATCCGCGATGTCCGGTGAGACGAACCGTCTGATCGGCCTGGCCAAGCAAATCATGGATCCACCCGATCCACGCGAACTCGACATGATCGCCTCGACCGGCGAACAAGTGTCGGTGGGCCTGCTGTCGATGGCATTGCAGGCGATCGGCAAACAAGCCGTGTCGTATGCGGGCTGGCAAGTCGCGATCAAGACCGACTCGGCCTTCACGAAGGCGCGCATCCAATCGATCGACGACGCCAAGGTCAAGCGCGACCTCGACGCCGGCAAGATCGTCATCATCACCGGCTTCCAGGGCGTCGACGAGAGCGGCAACATCTCGACGCTGGGACGGGGCGGTTCCGACACCTCGGCCGTGGCGATCGCGGCGGCGATGAAGGCGGCCGAGTGCCTGATCTTCACCGACGTCGACGGCGTCTACACGACCGACCCGCGGGTGGTCTCGGAGGCGCGCCGCCTGAAGACCATCACCTTCGAGGAAATGCTGGAACTGGCCTCGCTGGGATCGAAAGTGCTGCAGACGCGCTCGGTCGAATTCGCCGGCAACTACCGCATGCCGACGCGCGTGCTGTCGTCGCTGACCGACCCCTTGCTGCCGCTGGAAATAGAAGCCAATTCGGGCACCCTGATTTCGTTTGAGGAAGACACCAACATGGAACAAGCAGTCATCTCCGGCATCGCCTTCAACCGCGACGAGGCCAAAATCACCGTGTTGGGCGTGCCCGACCGTCCGGGCGTGGCTTACCACATCCTCGGGCCGGTGGCCGAGGCCAACATCGAAGTCGACATGATCATCCAGAACCAATCCGTCGACGGCAAGACCGACTTCACCTTCACCGTCTCGCGCGGCGAGTACAACGCGGCCATGGCCGTGCTGAACAGCACCAAGGAAGAGATCGGCGCCACCAGCATCATCGGCGACGCCAAGGTGTCGAAGTTGTCGGTGGTCGGCGTGGGCATGCGCAGCCACGTCGGCGTGGCCTCGCAGATGTTCCGCACGCTGGCCGACGAGGGCATTAACATCATGATGATCTCGACCTCGGAAATCAAAATCTCCGTGCTGATCGACGAGAAATACATGGAATTGGCGGTGCGCGCGCTGCACAAAGCCTTCGATTTGGAAAATGCATAAGATTTTCAAAAAAACCGCCTGATTCCTTGACCAATCAGGATCCAGTGGATATTATGGCGGTCGTCTGCTCTAGCGCTGTTGGCTCTTGCGGACGAGTTGATTAGTCAGCTTGGAGACGTGGCCGAGTGGCCGAAGGCACATCCCTGCTAAGGATGCATACGGCTTATACCTGTATCGTGAGTTCGAATCTCACCGTCTCCGCCAGTACAATGTTCCGGTAACGCCGGGACCGTCAAAAAACCCGCAGTCCTCCCCGGAGGCTGCGGGTTTTTTGTTGGCCGCGCGCCGCGCCGGCGCCTGATCGTGGCTGCATGCACTATTTACGCGCGCGCCGTTGACCAATCGCCCGGCAATGGCTATGATAACGCTCGTTCGCTACAGCGCTTGCGCCGTGACGGACATAGTTGATTCGTCAGCTAGGAGACGTGGCCGAGTGGCCGAAGGCACATCCCTGCTAAGGATGCATACGGCTTATACCTGTATCGTGAGTTCGAATCTCACCGTCTCCGCCAGTATTTTTAAAAACCCGCTGCGGCGGGTTTTTTCATGGCCGCGCCGTTTATTCGCGCCGCGGCTCGGCCTGCGCGGCGTTGTCGACCTGGTCGGCGCGCAGCAGGCAGTACGCTTCCCAGCGCGGGTTGTTGCGCACGGCGAAATTCAGATTGGCGATGCGTTCGGTATGCGCGCGCATGGCCGCTTCGCGCTGCGGCGTGTTCATCAACAGGCCGCCCAGCTCCTCCATCGTCGCCGCGTCCTCCCCGGCGGCGCCCTCGGCTCCGCCGAAGCACTCACCGGCGCGTATCGCCATCGAATGGGCGCGCGACGATTCCTGTTCGGTGCTGGTGGATATGGCCGCCTGGACGCTGATCGCGAAATTCGACACCGCCCTGAGCACCTGTGGCCGCTTGCCGAAATGGCTCAGCAAGAAGGGTTCGAGATCGTCGCGCACGCCGTTGCCGTTGGCGTCGACGCCGGCCAGCGTCGCCTTGCCCGCCGCGCCGGGCGGCGCGGGCGGCGGGGTGTCCGCGCTGAGCTGCGGCGGCGCCCCGGCTGAGGCCTGCGCCTGCGCTGGTGACGCCGCCAGCGCGCAGAGGAGCGTCGCCGCGAGCGACAGGGCGCCTGAATGGGATGGTTTCATTTGTCTTTCTCTCAATTCTTATCAAAAAAAGAATTATCGCTGCAATCCGGATTTCGGGTTTTTTGCAATTGAACGGGCCTGCGGGCGGCAATGTAAAGCGAGTGGACGCACGTAGCGGAGGGAAGGAGCCTGTTGGTGATGCGGCCGGGACAGCGCACCTCCCGGCTACTGTGGCGCCAGCGACTCCGGATGCTCCGCCGCGGCGCGCATATCGTCCTGCGTCAGTGCCGGCGCGAAGGTATGCAGTCCGCCGCGCTGGGGTATCCGCAGCTCGGCCCGGTCAATAGGCTGCCCAGACGTAGGCGAACAGGGTGTTGTTGTCGCTGGCGTTGCGGCCGGCGCCGTCGTAGTTGCTGCGCCGGCCGTTGTAGCGCTCGAACATGAAGTATTGCAGGCCCACGCGCACGTTCTGCCGCGGTATCCAGAACAGTTCCGGGGTCCAGCCGCGCGTGTCGGGATTGTTGGCGGCGCTGCCGCCGATGGGGATCGGCGCCAGCTTGCCGCTGCCGTCGTCCAGCAGTCCCGGATACAGCGTGGCGTCGGACGAGCCGCTGGTGCGGAAGTAGCTCAGGCCGGCGCCGTAGCGGGCGCCGTGGATATAACTGGCCTTGGCCCTGAATTGCGCCAGGTCCAGGGCGGCGGCGTCGGCCAGTCCGCTGGCGTCGGCGCCGCCGATGCGCTCGCGCACATAGGACAGTTGCGCCGTCGCCGTGTGCGGCTCGAGCAGGTATTGATACTGGGCGTCGATGCCGCGGTCGTGGTAGGAGGTGGTCGGGCCGCTGGGATTGCCCGGATCGGGGTAGACCCGGGCGTTCATGGCGAAGACGCCGAGCATGGCGTTGTGGGCGCCCCATTCCCGGCTCAGCGCCAGGCGCGCATAGGGATTGACGCCGCGCAGGCGGTTGCCGATGTCGTTGCCGCTGGCCAGCAGCGAGAGGGCGCCCCGGGCCGCCTGGTAGCCGGCCACTTCGACGTACAGGGCGCCGTTCCAGAAGGCGTAGGCGCCCACGCCGGCCACTTGCTGGCCCAGTTGCGCCATCATCGGCGCGGCCGCCGCGCCGGTGAAGCCGAAATTGGTCGGCACGTATTGCTGCCAGGCGGGCACCGTGTTCCACACGTCGGCCACCGAGGGGTTGTTGTTCAGGCTAAAGCCGTAGATCAGGTCGCGTCCGGGCCCGCTGAGGCGGTCGGCGTAGCGCAGGTCGATATTGTCGCTGTGGCTGTGGCCGGCCCAATCCAGGGTGTTCGGGTCCTGGCTGGCGTAGTTGTCATAGGTGACTTGGGCGAAGACGCCGACCCGCTCGGTGATTTCCCCCGCCAAAAACACGCTGCCGGTCTGGAACAGAAGCGCCGCGTCCTTGGCGAAATCGACCGAGGGCGTGTCGCTGACGGTGTTGCGGGTCTTGCTGTAGCTGGCCACGGCCATCACCGCCAGCGGCACGGCGGCGCGTTCGCCGAGGGTGTAGCCGGTCAGCTTGAAGAGGCGGCCGTAGGGCGTCAGCTCGGGGAACTGGCCGCCGGCGTGGCAGGCGACGCAATGCTGGCCGGTCTGCCGCGCGAAGGCGGGCAGGGCGTGCGCGCCCAAGGGCAGCAGGGCGGCCAGCGCCAGGACGCAGGCGGGCAGGGCGCGCGACAGGGCGGCGCGCAGGCGCGTGGGGAAAGCCGGCATGATCTTCCTTTCGTGGCGTGCGGGCCCCGCCTGGGGGCGCCGGAAGGGCGCGCCGGGAGGCGGCCCATGATTTGATCATGGCACGGAAAGGAGGCTGCGGAGACGGCCGTGTTGCGGGAGACGGGGATTTTTTGCCGCGGTTGTTGATGTGGATTGGGGGCGCCCGACGGGCGGGCGCCGCGCCGCCGGATTCAGGCTTTGCCGTCGATCAGCAAGCCTTTGAAGCCATCCAATTTCTTGCCGATTTCCAGCGCCTGTTCGGAGGGGAACTGGCGCAGCACTTTTTTCGTTTCAATGTCGATCACCTTGATGACGGACATGCCGCTGGTGTCGTCGATGCTGAAATGGACTTCGCTATTGTTCTTGAGGAAGTGATTGATCGCTTCGAGCGATTTTTTCACTTCGGCGTCGCTGGGCGGCGCGGCCGGCTTGGCCGCCTCGGCCTCGGCCTGCGCGGCGCCCGCCTTGAGCGGCGCGGCGGCCTTGGTGGGCGGGCTCGGCGGCGGCGCGGCGACAGCCGGCGCTTCCACGGGGGCGGGAGTCTTACCGATGGTGCTGCTGAGATTGACGTTCATGGCGTTTTCATCCTTGTCTGCGGGGAGGCGGGATCGCTCCGCGAAAAGACCGCATACACTTCTTAACGGCAGCGTTTTGGGAAAATGAAGGCTTATTTGCACACGGAAGTGACAAATGGCGAGAAAAGGGGGCCGAAACCCCGTGTCCTCGTTCTATGCGTCGCTGGCGTCTTTCCGTATCATGGGCTATTGTTAGTCAAATGGAACATCATGCCGAACACATCTGACGAATCGCTCGACCCGCAAGACTGGCCGAGCCTGCGCCTGCAGGGCCACCGCATGCTCGACGACATGCTCGACTACCTGGCCACGCTGCGCGCGCGTCCGGTCTGGCAGCCCATCCCGGCGCCGCTGCGCGCCGGCTTCGCCCAGCCCCTGCCGCAGGAGGGCCGCGCGCTGGAAGAGGTGCACGCGCGCTTCATGCAGGAGGTTCTTCCCTACGCGGTGGGCAACGCCCATCCCGGCTTCTTCGGCTGGGTGCACGGCGGCGGCACGCCGGTCGGCATGCTGGCCGAGATGCTGGCCGCCGGCCTGAACGCCAACCTGGGCGGGCGCGACCAGATGCCGCTCGAAGTCGAGCGCCAAGTGCTGCACTGGATGCGCGAACTGTTCGGTTTCCCCGTCACCGCCAGCGGCCTGTTCCTCACCGGCACCTCGATGGCGAACATGCTGGCGCTGCTGGTGGCGCGCTTCCGCGCCCTCGGTCCGGCCGTGCGCGAGCAGGGCCTGGCCGGCGCCGGCGGCGCGCGCCTGCTGGCCTACACCTCGGCCGGCGCGCACGGCTGCATCGCCCAGGCCCTCGACCTGGCCGGCCTGGGCACGGCGGCGCTGCGCGTGATCCCCATGAACGACCAGTTCCAGATCGACACGGCGGCGCTCGAGGCGGCCATCGTCGCCGACCGCGCGGCCGGCTGGCAACCCTTCTTCGTGGCCGCCACGGCCGGTTCGGTCGACGTCGGCGCCATCGACGACCTGAACGCGGTGGCCGACATCGCCCGCCGCCACGAGCTATGGTTCCACGTCGACGGCGCCTACGGCGCGCTGGCCATGCTGTCGCCGCAACTGGCGCCGCTGTTGGCCGGCATAGAGCGGGCCGACTCGATCGCCTTCGATTTCCACAAATGGGCGCAAGTGCCCTACGACGCCGGCTTCATCCTGGTGCGCGATGGCGATCTGCACCGGCGCACCTTCGATGCCCCGGCCACCTATCTGCGCCGCGACACGCGCGGCATGGCGGCCGGCTCGCCCTGGCCCTGCGACTTCGGCCCCGACCTGTCGCGCGGCTTCCGCGCCCTGAAAACCTGGTTCACCATCGAAGTCTACGGCGCCGCCCGGATCGGCGCCCTGATCGCCGAAACCTGCGCCCTGGCGCGCTACCTGGCCGAGCGCGTGGCGGAGCAGGCGGAACTGGAGCTGCTGGCGCCGGTGGCGCTGAACATCGTCTGCTTCCGCCACCGCGCGCCCGACATCGACCGCTTCAACGCGGCCCTGGTGGCCGACGTGCAGGAATCGGGCCGCGCCGCGCCCTCGCTGACGACGCTGCGCGGCCAGACGGCGATCCGCGTCGCCGTCGTCAACCACCGCAGCGGCCGGCAAGACATCGACGCCTTGCTCGACGCCGTCCTTACGCTGGGCGCCGCGCGCCTCGCCATACCACCCCAATGAAAGTGCCCCGATGAACGCCGCCACCGAACCCTCCGCCAATCCGCTCGCCGCGCCGATCGCTCCGCTGATCGGCGTCGCCCCCCTGGCGCGGCGCGCCTTCGGCGGCGAAAACCTGCTGCCGCTGGGCCAGGAGCTACTGGCCCGCGCCACCGCCAATCCGCTCGACGCGCACGCCTGCCTGGACTTCTCCACCGTGCTGCAACTGACCGGCAACCACGACAACGCCATGGTGGTGCAGGCTCAGGCGCTGGCCCTGCAGTCGCACTACGTGCTGCCGGCGCGCGGCCCGGGGCCGGGCCTGCGCCTGCTGGTGCTGATGGGGCCGGGCGACCTGATGGCCAACACGCCGATCGAATTCCTGGTCGAGGATTCCGACGTCACGCTGGAGCTGCTGTACCTGAACGGCGACGCCGACTTCCCCGAAATCGTCCCCGAACACGACGTGATGCTCGTCGCGGTGGCCGAATCGGAGGCCAACCGCACCCTGCTGCGGCGCCTGGTCGACTACACGCGCGACTGGCCGCGCCCCGTCGTCAACCGCCCCGAGCACATCGCCACGCTGACACGCGACGGCGTCTGCGCCGCGCTGGCCGGCCTGGCCGGCGTCGAGATGCCGGTCTCGCTGCGCACCGCGCGCGCCACGCTGCTGGCGCTGGCCGGCGGCGCGCTGGACATAGAGGCGCTGCTGCCCGACGGCGGCTTCCCCGTCATCGTGCGTCCGCTCGGCTCGCACGCCGGCACCAATCTCGAGAAGATCGACACGCCGGCCGCGCTGGCCGACTATCTGGCGCGCGTCGCCGCCGAGCACTACTACCTGTCGCGCTTCGTCGACTACCGCGGCGCCGACGACATGTTCCGCAAATACCGCGTCGCCCTGGTCGAGGGCGTGCCCCTGATCTGCCACTACGCCATCTCCGAACGCTGGATGATCCACTACCTGAACGCCGGCATGGTGGAAAGCGCCGACAAGCGCGCCGAGGAGGCCGCCTGCATGGCCGCCTTCGAGGGCGAGTTCGCCGTGCGCCACGCCGCCGCGCTGCGCGCCATCGACGCGCGCATGCAACTGCCCTATCTGGGCATAGACTGCGCCGAAATGCCGGGCGGCGAACTGCTCATCTTCGAGGTCGACAACGCCATGGTGGTGCACGCCATGGACCCGCCCGAGATGTTCCCGTACAAAGTCGCGGCGATGGAGAAAGTCTTCCGCGCCTTCCGCCAACTGCTCGAGCACGCGCGCCAGGGCGCGGCGGCGGAGTAGGGCGATGGAACGCGGCCCGCCCCTGCTGGTCCTCGCCTCGACGGCGCAACTGCTGGTCTCCGGCGGCGACGAGCGCATCCTGCCCGACCCCGCCAGCGGCCGCTCGCGCTACGGTTGCGGCGCCGTGCCCGAGCCGGATCTGGTGGCGCTGGGCTCGTCGACCGCCTCGATCATCTCCGGGCCCGCCTTCGCGGCCGCCGCCGCGCTGCGCGAACGCTGCGCCGAGCAGTTGCGCAGCCGGGCGCCGGAACAAGTCTATGCCGCCCAGATGGCGCGCCAGCGCGCCGCGCTGCTCGACTACTGCGGCCTGGACGAGGGCGACGGCGTGGCCGCGCTGCTGGCCGCCTCCGGCACCGACATCCACCTGCTGGCGGCGCAACTGTGCCAGCCGCGCCACAGCGTCATGCTCGATCCCAGCGAAACGGGCAGCGGCGTGCCGGCCGCGCTCAAGGGGCGCCACTTCAGCGCCCACACCGCGTATGGCGGCGCGGTCGCCGCCGACGCCGCCCTGAACGACTGGCACGGCGGCGCCTTCACGCTGGCGCCGCGGCGCGAGGACGGCAGCCTGCGCGAGCCGGCCGAGGTGGACGCCGAGTGCGCCGCCTTCGTCGACCAGGCCTGCGACGCGGGCGAAACCGTGCTGCTGGTGCTCACCGACGTGAGTAAAACCGGCCTGATCGTGCCGAGCATCGCCACCGCGCTGGCGTTGCAAAAGCGCTGGCCGCAGCGCCTGCGCGTGCTGGTCGACGCCTGCCAGTTCCGCCTCGCTCCGGCCACCGTGCGCGCCTACCTGGCGCAGGGCTTGATGGTGGCCCTGACCGGCTCCAAATTCGTCTCCGGGCCGACCTTCTGCGGCGCGCTGCTGGCGCCGCGCGGCCTGCTGGCGTGCGGCGCCGGCGCGGCCCAGCCGGCCGGCGTGCAGGCGTAGTCCGCCGCCGGCGACTGGCCGGACGGCTGCCTGCCGGACGCGGCCCTGCCGGCGGCCACCAACTTCGGCCTGCTGCTGCGCTGGGAGGGCGCCTTGACCGAGCTGCGCCGCTTCCGCGCGGCGGAGCGGGGTGCCGCCGCCTTCCTGCGCGACTTCGGCCTGGCCGTGCGCGCCGCCCTGGCCGGCGACGCCCGGCTGGAGGCGCTGCCGGTGGCGCCGCTGCAACGCGCCGCGCTGGGCGTCGGCCCCGGCTGGGATCTGGAGCAAAGCGTCTTCCCCTTCCTGCTGTTCCGGCTCGACGCGGCCGGCGCGCGCCGGCCGCTGGGCCGCGAGGAGACGCGCGAACTCTACCTGCGCCTTCAGGACGGCGCGGGCGGGCGCCGCTATCAATTGGGACAGCCGGTCAACTGCGGTATGCGCGACGGCGTCCCGGTCAGCGCCCTGCGCCTGTGCGTGAGCGCGCGCATGATCGCCGACGCGGCGGACGACGCGCAGTGCCGCGCCGCCCTCATCGAGGACGTTGGTGCTGCGCTGGAGCAACTCCTGCGCCTGCTGGACGCGCCCGTCGCGCCGCTAAAAACGTCATGACATCAATCGCATAGCAATCGGAAGATTATCTGAAGGTGGGCCTGAGCCCCGCCGCCGTGGCGTCCGCGTGGCATTGAACTAGGTCCGCGCCCCAAGAAAACGCTCGAACAAGGCGTATTTCCCGGCCAGGCGCGCGCCGCGCCAATCCAGTTCCCAGTCCAGCACCAGCTCGCCGTGATGGCGTATCCGCACAGCGAAGGGCTTGCCCAGCAGCACCGTGTGCACATAGCAGGCGAAGGACTCGGCGAAATCCTCATAGACCGTGGTGCTGGCGTACAGGGTGGGGAAACTGGTCTGCCGCAGCGCCCGATACACCTCCGCCATGGCCGCGCCCTCGATCTGCGGCGCGGCGTAGTAGACAATCCGCGCGCGCAGGGCAAAGTCGTTCTCGGCCAGCGCGACGATGCGGCCATCCTCCGTCAGGTCCCAGGACAGCGGCAGGAAGACATAATCCTCGCGGGCCAGGAAATGCTCCGCGCCTATCCACCAGTCGGGCAGGAAGCGCCGGCCGGCCGCCAGCACATGGCCGAATTCATGCAGCAGCAGGAACTGGATGGCGGCGCATCTGTCGTCGCGCGCGTCCTCGGCGATGCGCGCCTCCAGCGCATACCCGGGCGCGGCGCGAAACGGCGTGTTCTCGCGCCAGCTGAACCACTCATTGGCGCGCCGCAGCAGGAAGGCGTCCACATCGAGGGCGATCACCACGCCGAGGAACTCGCCCTCGGGCGTGACGACGATGTCGGTGATGGCCGACGAGCCCAGCGCATGCGTGAAATACACGCCCAGGAAGCTGGCGTGCAGGCGCGCCGTCAGCGCCTCGGGCAGTTCGGCGATGGCGCCCAGCACATCGGCGAGAAAATCCGCGCCGACCACGGCGGCGCGGGCGGCGCCCATGCCGCTGGCCGCGTTGACCGCGCCGACATGGCGCAGCAGATCCGCCGGCGCGCTGCCGTGGCGGCCCAGCAAAGGCTGCTCCATCGCCGCGTCCCACACGCCGCGTTCGCCGGCAATAATCATCAGATTTGCTCCGAGAAACCTCGGCCTTCAGGCCGGGGAGTGAAAGGAGCTGGGCGCGTAGCGCCCGCAGCCGTCCAAGTGAGAAAGGCTTTTGAGCTGTTCTTTGGTTTCAAGGTCTGATCCTTTAAGTGCTGCCACTTTTGCGATGACGCGGTGCGGCGCGAACAACGTATCACCCTGTTTTTCCGGTTCCCGGTCGCCGTTTCTGGCGAGGTCGAAAGATACCCCGTGAACTGAATAAGGGAATCGGCATTCGCCGAGTCCCCCTCTGGGGCATCAGAGGCCAGTAGTGGGAATCCCCTCACTTTTGGGAGGGGAGGATGTCAACAGCGGTAAGCGGGATTCCAGCGCAGGCAGTGTCTTTCCAGCGCGCGCGAGAACAGGTCTGCCAGTTTTCCCAGCAGGGCGTACAGCAGGATGCCGACCAGTACCACGTCGGTCTGCAGGAATTCTCGCGCGTTCATCGTCATGTAGCCGATGCCGGCCTGCGCCGAGATCGTTTCGGCGACGATCAGCAGCACCCACACCAAGCCCAGCGAAAAGCGCACGCCGACCAGGATCGAAGGCAGCGCCGCCGGCAGGATGACGTCGCGGTACAGTGGCCAGCCGGACAGGCCGTAGCTCTTGGCCATTTCGATCAGCCCCTGGTCGGCCGAGCGGATGCCGTGGAAGGTGTTCAGGTAGACGGGAAAGAAGACGCCGACGGCGAGCAGGAATAGCTTGGCCGTCTCGTCGATGCCGAACCACAGGATGACCAGCGGGATCAGGGCCAGCGCGGGGATGTTGCGTATCATTTGCAGCGTCGTGTCGAGCAGCGTTTCGGCGCGCTTGAAGCTGCCCGTCAGCAGTCCCAGCGCCAGGCCCAGTCCGGCGCCGACGGCGAAACCGACGGCGGCGCGCCACAAGCTCGTTTTCAGGTGCAACCACAGTTCGCCCGACGCGGCCAGGCTCCAGAAGGCCTTCGCCACGGCCCACGGTTCGGGCAGGATGCGGCTCGACAGCCAGCCGGCCTGCGCGGCCACCTGCCACGCCAGGATCAGCGCGGCCGGCAGGGCCCACGGCGCCAGCGCGTCGAAGCCGGCCTTGGCGGCGCGGGCGCGCATCTCAGGCCGCCCTCTTCGGCAGGATGTTGCTGGCCATGACTTCGCCGAAGGGCCCGGACAGCGATTGTTCGCCGGCCGCCTTGCCCTTGCCCAGCAGCGGGAACACCAGCTCGGCGAAGCGGTAGGATTCCTCCAGGTGCGGATAGCCGGAGAAAATGAAGGTGTCGATGCCGAGGTCGGCGTATTCCCGCATGCGCGCCACCACCGTTTCCGGGTCGCCCACCAGCGCGGTGCCGGCGCCGCCGCGCACCAGGCCGACGCCGGCCCACAGATTGGGCGACACTTCGAGCTTGTCGCGCCGGCCGCCGTGCAGGGCCGCCATGCGCCGCTGCCCTTCCGAATCCATCTTGCCGAAGGCCGCCTGGGCCTTGGCGATGACGTCGTCGTCGAGGTGGCTGATCAGCTCCTCGGCGGCGCGCCAGGCCGCCTCGTTGGTCTCGCGCACGATGACGTGCAGGCGGATGCCGAAGCGCACCGTGCGGCCGTGCTTGGCGGCGCGGGCGCGGATGTCGGCGATTTTCTCGGCCACGGCGGCCGGCGGCTCGCCCCAGGTCAGGTAGACGTCCATCTGCTCGGCCGCCAGCGCGTGCGCCGGCTCCGACGAGCCGCCGAAGTACAGCGGCGGATGCGGCTTCTGCACGGCCGGATACAGGGTCTTGGCGCCCTTCACCTGGATATGCTTGCCCTCGAAATCGTAGCCGGCGGCGCCGCCCTCGCCGGCCAGCGAGGCGCGCCAGACGCGGATGAATTCGTCCGATATCTCGTAGCGCTTGGCGTGGTCGGCGAACAGGCCGTCGGCCTCCAGTTCGCCCTGGTCGCCGCCCGTCACCACGTTGATCAGCAGGCGCCCGTTCGACAGGCGGTCGAAGGTGGCGGCCATGCGCACGGCCAGCCCCGGCGTGGTCAGACCGGGCCGGATCGCGACGAGGAATTTGAGTTTTTGCGTGACGCTGATCAGCGACGAGGCCACCACCCAGGCGTCTTCGCAGGAGCGCCCGGTCGGCAGCAGCACGCCGTCGTAGCCGAGCGTGTCGGCGGCCACCGCGCACTGGCGCAGGTAGTCGGCGTCGACCGGGCGGGCGCCCTGCGTGGTGCCGAGGTAGCGGCTGTCGCCGTGCGTGGGGATGAACCAGAAGATATTCAAAGACATGGCATTTCCTTTTACAATTTGAACGACAGCAGCGCGTCCTTGACGACGATCGGCTTGGGAATCAGTTTCAGGGCGGAGAAGGCGTCGGCCACCTTCTGCTGTTCGGCCACCACGTCGACCGTGATCGGCTTCACGCCGTACGCGTAGCGGCCGGCCGCCAGTTCGACGACGCCGGCGTCCAGGCCGGTCTGCGCCGCCAGCAGTTGCGCCACCTCCTTCAGGTTGTTGCGGCCCCATTCGTCCACCTTGGCCAATTCCTCGATGACGATGCGGACAACGTCGGCGTTCTTTTCCGCGTAGGGACGGGCCGCCAGGTAGAACTGGTGATTCGACACCAGGCCCTTGCCGTCGGCCAGCACGCGCGCGCCCAACTGCTTCTCGGCGGCGGCCAGGAAGGGGTCCCAGATGGCCCAGGCGTCGACGCTGCCGCGCTCGAAGGCGGCGCGCGCGTCGGCCGGCGGCAGGAAGACGGTTTCGATTTCCCGGTAGCCGACGCCGGCTTTTTCCAGTGCCTTGAGGAGCAGGAAATGCACGTTCGAGCCCTTGTTCAGCGCCACCCGCTTGCCCTTCAGGTCGGCCAGCGTGCGGATCTTCGAATCCTTCGGCACGACGATCGCCTCGCTCGACGGCGACGGCGGCTCGTTGCCGACATAGACCAGATTGGCGCCGGCGGCCTGGGCGAAGATCGGCGGCGCCTCGCCCACGGTGCCGAAGTCGATGCTGCCCACGTTGAGCCCTTCGAGCAGCACCGGGCCGGCCGGGAATTCGGTCCACTTGACCTCGACGCCCTTCGCCGCCAGGCGTTTTTCCAGCGTGCCGCGGCCCTTCAGCAGCGTCAGCGTGCCGTATTTCTGGTAGCCGATGCGCAGCACCGCTTTCGCCTGGCCCAGCGCGGCGCCGGGCATGCCGGCCGCCAGCACGCCGGCCGCGGTGGCGAACAAGAGGCCCAGGCTGCGGCGGCGGGACAGGCGGTTCTGATGGCGTGAAGTCATATGTTTTCCTTGGGTCTTTGCTTGAGTCTTTGCTTGTGTTCAGGCCTGCGGCGCGGCGGCGTAGGGATGGTCTTTCAGGGAACGCGGCGGCGCCGGCGGCGGCGTGGCGATGCGCGCCACATGGCGCTGGGCGCGCAGGCCGCTGGCCAACTCCTCGACGCCGAGGCTGACGCGCGCCGCGATGGCCGGCTCCAGCGTCAGGCCGCGCTCCTCGTTCCATTCAAGCTGCTGGGCGGTGGCGTAGATGCTGGTCAGGACGTGCCGGGCGGCCAGCGCGTGCAGCACCGGACGCAGGGCGTAGTCCAGCGCCAGCATGTGCGACTGGCTGCCGCCGGTGGCCAGCGGCAGCACCAGCTTGCCGGCCAGGCCGTCCTGCGGCAGCAGGTCGAGGAAGGCTTTCAGGATGCCGGTGTAGGAGGCCTTGTAGACCGGCGTCGAGATCACCACGGCGTCGGCGTCGGCCACGGCGGCCAGGGCGCGCACGATGCTCACGTCGTTGAAATCGGCGTGCAGCAGCGCCCGGGCCGGCAGGTCGCGCACATGCAGCCGGCTGGTGCGGTGGCCGTGCACCGCCAGCTTGTCGCCGATGTGCAGCAAGAGGCGGCTGGAGCTCGATGGTAGTTGCGGGCTGCCGCCCAAGAGAAGTACGTTCATGATGGATGTCCTTTGGTGAATGCCCTTGCTCCCCGTGAAAGCAAGAACGGAGGCCGGATTCGGAGCCGGCCGGAGCGAGGCCCGCGGCTGGAATGGAGCCTGCGTTTCAGCAAACAGATTAAGTGCGCCACAGTTAAATCCGAAGGAATGCTTTCGCGCTTCGATATGTGATTTCCGGATATCGTCCCGGCCGCTTACCGCGCATTTCCGCATAAGCAAAGACAGAATAAATCGTTCACAAATGACGTGTTGCGCTGCAATACTGGCGCCATCGACACATTTACAACGGCTTTGCACAATGTCAAAAGCATTCACCAAAGCGCAGCATGACCATCATGCAGACGCTTCCGCACCACTAGATACGGACCCGATCCGGCTCGCCACGGCCCTGGCCGCGCGGCTGGCGGAAACGGCCAACGCCCGCGACCAGGCCGGCGGCCACGCCGCCGCGGAACGCGAACTGATCCGCGCTTCCGGCCTGCTGACGCTGTCCATCCCCGCCGAATTCGGCGGCCAGGGCGCGCCCTGGGCCACGGTCTACCAAGTCATCCGCATCCTGGCCCGCGCCGACAGCGCCCTGGCCCACGTCTTCGGCTTCCACCATTTGCAACTGGCCGGCATACGCCTGTACGGCAGCGCCGCGCAGCAGCGCCACTTGCTGACGCTGACGGTGGAGCAGGATCTGTTCTGGGGCAACGCCCTGAATCCGCTCGACAAGCGCACCACGGCCGCCGACGCCGCCGACGGCTACACTCTGGACGGCATGAAGAGCTTCTCCTCCGGCTCGGTGGGTTCCGACTGGCTGACGATTTCGGCCTGGCACGCGCCGACGCAGAGCGCCCTGATCGGCGTCGTGCCGACCCGGCAAGCCGGCGTCGCCGTGCAGGCCGACTGGGACGCCTTCGGCCAGCGCCAGACCGACAGCGGCAATGTCCATTTCACGCAAGTGCACCTGCCGGCCGAGCTGGTACTGCAGGCGCCGGCCCTGGAAGCGACGCCGCAGGCGACGCTGCGCTCGCAGGTGGCGCAACTGATCATGACCAATCTCTACCTCGGCATCGCCGAAGGCGCCTTCGCGGCGGCGCGCGACTACACCCGCGACGAATCGAAGGCCTGGTTCGCCTCCGGCGTCGCCAAGGCCAGCGCCGATCCGCTGATCCAGCACCGCTACGGCCAACTGTGGTTGTTGCTGCGCCCCGCCGTCGTTCTGGCCGATGCCGCAGCCCTCGAACTCGACCGGGTCTTCGCCAAGGGCGCGCGCATCAGCGCCCGCGACCGCGGCGAACTGGCCGTCGCCGTGGCCGAGGCGAAGTGCCTGGCGCACCGCGCCGGCGTCGAGATCAGCAGCCAGATGTTCGAACTGACGGGCGCCCGCTCCACCTCGGCAAAGTACGGCTTCGACCGTTTCTGGCGCAATGTGCGCGTGCACACCCTGCACGACCCGATCGACTACAAATACCGTGACCTGGGGCGTTTCGCCCTCGAAGGCACCCTGCCCGAACCCACCGCCTACTCGTGAAACCATGACCACATCAAACAACATCTCCGCCCTGCCGGACGCGAAGCGGGCCACCGTCATCCGCGTCGACGGCGCCAGCAAATCGTTCGCGCTGCCGCGCGGCGAACAATTCCACGCCGTGCGCAACGTCTCGCTGGACGTGCGCGAGGGCGACGTCTTCGGCCTGATCGGCAAGAGCGGCGCCGGCAAGTCGACCCTGCTGCGCCTGCTCAATCTGCTCGAGCGGCCCGACAGCGGCACCGTCACCGTGGCCGGGCGCGAACTGACGGCGCTCAACAAGCGCGAACTGCGTGACGCGCGCCAGAACATCGGCATGATCTTCCAGCAGTTCAACCTGCTGCAAAACGCCACCGTCTTCGACAACGTCGCCTTCCCCCTGCTGATCCACGGCAAACTCAAGGGCGAGGAAGTGGTCGCCCGCGTGCGCGAATGCCTGGCCCTGGTGGAACTGAGCGGCAAGGCCGACAGCTATCCGGCGCAACTGTCGGGCGGCCAGAAGCAGCGCGTGGCCATCGCCCGCGCCCTGGCCAGCCGGCCGGCCGTCATGCTCTGCGACGAGCCCACCTCGGCGCTGGACGCGGAAACCACCCGCGCCCTGCTCGACACCCTGCGCGACATCAACAAGAACCTCGGCGTGACCATCGTCATCGTCAGCCATGAATTGTCGGTGCTGGGGGCGATCTGCAACCGCGTCGCCGTCATCGAGGACGGCGCCATCGCCGAACAATTCGCCCTGGCCGACACCGCCACCGTGCGCAAGACCGCGCTGGGCCGCGAGCTGGCCCACTACGGCACGCCCGCCTTCGAAGCCAACGCCTGGAAAGAACTCTCTCATGCTTGAAAATATCATCTCCATGCTGCCGGAACTGTGGACCGCCATGGGCCAGACCCTGACCATGCTGGCCATCGGCCTGACCGCCGCCGTGCTCATCGGCGGCCCGCTCGGCGTGCTGCTGTTCCTGATCGCCGACGGCCAGTCGCTGCAGAACCGTCCCGCCGCGCTGGTGCTGGGCTGGTTGGTGAACGCGGTGCGCTCCTTCCCCTTCATCATTTTGCTGGTCGCTCTGGTGCCCTTCACCCGCGTCATCGCCGGCACCTCGATCGGCCCGCTGGCCGCCGCCGTGCCGCTGTCCTTCGCCGCCATCCCCTACTTCGCCCGCATGGTCGAACAGAACCTGCGCGAAGTGCCGCGCGGCGTCATCGAGGCGGCCCACGCCATGGGCGCCTCGGAACTGCAGATCGTCCTGCGCGTGCTGCTCGTCGAAGCGCGCTCCGGCCTGGTGCTGGCCCTGACCGTGCTGTCGATCAGCTTCCTGTCCTACTCGGCCGTGGCCGGCGTGGTCGGCGGCGGCGGCATCGGCGACCTGGCCATCCGCTACGGCTACTACCGCTTCGAGACCGACATCATGGTCGCCACCGTCGCCGTCCTCATCGCGATGGTGCAGGTGATCCAGTTCACCGGCAACCGCATCGCCAAACGCTTAGATAAACGCTGAAACCCCCACTCTTTTTAAAGGAAACAAGATGACCATCGCCCGCCGCACCCTGATTCTGAGCGCCCTGACCCTGGCCTTGGCCGGCAACTTCGCCAACGCCGCCAAGGATCCGAAAGAAATCGTCATCGGCACCAGCGCCGGTCCCTACGCCGACCAGATCAAGCTGGGCATCAAGCCCATCCTGGAAAAGCAGGGCTACAAGATCAAGCTGGTCGAATTCAACGACTACGTGCAACCGAACTTCGCGCTGGCCGAAGGCTCGCTCGACGCCAACGTCTTCCAGCACATCGTCTACCTGAACAAATTCGCCAGCGAGCACAAACTGGCGCTGACCGACCTGGTGACGATCCCGACGGCGCCCATCGCCATCTACAGCAAAAAACACAAATCGCTGAACGAGGTCAAGGACGGCAGCACCGTCGGCGTGCCCAACGACCCGAGCAACGAGGCGCGCGCCCTGGTGCTGCTGGACCAACTGGGCTGGATCAAGCTGCGCGCCAATTTCGACCCGGTGCGCGCCTCCGAGAAAGACATCGTCGGCAATCCGAAGAAGATCAAGCTGGTGGCACTGGAAGCGGCGCAACTGCCGCGCTCGCTGGGCGACACCGACTACTCCTTCATCAACGGCAACTACGCGCTGGCGGCCGGCATCAAGCTGACCGAAGCGCTGATCGCCGAAAAAATCTCGGCCAACTACATCAACCTGGTCGCCATCCGCAGCGCCGACAAGAACAAACAGTTCGCCAAGGACCTGGCGGCGGCCTACCGTTCGCAAGCCTTCCTCGACGTGACCAACCAGCACTTCGCCGGCTACTCGAAAACCGACGAACAGCTGGCCCTGGAAAAAGCGAAGAAGTAACACCGTCCCATGCGCAAAACGATCCGCTTCAACGCCTTCCAGATGAACACCGTGGGCCACCAGTCGCCCGGCTTGTGGACCCACGCGCGCGACACCAGCCACCGCTACACCGATCCGTCGCACTGGACCGAACTGGCGCGGCTGCTGGAGGCGGGTCGCTTTGACGCCATCTTCCTGGCCGACGTGCTGGGCGTCTACGACGTCTACCAGGGCGGCCTGGACGCCGCCCTGCGGCACGGCGTGCAAGTGCCCCTCAACGACCCGCTGGCCCTGGTGCCGCTGATGGCGCAAGCCACCACCCACCTCGGCTTCGGCGTCACCTGCGCGCTGACCTACGAACACCCCTACGCCTTCGCGCGCCGCATCTCCACGCTGGACCACCTGACGCGCGGGCGCATCGGCTGGAACATCGTCACCGGCTACCTGGACAGCGCCGCGCGCAACCTCGGCCTGGAGCAGCAGCTCGGCCACGACGAGCGCTACGACCTGGCCGACGAATACCTCGACGTCGTCTACAAATTGTGGGAGAAAAGCTGGGACGACGACGCCGTCGTCAACGACAAGGCGCGCGGCATCTACGCCGATCCGGCGCGCGTGCACCCGATCGGCCATGTCGGGCGCCACTACAAAGTGCCGGGCATCCACCTGTGCGAACCCTCGCCGCAGCGCACCCCGCTGCTGTACCAGGCCGGCACCTCGAAACGCGGCACCGCCTTCGCCGCGCGGCACGCCGAATGCACCTTCGTCAGCGGCCCCAGCAAAGCCGTCGTGAGGCACTACGCGGACGGCCTGCGCGGCGCCGTGCGCGCCGCCGGCCGCGACGGCGACGCCCTGCCGATCTACGCCCAAGCCCTGATCGTCACCGGCGCCACGGCGGCCGAGGCGCAGGCCAAATACGAAGACTACCGTCGCCACATCGACATCGAAGCGGCGCTCGTCCTGCTGTCGGGCTGGACCGGGGTCGACTTCAGCCGCATCCCGCTCGACGCCACCATCGACTACATCGAATCGGCGGCGGGGCGCTCGGCGCTGGCCTCCTTCAGCGAAGCCGATCCGACGCGCACATGGACGGTGCGCGAAGCGGCCGAATACATCGGCATCGGCGGGCGCGGACCCGTGCTCGTCGGCGACGCCGCGCAAGTGGCCGACCAGCTGGAGGAATGGCTGGACGAAACCGGCATCGACGGCTTCAACCTGGCCTTCGCCGTGGCCCACGACAGCATGCGCGACGTCGTCGACCTCATCGTGCCGGAACTCCAGCGGCGCGGCCGCTACCGCAAAGAATATGGCGACGGCGCGCTGCGCCACCAACTCTTCGGCCAAGGGCCGCGCCTGCCCGCCGACCATCCCGGCCGCCAAGTCAACATCCCCGCCTGAACTCCCGCCCAATCAAAACCAGGGACAGTCGGGGACGCCGAGTCCACGATTTTCAAGAAACTATTTCTGA
>JANXSQ010000419.1 GCA_025356595.1 Janthinobacterium sp. | reverse complement strand
GATGTGGGGGCACGTTATAGTTTAATAATCTATTTAGTAGGTGGTTTTTCTTTCTTGCTTGTTTCGAGTCTGATCGCCCTGCTACGCTTAGCGATATCGAAGCTAATCGAATTCTCTGTCTGATGTGAGCCACTGCCAATGCCCCCAATCGCCATGGGTTGTGTACCAAAATTCCGAACACCGGGTCTATCAAGTCCTCCGCCACGGCCTCTCCCTCTGTTTGGTGATTTTAACTGCGTCATGGTAAACATGGTGTCTGTTGCCGGTTGGAACAACTGCCTAGGTGGTTGATGCATAGCAGCTCGTGAAGCGTAGGACGGTGCATTGTGAGTGCCATGCGTTAATTTTTCAAACGCAGTCGGCGGAAGCTTCGCAATTGTTGCTTGACCTATGGCCATCGCCGTTTTCGCTGCTGCGAGTGCTGCCGCTGCTAACATCACGTCCGGATCAATCTTTAGTGAGTGTTGAATCGTTAGTGAGGATTCGGTTTGAGCTGCTTTGAGTTTCGCCTTCGATCTTCTGCTCCCTGACTGAGCGACTTGAGCATCTCCAAAAACATTCGCCGCCACTGCTGCTGAAAATGTAGCTGTCCCTGCAGCCATTGGCCGAGCAGCCATTGTCCGAGTTTGATTAAGGCGTTCTTGGTTCCTTTTTACTAACTCCATGTCGAATTGCAATTGCATCTTCTCCCCTTTCATCGGAACTCTTGGTTGGCGTTTGTTGTTCCTAACGCCTCGTTTCGATTGTACGCTCGTCGTTGGTGGTTGAAAGTCCATGAAAATGGAACGTTGGCTAGGAATTGAGTCTACCTTTCTTCCCTCATCGAGCTGCTTCCATACCTTGTCTGGATTCAAGAACATCACTTCAGCCCTCTCTCGTTCATCGCCGAAGGCAATCCCTGACAGCATCGCTATCGCCGGTAGTGCCAGTTTAACCCATTCCCGCGCTTCCTTCACATGACTTTTAAAGTGCCATAGTTCAATGCCCCCGTTTGGGCTCAAACTTACTTTAGAAAACAAATTCGTTTTGTCGGACGATTTCGTTGCTTTCACCCAATTTAGGATCGAAATTTTACCTGGTTCAGGAACTTGCCTGCTAGGCATGCATGCATTTACATCAAGTGATGGATCTCTTAGTCCTGATAGGACTAGTGCACATACGTTTGAAGCGAACTGCTGTTGCATGCCGCGGTATGCAGTCTTCTTCTCTTCATTTAGGCCATCCCACACTTTATACGAAATAAAAGTGAGATGTATTGACGGTTTCCCCAGCAATGCAGACGTGTGCTTCTGCAATGAACCTACGTTTGCCCGGGTGTTAGTCATCATGCGAATAACTCTCGTCGGATCTTTCCCGTTGTACATTGTGAGTATGTCACATTGGAACTCCGGGACTTCGTCGTGCGTGCTCGATTCAAGAGCGCTGCGCAATTGATAGTTGAAGTTCTCGAGCAATTTCTGCTCGGCCAACGCGTTGACAAAGAAGCCGACGGAATACCTTTCGGTCCCGGTCATATCCATTCTGTCGAGAGTGACACGTTTCGACGTGTCCTTGCCTTTGAGCCATAATAGAAATACGGGATCGAGCTTGAATTCCGTAAACTTCTTGTGACATTTTAGCCAGAACTTACCCATTAACGAAACGCCGTTAACACGTAATCCGGAAAGGTATGCATGCGTGAAGCTACTCAGCGATACATCGTGAGGGATTTGGTCGGTGCTCGTGTACACCGGAGTTCCGTCGGGCATATCCCCATGCGGAAGCAAGTGAGCCATTTGATCTACATATTGTAGATTCGTAAGTAATTCGAAAAGGAAGCTCGCCGCGTCCGATTCGTTCTTTACCTCAAAATACACGGGATGAATCAACATGTATTTTTCGGGGTTAAGTTCTTTATCCTGTTTCTTAGTCAATGTTGTATCGATTGACTCCGTTCCTTCGGTGAAACAATAGCTCCCGAGGTCAGGGTCGTCCTCGGGAGGGTACCACCCGCCGGCAGGGCCGGTATCGGGAGGTAAAAACGGCGGATTTTCCGCCGCCATGGTGGTTTTCCTACAAAAGGCGCGGTACTAAAGCTACTATAAAACGGTCGACTGACAGAACCAGCGGTAAGCAAGCGTGTTTCT
>JANXSQ010000418.1 GCA_025356595.1 Janthinobacterium sp. | reverse complement strand
CCGTTCCGGGCTACGCCCTCCACGGATTCCCCTTCTTTATTTGGTACACTTATCCACAGCTGCTACTCAAAAACGCAGCGTCCCGCCCTGGGTCAAATTTGGATCGGCGCGGTGGGTCAATATTGGATCGGCGCCAACAGCCACTGGCGATGAGCGCGAATTCGACGTTCTGGCGCACCGTTTTCCATGGCAGCAGTTGGTCGAATTCCTGGAATACCATCATCCGTTCCGGGCTCGGCTCGCGCACTTCGACGCCCTTCAGGCGAATGCTGCCGTTGACCGGCTTCATGTAGCCGCCGATCGCCTTCAGCAATGTCGATTTGCCGCAGCCGGACGGTCCGAGCAGGATGTAGCGGTCGGATGGATAGACATTGAAGCTGACATCCTGGGCCGCCGTGACCAGGTGTTCCGAGGTCTTGTATTGCAAGGTGACGTTGTCGATTTCCAGCAGCGGCGCCGGGGCGGCCTGCGGGCTGGCGTGTTCTGCGTTTTTCATATAATCTCCATATGTTTTGTGAATGTTTGACAGATCTTAGGCCGTGAACCTGTAATGAAACTGACAGAAAAAAGAGGCCGGCCGTGCGTATCCTGCTAGTCGAGGATTCGGCCGACGTGGCCGAGGCGATCATCGCCTCGCTGACGCGGATCGGCCACGTGGTCGACTGGGAAGCGCACGGCGGGCGCGCCGCGTCGCGCGTCTCGGACGCCAATTACGACCTGCTGGTGCTCGACGTGATGCTGCCCGGGCTGGACGGTTTCGCGCTGCTGAAGCAGGTGCGCGACGGCGAACTGGCCACCAAGATCCTGATGCTGACCGCCTGCGCGGAAATCGAGGAGCGGGTCAAGGCGCTCGACCTCGGCGCCGACGATTATCTGGTCAAGCCTTTCGATTACCGCGAGCTGGAGGCGCGCATCCGCGTGCTGCTGCGGCGCGGCGGCGGCGACGCGACCAATCAGCTGGTGACGGCCAATGTCAGCATCGACCGCAAGACGCGCAGCGTGACACTGGACGGCCAGCCGCTGGAGCTGACGCGGCGCGAAGTGACGCTGCTCGAAATCCTCCTGTCGCGCCCCGGCCGCATCTTCGGCAAGGACGAATTGATCGACCGCCTGTTCACCATCGACGACACGCCGAGCGCCAACGCGATCGAGCAGTATGTCGGCCGGCTGCGCAAGAAAATGGCCGCGGCGCGGTTTGAAATCCGCACCCTGCGCGGGCTCGGCTACCAGGTCGTGCTGACATGATCGTCGCGCGCGGATCGCTGTACACCCGGCTGGTGTTGCGCATCGGGCTGGTGCTGCTGGTGAGCGGCGCGGCCCTGCTGGTGGCGATCTGGATGGCGACGCAACTGGCGGCGAACGAAGCCTACGACCGCCTGCTGACGGGGAACGCGCTGCAGATCGCCGAAAACACCTGGCTGCGCGACGGCGCCGTCACGGTCGACTTGCCGATGGCCGCTTTCATGCTCACCCCGGGCGTGCAGACTTTTTACACCGTGCTCGATCCGGATGGGCGTAGCATTGCGGGCGATCCCGATTTCAAGCCGGTGATTCCCTGGCAAAGGCTGGAGGAGGGACCGATCCTGTTCGATTCGAACTACCAGGGGCTGCCGGTGCGGATCGCGGTTCTCGGGCGTCGCCTCGCGCTCGATCACCCACGCCCCTGGGCCGTCGTGGCGGTGGCGCAGACCAAGGCGGCGCGTTCCTCGTTCGCCAAGAACGCCAGCGGCAACGCCTTCATCGTGATCGTCGCGATGGGCGTCTTGACCGTGCTGGCGGCCATTTTCACGCTGTACCAGACGCTGTCGCCCCTGTCGGAGATCGAGCGCGCGATCGCGGCGCGCGACCCGAACGACCTGGCGCCGCTGGCGATCGAGGTGCCCGCCGAAATCCATGCGCTGGTCAGCTCCATCAACGGCTTCATGCAGCGCCTGGCGCGGCATCAGGAGCTGATGCGGCGCGTGATTGGCGACACCGCGCATCAACTGCGCACGCCGGTCGCCGGCCTGCTGTCGCAGATGGAGCTGCTGTCCATGCAGACCGATGAGGCGCGCAAGCACATTCACCTGAACCGCTTGCGCGAGTTGACCGCGAACCTGGGGCACCTGATCGGGCAATTGATCAACCATGCAATGGTGCAGCATCGCGCCAACAGTGCGGTGATGGAGGCGATCGACCTGGCGGAACTGGTGCGGGGTGAAATGGCCGAGATCTGCTCCAACTACAGCCTGCGCAATCTCGACCGCCTCGATCTGGCTTTGCTGGTTCCGGAGCACCCCTGTCTGATCGCCGGCGATGCGACGACATTGCGGGAAGCCGTCAAAAATATCATCGGCAACGCCTTGCTGTACGGCGCACCGGGCCTGTTGCATGTGGAGGTCAGGGAGCTGCCTGGCCACTGCTTGGTCAGCTTCGTCGATGACGGCCCCGGCATCCCCGAGGCCGACCGCGAGCGCGTGCGCAAGCCGTTTTCGCCGCGTGGCGGTACACGCAGTGGCGGCAGCCTTGGCTTGTCCATCGTGGAGCAAGTGATGCAGGCGCACGGCGGCCAGATGACGTTCGGACTGGACGATGCGAAGCACTTCATGGTCCAGTTGAAGCTCCGCAAGGCCGGCCCCTAGCAAGGCGGCCGGGTTCTCGAGCGGGGCAGGACTGCGGCGCGAAGTTGAGCCTGCTTGTTGGGGCCACCCTCAACAAAAAATCGTCGGAGTCAAGGCCCCAGCGCGGCGCGCCCGGCTGTGGGACGGCAATCGCACTGCCGATTGCCGGTCGAAAAAAAAGCACGCCGCGGCGCGCTTTTCCTGTCTTTTTGGCGCCTAGAAGCGGTAGTTCGCGCCGATGCGGATGACCGGATAGGCCTTGAAGCTGTGCACCTTGTCCGACAGTTTGACGTTCTCGGCGGCGACGTCGGTGGCCAGTTGGGCGCACACCGGCGCCGGCGCCGTGCAGCCATTGTTCGTCAGCGAACTGTCGGGCGCGCCCTGCAGCAGCACGCCGATATCGCTGGAGAAGCCCCAGCCGCTGTCCTTCGCCGCGTTGCCCCAGCCGATGCCGAGGTAGGGCGCGGTCTTGCGGAAGTCGATCGCGCCGTCCACCGTGCCGGCGCTCGAGGCCAGGTAGGTGTGGCCGTTCAGCGTGTAGGTGCCGGTGCCGCTGGGCTTGCCGTGGGCGTCGATCTTGTTGCCGTTGTAGACCAGGCCGGCGCTGACGCGGAAGCTGCTGTCCATCGGGTAGTAGTCGAGCAGGGCGTCGAAGGTGCGCAGCTTCAGCTTGAAGTCATACTCGACGTCCGAGGTGCTGGAATTGTAGGAGTAGTTCAGGTAGTTGATGCCGACGCGGACATTCAGATTCGCCTGCAGCGGCACGCTCAGGTGCGCGCCCACGCCGGTCGTTCCAAGGTCGGCCGTGACGCCCACGCCCGCTTGCGCAAAGCCGGCGCCCAACAGGCCGGCAAACATGATCGAGATGGTGGTCTTGAGGTTCATGGCAATGGTTCCCAATAAGATGTCCGCGCGGGGGGGCGGATTGCGGCGAAGTCGCCGTTGTGCTTGGGAATAATATTGCTTGATTTGGAATTGCGCAACGACAGTCAGCCGTGCGGGCGAAAACGCAACACCGCGCCGCAGGGTTGCATGAGCGAGCGCATTCACGCCGCGCCGCTGAGGCGTGGATGGCGCGCTCGGCGAGCGGGCTAGGGCGCGCGCATGCTGGGCGCGCGGCGGCGCGGCGGCCTCAGTTGCGCGCGTCGGCGCGGCGCCCCTGCATCTGTTCGAGGCCGGCCCGCGCGGCCCGGTAGCAGGCGCCCGCCGAGCGCTCCAGGCCGGCGCGGTCGAGCACGACGATGGTGCCGCGGCGGTAGTGGATCAGGCCCTCGTCCTGCAGCCGGCGGGCGCAGACGGTGACGCTTTCGCGCCGCACGCCGAGCATGTTCGCCATCGTGTCCTGGGTCACTTTCAACTCGTTCGACAGGGAGCGGTCGAGGCGGTCGAGCAGCCAGCGGCAGAGCTTTTGTTCGATCGTGCAGTGGCGCCCGCCGACGACGTTCTGCGCCATCTGGGCGAACAGGGCGCCGCTGTAGCGCATCAGCAGTTGCGCCAGCGCGCCGCCCTCGGCGAACAGGGTGCGCAGGAAGGCGGTCGGCAGGCGGTAGCCGTAGCCGCCGCTCTGCACGACGGCGCCGCAGGTGGCCCGTTCGGCCTCGTACAGGGCGACGCCGACCACGCCTTCGCGGCCGATGACGGCGATCTCGGTGGTGGCGCCGTCCTCCATCACGTACAGCAGCGAGACGATGGCGTTGGTGGGGAAGTAGCTGTGCTCGATGCGCTCGCCGAAGTCGAACAGGTGCTTGCCGGCCGGCAGGGCGACCAGTTCCAGGTGGGCGAACAGGCGCTCCAGGTCGGCGCCGCCCAAGGCCCTGAGCAAGTCGTTCTGTTGCGCGCCGGCGATGCTGATGACGGTCGCGGCGGCGTCCGCGCGGGCCGGGGCGGGTCGGCGCGGCGCGGCGGCGGGAAAGGGCAGGGGGGCGAAAGTGCCAGGAGGAGTGCGCATGTCTTGCCTCTTCGTCTGTTGGATCCTTCGGAGGATGCCGTGTGGATCGGCGCGGCGCCGTGGCGCCGTCGCTTAAGCCCCACTGTAAAGGTGGCCCGGCCGCCGCGACGTGGGATCAGCCGACGCGCCCTTGTAGGCAGGCGGCAGGGCTGCGTGTGGTCCCCCTCCTACGCGGCGGGCCGCTATATTTTTGCCCAATGAAACACAAGGATATTTATTTCTTTCCAAGCGGGAACTCGGTGCTAAAATATTTGCACATGGAAACGCCCGCGGCCGGATCGGCCGCGCGCCTTGATAGTTCCCGAATCCCGGACCGGCCTGCGCCGCACCCCCGCGCATGCAGCCCCTCCGCAGGCGCCGCGCCTGCCGTGCCACCGATTTCAGGTCCGCGCCGCCACCGCTACCCCGTGGCGCGCGGGCCGACGCCGCCCTGGTCGCGCCGCCCCCGGCTGGCCCGGCCCGGCGCGGCGTGACGCAACAGCCGACACCGCGCCGCGCGCCGGGTCGCCACGATTTTCCCGAGCCCACTGAGGACACTACGATGAAATGGTTCTACGACTTAAAAATTGCCACCAAGCTGATCTGTTCATTCGGCGCGGTGCTGGTGCTGACGGTGATCCTCGGCGTCTCCGGCATTTTCTCGATGGCCCGCATCAACGCGGCCTCGACCGAGTTGTCGGAGGACTGGATGCCCAGCGTGCAGGCGGTGATGACGCTCAAGTCCGACATCGGCGAGCTGCGCCGCTGGGAGTTGTCGCACATCCTCTATCCCGATGAGGCCGGCATGGCCTTGCCGGAGAAGCGCATGGGCGAGATCCTCGCGCAGTTGAAGACGGACATGGACAAGTACGCCAAGCTGGTCAACAGCGCAGAAGAGAAGGCCATGTTCGACGAGTTCGCCAAGATCAACGAGGCCTATCTGCCCGAGCACAACAAGATGATCGAGCTGTCGCGCCAGATGAAGAAGGACGAGGCGCGCGCCCTGCTGGCCGGGCCGACCTCGCAGATGCAGGCGCAGATGACGGAGCTGATCGGCAAGCTGGTCAAACAGAACATCGACGGCGGCCTGGCCGCCAGCAAGGCCGCCGACCTCGCCTACAGCGGCGCGCGCCTGTCGGGCATCGTCCTGCTGCTGGGCAGCGTGCTGATCGGCGTGCTGCTGGCCGTCTGGGTGGCGCGCATCGTCTCGCAACCGCTGAACGCGGCCGTGCGCGTGGCCAAGCGGGTGGCCGGCGGCGACCTGACGGCCGACATCGTGGTCGCCTCGACGGACGAGACGGGCGAGCTGATGCAGGCCCTGAAGGACATGAACGGCAGCCTGCAGCGCCTGGTCGGCCAGGTGCGCAGCGGCACCGACACCATCGCCACCGCGTCCAGCGAGATCGCGGCCGGCAACCAGGACCTGTCCTCGCGCACCGAGCAGCAAGCCAGTTCGCTGGAGGAGACGGCCAGTTCGATGGAGGAGCTGACGGCCACCGTCAAGCAGAACGCCGACAACGCGCGCCAGGCCAACACGCTGGCCGCCTCGGCCTCGGGCATCGCGCTGAAGGGCGGCGCCGTGGTCGGCGAGGTGGTCGGCACGATGGCCTCGATCAATGAATCGTCGAAGAAGATCGTCGACATCATCGCCGTCATCGACGGCATCGCCTTCCAGACGAATATTCTGGCGCTGAACGCGGCCGTCGAGGCGGCCCGCGCCGGCGAACAGGGCAGGGGCTTCGCCGTCGTCGCCTCGGAGGTGCGCAACCTGGCGCACCGCTCGGCCGCCGCCGCGAAGGACATCAAGACCCTGATCGGCGATTCGGTCGAGAAGGTCGAAGCCGGTTCGCGCCTGGTCAACGAGGCCGGTACGACGATGGCCGACATCGTCGCCAGCATCACCCGCGTCACCGACATCATGGGCGAGATCACGGCCGCCAGCCAGGAACAGAGCGCCGGCATCGAGCAGGTCAACCAGGCGATCGCCCAGATGGACCAAGTGACCCAGCAGAACGCGGCGCTGGTCGAAGAGGCCGCCGCGGCGGCCGAATCGATGCAGGACCAGGCGCAGACGCTGAGCGAGGTGGTCAGCGTCTTCAAGC
>JANXSQ010000400.1 GCA_025356595.1 Janthinobacterium sp. | reverse complement strand
CCTCCAAGTAAGTGCGCCCTGCCGGGCGCACGAAAAAAAACGCACCTTGCGGTGCGTTTCAAACCCTGCTCACGTCCCCGGCCGTTTGGGACCCGCCGTAGCTAGCTTTTGGCAGCTTGCAGCGATGACTCCAACAGCATTCTGTGAAACGTGTGTCTCCTCAAAATATCCCCGGTATCGATACCGTTCTTATATACACTCCCCACCAACCATTTATCCTGACTCCGGACGCATAAGCTTATGTCCTGTAGCGCCGAAAAGTCGCCCATCATAGCGTACTTAATAAGCGATATCGCAAATTTTTTGCTGCCCGGACCCGTGTGTCGGTTTCGCGACGAATTAAATTTGGCAAATCGGGGCCCATCTGTGTTAAAAGCGCACCGCCGCGACCCGCGGCGCGACCGCGGCGCGCGGCGCCGGCCGGGGCCGCAGCAGGCAGGCCGTCAACGGTTTCGCCAGCAGCGTCGTCGCCAGCGCCGTCAGCAGCAGGCCGGTGAACGCCGTCACGCCCAGCAGGCCGGCGTCGAGCAGCACGCCCAGCACCACCACCTCGACCATGCCCTTGGTCTGCAGCAGCGCGCCCAGCGCCAGCGCCTCGCGCCAAGCCATGCCGGCCAGGCGCGCCGGGACGGCGCTGCCGGCCATCTTCGCCAGGATGGCCAGCGGCGCCGTGACGGCGAAGACCAGCAGCGCGTCATGGCTCAGCGCGCCCACCGGCAGGCGCAGGCCGGCGCCCAGGAAGTAGAAGGGCAGCAGCGCCACCATCGTCAGCGGCTCGATCTGCGCGGCGATGCGACTGGCGTGGCGCCGCGGCCAGATCAGGCCGGCGACGAAGGCGCCGATCACATGGTGCAGGCCGATCAGGTCGAAGGCCAGGGCCAGGCCCAGCGCCGAGATCAGCGCCACCACCAGGTGCAGCTCGGGCTCGAAGTCGCGCCGGCCTATCCAGCGCATCAGCGGCGGCGCCAGCAGCAGCGCCGCGCCGGCCGCGCCCCACACCGTGGCCGGCGGCAACCACGCGGCCGGCTCCATGCCGGCGCCGCGGTGGGCCAGCAGCAGCGCCGCCAGCAAGATCCAGATGAGGGCGTCGTTCCAGGCCGCGCAGCGCAGCGCCATGGCGCCGACGGGCGTGGCGTCCAGGCGCATTTCGCGCAGGATCGCCGCCAGCACAGGCAAGGCGGTCACCGCCGTGCAGACGCCGACGGCCAGCGCGAACCAGGCGGCGCCGCCCGCGGCCAGCGCCGTGCCGACATTGCCGGCCAGCCACAGGCCGCCGGCGGCGCCGGCCAGCAGCGGCAGCGCGATGCTGCCGGCGCAGATCCACAGCGTGGCCCGGCCCTGCCCGGCGCCGCCCTGGCCGCGCAGATGGACCCCGGTCAGGAAGGAGAACAGCGCGATGGCCAGCCATTGCAGGCCCGGCAGCATCGAGCCGCGCGCGGCGTCGAACAGGCCGGCCCACCAGTGCGGCGCCAGGGCGCCGAAGACCGAGGGGCCGAGCAGGATGCCGACGATGATCTGCACCACCACCAGCGGCAGCAGGCGGCGCAGGCCGGCGCAGCGCCAGAGGAAATACGGCAGGCCGACGACCAGCAGGGCCTGGACGAAGAAAACCGGGCTCATGCCTGCGGGGCGGCCGGGGCGGCGCGTTGGGTGGAGCGGATATGCATGGAAAAACCTTGGCGCCGCGGCGCGAAAACGACGAAAAAATGGCGGCGCCCGATGCGCCGCCACGGGACGATTGGGCGGATTGTACACAAGGGCCGGCGGCGCCGGGGGCCGCCTGTCGCGGCGCGGCCGGCGGGCGCGCCGCGAGGGCCGCCTACTTCGCGCTTTCCCGATTGATGGCGTCGATCAGCTCCTTGCCGATGCGCCCTTCCATGCTCTTCTGCACCGGCGCCAGCGCGCGGCGCCACTCGGCCTGCTCCTTCACGCTGAGCGTATAGATGTCGGTCTTGCCGGACTTGCGGATGGCCTCCAGGGCCTGGTCGTTGTCGCGCTGGGCGCTGGCCTTCTCGAAGGTCGTCGCCTCCTTCATCGCCCCCTCCAGCGCGGCGCGCACATCGGCCGGCAAGCCGTCCCAGAACTTCTTGTTGACGATCACCGCGTAACCCAGGTAGCCGTGGTTGGAGACGGTCAGGTGGCGCTGCACCTCGTGCATCTTCTGCGTGTACATATTCGAGGGCGGGTTCTCGGTGCCGTCGACGACCCCCGTCTGCAGCGCCTGGTAGACCTCGGAGAAGGCCAGCACCTGCGGGTTGGCGCCCAGCGCGCGCATCTGCGCGTCGAGCACCTTGGAGGACTGGATGCGCATCTTCAGGCCCTTGAAGTCGGCCGGCAGGCGCAGCGGCCGGTTGGCCGACATCACCTTGAAGCCGTTGTCCCAGTAGGCCAGGCCGGTGATGCCCTTCGGCTCCAGCTTCTTCAGCAGGCCCTTGCCGATCACACCCTCGGTGACGTTGTACAGCGCCGTCTTGCTGGGGAAGATGTAGGGCAAGTCGAAGGCCTCGAACTCCTTCACGCCCAGCGGGCCGAACTTGGCCAGCGAGGGCGCCAGCATCTGCACGGCGCCCAGTTGCAGCGCCTCCAGCTCCTCGCGGTCCTTGTACAACTGGCTGTTCGGATACAGGTCGACCCTGACGCGGCCCCTGGTGGCGCGCTCGGCCAACTGCTTGAAGCGCTCGGCGGCCTGCCCCTTCGGCGTGTCGGGCGCCACCACGTGGCTGAACTTGATGACGATGGGCACCTGCGCATGGGCGTGGACGCTCATGGCCGCGCACAGCGCCAACACGAGGGAGGGCAATTTCATGTTGTCTCCAATGATGAAAAAAATCTTCATTTTTTTTGTCTATCGCCGATACTGTCCGAGAGACGGCCGCGCCGCTACTGTGGAAAGCCACAATAGCCAGCGCCCATCAAACCGTTACCCTGCTAGTGATGACAAATCCGTTCACGCGTGCCCGCCGCACGCACTTTACCAGTCCTTTGCGCTGGCTGCTGCCGGTGGTGCTGCTGCTGTTCTTCCTGGCGATCCTGTTCTGGCTGCCGTGGCAGGCGCGCCAAATGGAAAGCAACGAACGCCAGGAACAATTGATCGCCGACACACTGTGGGTCGAGCAGACCATCCGTTTCCAGCTCACCCGCAACGAGGAAAGCCTGCGCAGCCTGGGCGGCGACATCGGCGCCGGCCACCTGACGCCCGAGCGGGTCCACGCCCGCCTGGCGCAACTGCTGAAGAACGGCGGCGAACTGCTGCGCGTGGTCTGGCTCGACGAGCGCGGCGCGCTGCTCGCCTCCAGCGAGGCCAGCCCGCCGGCCGAGGCGCATTTCGGCGCCGCCTCGCTGGAGGCGGCCGAGAACGCGCGCAAGATCCGCGCCGGCCGCTACAGCCAGCCGGCGCCGCAGGGCGACGACCCGCGCGCCGCGCCGGCCACGCCGCTGATGGACTACCACCTGCCGCTGTTCGACGGCCAGCGCTACCTGGGCAGCCTGGTCGCCACCTACCAGGTCAGCGGCCTGCTCGACGAGATGGTGCCCTGGTGGTTCGCCCAGGACAACCAGATCAGCCTGATCGACCGCGACGACAAGACGCTGGCGCGGCGCGCCGCCGCCGGCCCCGGCCACGGCGTCTACACGCACAAGCGCGCGCTCGACCTGCCGGGCGCCTCGCTCACCCTGTTCACCGACAGCGTCAAGAGCGAACCGCGCCTGCTGCCCAACCTGCTGGTGGGCTCCGTCATCGCCCTCTCGCTGGGCCTGCTGTGGAGCCTGCTGGCGCTGTGGCGCCACATCTCGCGCCGCCTGGCCGCCGAGGGCGCGCTGCGCCAGCAGATGTCCTTCCGCACGGCGATGGAGAACTCGCTGGTGACGGGCCTGCGCGCGCGCGACCTGGAGGGCCGCGTCACCTACGTCAACCCGGCCTTCTGCCAGATCGTCGGCTACCCGAACGAGGAGCTGGTGGGCAAGCTGCCGCCCATGCCCTACTGGGCCCCGGAGGCGATGGCCGACTACCAGCGCCGCTTCGCCGGCGTGCTGGCCGGCACCATCACGCCGCAATTCGAAACCATCTTCCAGCGCCGCGACGGCGCCCGCGTGCCGGTGCTGATCTTCGAGGCGCCGCTGGTCGACAACGACGGCCGGCAAACCGGCTGGATGGGCTCCATCCTCGACATCTCCGACCGCAAGCGCGTCGAGGAGCTGATCCGCCAGCAGCAGGAAAAGCTGCAGGCCGGCGCGCGCCTGGCGACCATGGGCGAGATCGCCTCCATGCTGGCGCACGAGCTGAACCAGCCGCTGGCGGCCATCTCCAGCTACACGACGGGCGCGCTGAACCTGCTCGGGCGCGCCGCCGACGCCGGCCAGAGCGTCGACAGCGCGCTGCTGAAGCCGGCGCTGGAGCAGGCCAGCGCGCAGGCGCAGCGGGCCGGCCAGATCATCCGCAGCGTGCACGAGTTCGTCAAGAAGCGCGACAGCGAGCGCCAGCCGCTGGCGATCGACTCGCTGGTCGACGGCATCGCCGCGCTGATCGAGCTGCAGGCGCGCCAGTTCTACGTCGTCGTGCGGACCCGCATCCCGGCCGGCCTGCCCAGCGTGCGCGCCGACCGCGTGATGATCGAACAGGTGCTGCTGAACCTGACCCGCAACGCCATCGAGGCGATGCAGGACATCGCCCCCGAGCGCCGCCTGATGCGCCTCGAGGCGCGCCACGACGCGGCCCGCGGCGAGGTCACGCTGGCCGTCGTCGACCAGGGCCACGGCATCGCCGACGACGTCGCCGAGCGCCTCTTCTCGCCCTTCTTCTCGACCAAGGCCGAGGGCATGGGCATGGGCCTGAACATCTGCCGCAGCGCCATCGAATTCCACGGCGGCACCCTGAACCACAGCGCCAACCCGCAGGGCGGCACCATCTTCACCTTCGCCCTGCCGGTGGCCCATCCCTAGGAGTATTCCATGCTGCATATCGTCGACGACGAAGAAGTGGTGCGCGACTCGCTGACCTGGCTGGCCAGCTCGCGCGCCATCCCGGCGCGCGGCTACGCCAGCGCGCAGCAATTCCTCGACACCGCCGGCGTCTTCGATCCGCTCGGCGACTGCGTGCTGCTCGACGTGCGCATGCCCGACATGAACGGCATCGCCGTCTTCGAGCAACTGCTGCGGCGCGACCTGGCGCAGCGCCTGCCGGTGATCTTCCTGACCGGCCACGGCGACGTGCCGATGGCCGTCGACAGCCTGAAACGGGGCGCCTTCGACTTCTTCGAGAAGCCCTTCAACGACAACGCCCTGATGGACCGCGTCGAGCAGGGCCTGGCCGGCTCGCGCCAGGCCGGCGCGCTGGCGGCCGTGCACGCGCGCCTGGCGACGCTGTCGACGCGCGAACGCGAGGTGCTCGACCTTATCCTGGCCGGCAACATGAACAAGGTGGTGGCCGACAAGCTGGGCATCAGCATGCGCACCGTCGAGGTGCACCGCGCGCACATCTTCGACAAGATGCAGGTGAAGACGGCGGTCGAACTGGCCGGCTTGCTCAAGTGAGGCGGCGCGCGGCGCGCCCTCAGCGGTGCCGCGCCAGCGCCCACTCGACGTGTTCGCGCACCAGCGCCGAGGGGTCGGCGCGGCGCGACTCGAGCGCGGCGACGATCTCCGGCGCGCCCTTGGCCAGGGCGGCCGCGTTGCCCAGGCCGACGGCCAGATTGCGCAACCAGCGCTCGTGGCCGATGCGGCGGATCGCGCTGCCCTCCATTTTCCGGTTGAACTCCTCCTCGCTCCAGGCGAACAGCGCCGCCATCGTCGCTTCGCCCAGGCCGTGGCGCTCGTCGAAATCGGCCACGGCCGCGCGCTGCGCGAACTTGTTCCACGGGCAGACGGTCTGGCAGTCGTCGCAGCCGTAGACGCGGTTGCCGATCAGGGCGCGCATCTCGGGCGGGATGCTGCCCTTGAGTTCGATGGTCAGATAGGAGATGCAGCGCCGCGCGTCGACCTTGTGCGCGCCGACGATGGCCTGGGTCGGGCAGACCGTGATGCAGGCCTGGCACTGGCCGCAGTGCGGCGTCTCCGGCGCGTCCACCGGCAGCGGCAGGTCGACCAGGATCTCGCCGAGGAAGAAGAAGGAGCCGCCCTGGCGGTTGATCAGCAGGGTGTGCTTGCCGCGCCAGCCCAGGCCGGATTTTTCCGCCAGCGACACCTCCAGCACCGGCGCCGAATCGCTGAAGACGCGAAAACCGAACTCGCCGGCGACGCCGCGGATGCGCTCGGCCAGTTGCTGCAGGCGCGCGCGCATCACCTTGTGGTAGTCGCGGCCGCGGGCGTAGACCGAGATCACGGCGGCGCCCGGCTCGGCCAGGCGCGCCGCCTCGCGGGCGCGCCAGTCGGCGTCCATGCCGGCCGGCAGGTAGTTCATGCGCGCGCAGATGGCCCGCACCGTGCCCGGCACCAGCTCGGCCGGGCGAGCCCGCTTCAGGCCGTGGCTGGCCATGTACTCCATGTCGCCGTGGAAGCCGGCCTCCAGCCAGGCCTGCAGGCCCGGCTCGCAGTGCCCCAGTTCGACGTCGGCGATGCGCACCTCGGCGAAACCGAGTTCGCCGCCCCAGCGTTTGATGGTCTCCGCCAGCGCGGCTAAATCGGGTTCATTGGCAGACATGCTCGGACTTAGTTTTCACTCGCGGTTACAATGGACGGGGCCGCAACCGCGCGCCCCTCAGACATTCAGACGACATTCTATTCGATGCAGCATTTTACAGCCCACCTCCACGACGAAGCCGCCACCGCCGCGCTGGGCGCCGCGCTGGCGCGCGCCCTCGCGCCCGGCCTGGCGATCTACCTGCACGGCGACCTCGGCGCCGGCAAAACCGCGCTCACGCGCGCCCTCCTGCACGCCGCCGGCCACGTCGGCAACGTCAAGAGTCCGACCTACACCCTCGCCGAGCCCTACGCCGTCACGCTCGGCGGGCGCGCCGTCCGGCTCATCCATTTCGACCTGTACCGCATGGGCAGCCCGGAGGAGTTCCTCGACGCCGGCTTCCGCGAAGACTTCGACGGCGCCAACATCTGCGTCGTCGAGTGGCCGGAGAAGGCCGAACCGGTGCTGCCGCCGGCGGACTGGAATATCTACCTGGATGTGGCTGGCCAGGGCCGTGATGTAAAATTGCAAGCGTCGTCCGAACTGGGTCTGTCATGCCTCCAACGCCTCAAATTCGCGCCCAATCTGTGAGCGCCAAACCCATCACCCGACGCACCGTGCTCAAGGCCGGCGCCACCCTGCTCCTGTCGGTGTACGCGCCGTTGCCCGCCAACGCCGCGCAGATCCTCGCCGTGCGCGTCTGGCCGGCCGAGGATTACACCCGCGTCACGCTGGAGAACGACAGCGTCCTGAAGGTCACCCATTTCATGGTCAAGGACCCGGAGCGGATGGTCGTCGACATCGAGGGCCTGGAGCTGAACCCGGAGCTGAAGGGACTGGTCGCCAAGATCCAGTCCGGCGATCCCTACATCAAGCAGGTGCGCGTCGGCCAGAACCGGCCCAACGTGGTGCGCCTGGTGTTCGACCTGAAGGAGGAGGTGACGCCGCAGGTGTTCACGCTGGCGCCCGTCGGCGCCTACCACCACCGCCTGATTTTCGACCTGTATCCGGTGCGCCAGCCGGACCTGATCGCCGCCATGATCGAAAAGGGCGAGTGGTCGGGCGAGAGCGGCGCCAGGCGTCCGCCCGGCGCGCCGACGCCGCCGGCGGCCGAGCCGGAGGAGCGCAGGCCGGAAGCGGCGCAGCCCGAAGCGAAGGCCGAGGCCCGGCCCGAGATCAAGCAGGAGAGCAAACCGGAGAGCCGGCGCGAGGCCAAGGGCGGCGCGCCTCAGAAAGTGCTGCGCATGATCACCATCGCGCTCGACCCCGGCCACGGCGGCGAGGACCCGGGCGCCAGCGGGCGCGGCGGCAGCCGCGAGAAGGACGTCGTGCTGGCCATCGCCAAACGCCTCAAGGCCAAGCTGGAGGAGCAGCCGAACATGCGCGTCATGCTGACGCGCGACGCCGACTTCTTCGTGCCGCTGGGGATGCGCGTGGAAAAGGCGCGCAAGGTGCAGGCCGACCTGTTCGTCTCCATCCACGCCGACGCCTTCGTCGAGCCGACGGCGCGCGGCTCCTCGGTCTTCGTGCTGTCCGAAAAGGGCGCCAGCTCGACGGCGGCGCGCTGGCTGGCCAACAAGGAAAACCTGGCCGACTCGATCGGCGGCGTCAACCTCGGCAAGACCCAGGACAAGCAGCTCGCCAGCGTGCTGTTCGACCTCTCGACGACGGCGCAGATCAACGACAGCCTGAAGCTGGGCAAGGCCGTGCTGCAGGAAATCGGCGGCATCAACCGCCTGCACAAGGGCTCGGTCGAGCAGGCCGGCTTCGCCGTGCTGAAGGCGCCCGACATCCCCTCCATCCTGATCGAGACGGCCTTCATCTCGAATCCCGAGGAGGAGGCCAAGCTGACCGACAACGCCTACCAGGACAAGCTGGCCGACGCCATCGTCACCGGCATCAAGCGCTATTTCGCGAAAAACCCGCCGCTGGCGAAGAGCCGGCAGACCTAAAGGACAGGCCATGCATTTGACTCAATTCGGCGCCCTGCCGGCCGTCGCCATCGAGGCCGCCGACGGCGCCCGCGCCATCGTCACGCTGTACGGCGGCCATCTGGTGTCGTGGCGCACTGCGGACGGGCGCGAGCGCCTGTTCTGCAGCGCCCGCTCGGCGCTGGACGGCGGCCGCGCCATCCGCGGCGGCGTGCCGCTGATCTTCCCGCAGTTCGGCGCCCGCGGCGACGGCCTGCGCCACGGCTTCGCGCGCGTCTGCCATTGGCGCCCGGCCGGGCACGGCCGGGACGACGAGGAGGCCTACGCCGTCTTCCAGCTGGCGGCAGCCGACCTGCCGGCCGAACTGGCGGCCGCCTGGCCCTACGCCTTCGAACTCAGTTTCCGCGTCGCCCTTCGGGGCGACACCCTGAGCCTGGCGCTGAGCGTGCGCAACACGGGCGAGGCGGCCTTCCCGTTTTCGGCGGCCCTGCACAGTTACTTCCTGGTCGAGCAGCTCGACGCCTGCCGGCTGGCGGGCCTGCAGCATGTGCGCTATAGCGACGAGAGCGGCGCCGCCGCGCTGCAGGCGGAGGCCGAACTGGGCTTCGCCGACAAGCTCGACCGGATCTACTACCAGTTGCCGGCGCCGCTGCTGCTGCGCGCCGGCGCCGCCGCGCTGCGCCTCGAACAGGACGGCTTCACCGACGCCGTGGTGTGGAATCCGGGCGCCGCCGACGCCGCCGCGCTGAGTGACATGGAGGACGAGGAATACCGCCGCTTCGTCTGCGTCGAGGCGGCCCTGATCGAGCCGGACCTGCTGGCCGGCGGCGCCGAATGGACCGGCCTGCAGCGCGTCGCCGCGCAATAAGAAAAGCGCCCGTTGCGGGCGCCTTCCTGAAACGGGAAACCGCCGCGGCGGGCCGGACTCGGGCCGCCGCGCGGCCGCTAGTTCGATTCCTTGATCATGCGCCCCGAGCCGCTCTGGATGGGCCGGGCGTTGAGCGGATACAGGCGGCTGAACAGCGCCATCTGCGCCGGCGACGCCTGCTGCGGCTCCTTCATCACCAACCACAACACGCCCTCGCTGCAGGGCGGCGTGGTCAGCGAGCCCATATAGGTGAAGTAATCGCGCCGCTGCGGCAGCAAGTCCATCGGGTCGAGCACGATCGCCGGCGCCATCACCTCGTTTTTCTCCAGCGGCAGATTGTTCCACACGGTCTGGATGGTCGCCTGCGCCTTGCCGCGCTCGAGCAGGATGGCCAGCACCGCCAGCTTGCCCTCGGCGTCCTTGTGCACCAGGTGCACCACCATCTCATAGCCCTTGCCGTTGACGCGCTCCTCCGAGGGACGGTGGAAATGGAACTGCATCAGCTCGTACATGCGCCCCTGCACCGTGATGTAGTTGCCGCCGCCCAGGGTGACCTGCACGGTGTGGCCGTTGTCGACCACGTTGAACGAGGACGGCTTGTAGTCGAAGCTGATCTGCTCCAGTTCGACCTTCATGCCGTCGCGGATGTCGATGGGCGACTGGCGCGAGCCGGTGCCGCAGCGGGTCCAGTCGGAATTGATCCTGCCCCAGTTGGCCGGCCCCGTCTCGCCCTCGTAGGACCAGTGGGTGCCGTGCGCCACCAGCGTCGTCGCCGGCGCCGCGGCGGCGCGCGTTGCCGCGGCGGCTGCGGCCTTGCGGGAGCGCGCGGCGGCGGCCACGCGGGCCGCCTGGGTGGCGCGCATCTCGGCCAGGCGCGCGGCGATCTTGGCCGACAAGTCCATTTCCGACTGCTCTTCCTTGCCGCGCGCCGAAGACGGGCCGGAGCCCGGCGCGATCGGCGAGGAGAGTTGCTTCGGCTTGGTCAGGTCGATGAGGGTCTTGGCGGCGGCGGTCTTGGCCGCCTCCGAGGCCGGCGCGTGGGCGCCGGCCGGTGGGTCGTTCGCGCTTGCCGCCATCATGACAAAGCTACAGGCTAACAGGGCGATCAGTGTGCGCATGGGATTCCAGAGAGTGAACGGTACACTCTGGTATACGGCTGAAAAGAGGGGAAACTTGAGATGTGCGGGCCATGCACAGGAGAAATAATTTGTCGGATGGCCGGCTGCGGCGCGCGCCGCAGCCTGGGGATTCTTTAATTGCGCAGCATTTTCCGGCCCAGCTTCCACAGCGCGCCGAGGACGATGGGCACGACGGCCACGCCGACGCCGAACAGCACGATCAGGGTCAGGTGGTCGCGCACCTGCGGGATGTTGCCGAAGAAGTAGCCGGCCGTCACCAGGCCGACCACCCAGATCAGCGCGCCGGTCACGTTGTACATCTGATAGCGCGCGTGCGTCATGTCCGAGACCCCGGCCACGAAGGGCGCGAAGGTGCGCACCACCGGCACGAAGCGCGCCAGGATGATGGTCTTGCCGCCGTGTTTTTCAAAGAAGTCGTGGGTGCGGCGCAGCGCCTCCTTGTTGATCCAGCGGTAGTCGTGGGTGAAGACCCGGTGGCCGATGGCCTCGCCTATCCAGTAGTTGAGCGTGCTGCCGGAGACGGCTGCCGTCACCAGCAGGAGCATCAGCAAGCCCAGATTCATCTGCCCGGTCGCGCAAAACGCGCCCGCGATGAAAAGCAATGTGTCGCCGGGGAAAAAGAACAGGAACACCACGCCCGTTTCGCAGAAAATGATCGCGAACAGCACGGCGTACACCAAGGTGCCGTACTGGGCAATGAGGGTGCCGAGCGTCTTGTCGACATGCACGAGCATGTCAAGTAATTGCACAAAATCCATAATTTTTCCCTAAAGGTCGCGGCGGAATCATACACCACGGCGGCGGCCGATCGACGTTCTCGGTAGTGATATTTCGTGATTATTTATTCAGCCGACAAGATACGCCGGCGCGGCGGCCGCCGGGAGCGCGCATGGACCGGCCGCCCGGCCTTGGAAGTTTCCTAATCGACTATATTCCAGTTTACAATTCCTGCCAAGGCGCGCGCGCCGCGGGCCCACACGAGGAGATTCAGGATGGCCGTTTTCACCGCAATACAAACCCGCCCGGCGCTGCTGGCCCTGGCTTGCGCCCTGGCCTGCGCCCTGCCGCACGCCGGCGCCGCGCCGGCCGCCGCGCCCGCCGCCAAGCCCAGTCTGGCCGAGGTCATCGAAGCCTCGCGGCCGGCCGACTGGCGCCCGCTCGACCCCGACAACACCCTCTACCTCGAGCTGGCGGCCGGGCGCGTCGTCATCGAAATGGCGCCCGACTTCGCGCCGCGCCACGTCGCCAACATCAAGGCCCTGGTGCGCGAGCGCTATTTCGACGGCCTGGCCATCCTGCGCGCGCAGGACAACTGGGTGGTGCAATGGGGCGACCCGGACGAGCAGAATCCCAAGCCGATCAAAACGGCGCAGCGCACGCTGGCCGGCGAATTCACCGTGCCGCTGCAGAACGACCGCCATTTCACGCGTCTGCCCGACCGCGACGGCTACGCGCCGCAGGTCGGCCACTCGAACGGCTTCCCCTCGGCGCGCGATCCGAAAACCGGCGCGGCCTGGCTGACGCACTGCTACGGCACGCTCGGCGTGGGCCGCGACAACGCCAGCGACAGCGGCGGCGGCGCCGAGCTGTACGTGGTGATCGGCCACGCGCCGCGCCACCTGGACCGCAACATCACCGTCGTCGGGCGCGTCGTGGCCGGCATGCCCCTGCTGTCGACCCTGCCGCGCGGCGCCCCTCCCATGGGCTTCTACGCCAGGCCGGAACAGAACGTGCCGATCAGCGCCATCCGCCTGGCCGCCGACGTGCCCGAGGCCGAGCGCAGCCGGCTCGAAGTGATGCGCACCGAGTCGGCCGCCTACCGGGCCGCCGTCGAGGCGCAGCGCAACCGCGGCGGGCCGTGGAACAAGCTCGCCGCCGGCCACATCGAACTGTGCAACGCGCCCATCCCGGTGCGCGAACGGGCGCAAAACTAGGCCGGCAGCGCGCGTCCCGAAGCGGCGGCGGCGAAACGCTATAATCTGGGCATGAACGCTCCCCTCACGCCCCACCGCCCGATCCAGGCCCTGCCCGACCAACTGATTTCGCAGATCGCCGCCGGCGAGGTGGTCGAGCGGCCCTCCGCCGTCGTCAAGGAATTGCTGGAGAACGCACTCGATTCGGGCGCCACGCAGATCACCGTGCGCCTCGAGGAGGGCGGCGTGAAGCGCATCGCCATCACCGACAACGGCCGCGGCATCGACGCCGCGCAACTGCCGCTGGCGCTGGCGCGCCACGCCACCTCGAAGATCGCCTCGCTGAGCGACCTGGAGAACGTCGGCACCCTGGGCTTCCGCGGCGAGGCGCTGGCCTCGATCGCCTCGGTGGCCGCCGTCACCCTCACCTCGCGCACCGCCGACGCGGCGCACGCCTGGGAAATCGTCGGCTCGCGCGACGGCGCCGTGGCGCCCTCCTCGGGCGCGCCCGGCACCACCGTCGACGTGCTCGACCTGTACTTCAACACGCCGGCGCGGCGCAAGTTCCTGAAATCCGAGCAGACCGAATTCGGCCACTGCGCCGAGGTCGTGCGGCGCATCGCGCTGGCGCGCCCGGACGTCTCCTTCGCGCTCAGCCACAACGGCCGCGCCATCGACCAGTGGAACGTCAGCGAGATGGCCAAGCGCAGCGCGCACATCCTCGGCAGCGGCTTCGCCGAAGCCCGCCTGGCCCTCGACGAGACGGCCGGGCCGCTGCGCCTGCACGGCTACGCCGGCCTGCCGACGGCCGCCAAGGCGCGCGCCGACGGCCAGTTCTTCTACGTCAACGGCCGCTACGTGCGCGACAAGCTGCTGGTGCACGCGGTGCGCGCCGCCTACCAGGACGTGCTGCACGGCGACCGCTTCCCCTCCTACGTGCTGGCGCTCGACCTCGACCCGGCCCTGGTCGACGTCAACGTCCACCCCTCGAAGATCGAGGTGCGCTTCCGCGACAGCCGCGCGGTCCACCAATTCGTCTTCCACGCCGTGCAGCGCGCGCTGGCGCAGACCTCGGCCACCGCCTTCGGCAGCGTGCAGTCGCCGCAGCCGGCGGCCGACGCCGGCCTGGGCGGCTTCGGCGCCGGCGCCGAGAGCAACGGCGGGCCCGGCATGTGGCGCCGCGAGCAGACCCAGACCTCGTTCGGGCCGCAGTTCTCGGCCACCTTCTCGCCCTCGCCGTACGGGCCGGCGGCGCCCTACAACGGCGGCGTGGCGCAAAGCAGCGACAACTACGGCGCCCTGTTCGGCGCCGCCGTCCGGCCGGCCGAAGCCTACGTCGCCTCGGCGGCCGCGCTGGCGCAGGAGGAGCATCCGCTCGGCTTCGCGCTGGCCCAGCTGCACGGCATCTACATCCTGGCGCAGAACACCAAGGGCCTGGTGCTGGTCGACATGCACGCCGCGCACGAGCGCATCCTCTACGAACAATTGAAGACGGCGCTGGCGGCCCAGGTGTCGGGCCAGGACATGCAGGTGCAGGCGCTGCTGATACCGGCCACCTTCTACGCCGACGCCATCGAGGTCGGCACGGCCAACGAGCACCAGGAGACGCTGAGGGCGCTCGGCTTCGACATCGCCGCGCTCTCGCCGACCACGCTGGCGGTGCGCTCGGTGCCGACCCTGCTGAAGAACGCCGACGCCCAGACGCTGGCGCGCGACGTGCTGCGCGACGTGCGCGAATACGGCGGCTCGCGCGTGCTCATCGAGCGCCAGAACGAACTGCTCGGCACCCTCGCCTGCCACACCGCCGTGCGCGCCAACCGCATCCTGTCGGTGCCGGAAATGAACGCCCTGCTGCGCCAGATGGAACACACGGAAAGGGCCGACCAGTGCAACCACGGCCGGCCGACCTGGGTCCAGGTCGACATCGGCGCCCTCGACAAACTCTTTTTGCGCGGCCAGTAGCCGGCCGCCACGCGCCGCCCGCTTTAAGGCAGCGGCGCGAAGGCGGCGCCGGGCCGGGCAGCCCGGAACCGCCTTCGCGCCCGCGCCCTTGAACGCGCCGGCGCCCACCCCGTTTTTTAGAATCGCATCATGACAAACACAGCAAAACTGCCGCTCGCGGTCGCCATCATGGGCCCCACCGCGTCCGGCAAAACGGCCGCCGCGCTGGCCATCGCGCGCCAGATCCCGTCCGAAATCATCTCGGTCGATTCGGCCCTGGTCTACCGCGGCATGGACATCGGCACGGCCAAGCCGACGCCGGCCGAGCGCGCCGGCGCGCCGCATCACCTGATCGACATCCTCGACCCGCTCGACGCCTATTCGGTGGCGCAGTTCCGCGCCGACACGCTGCGCCTGGTGGCCGACATCACGGCGCGCGGCAAGCTGCCCCTGCTGGTGGGCGGCACCATGCTCTACTTCAAGGGCCTGACGGACGGCCTGGACGACTTGCCGGGCGCCGACGCGGCGCTGCGCGCCGAGCTGGAGGGCGACGCCGCCCGCATCGGCTGGCCGGCCATGCACGCCCGCCTGGCCGCGCTGGACCCGGCCACGGCGGCGCGGCTGGCGCCCAACGACGCCCAGCGCGTCGGGCGCGCCCTGGAAGTGATCGCCCTCAGCGGCCAACCGATGTCGGCGCTGCTGGCGCGGCGCGCCAAGACCGTGCTGCCCTTCGAGCTGCTGTCCTTCGCGCTGGAGCCGAGCGAGCGCGCCGTGCTGCACGCGCGCATCGCCACGCGCTTCGACGCCATGCTGGCCGAGGACGCCGAGAATGGCGGCCTGATCGGCGAAGTGGAGCTGCTGCGGCGCCGCCCCGAGCTGCATGCCGGCCTGCCGTCGATGCGCTGCGTCGGCTACCGCCAGACCTGGGAATATCTGGACGGCGCCATCGACTTCCCCACGCTGCGCGAAACGGGCATCATCGCCACGCGCCAGCTGGCCAAGCGCCAGCTGACCTGGTTGCGCGCCATGCCGCAGCGCATCGTCGTCGACTGCCTGGACGCCGACCCGGCCGGCCGCATGCTCAGCCACCTGCACAGCGCCGGCCGCTAAAAACCCGGGTTACCTCAGTCTGCCCCGGTTTTCCGCGCCCCACTTGACAAAGAAAAGCGAAGCCCGGATAATGCTCGGCTGTTGGGTGATATAGCTCAGTTGGTTAGAGCACAGCATTCATAATGCTGGGGTCGGTGGTTCAAGTCCACCTATCACCACCAAGAATCATCGGGAATGGTTCGGGCCGGATTCGGACTGGGCCATTCTCGTTTTATCCAGCGACCGGGTGATGCCGGGCTGTCTGGTGATATAGCTCAGTTGGTTAGAGCACAGCATTCATAATGCTGGGGTCGGTGGTTCAAGTCCACCTATCACCACCAAGAACACGCAGCACATGAAGAACCCGCCCACTGCCCGCCAGTGCGCGGGTTTTTTATTGCCCGCTCCGCCTATCCCCTGGCCGCATAGAAATAATACGTTGCCGTGTACGGCACGCGGCTTTCGCGCCCCGCCCCGGCCCGGTCGCAACCGCTCCCCGGCGCCTGGCCGCCCGTCGTGTAGAGGCGCTGGATGCTGCTGGTGTCGCTGAGCAGGCCGCTGCCGGCGTGCGACTTGGCGCCCAGCAGCAGCCAGGGAATGGCGCGCGGGTCGGGACCCCTGTCGTGCGCCATGAGTTCGCCGACGACCAGGCTGCCGTCCGCCGCCTCCCAGGTCGGCCCGGCGTAGTGGCGCCCGATCTTCGCGCCGGCGGCGTCGTACAGATCCGCCTCCGGCGCCTTGAAGCGCCACTCGTAGCGCGCCGGGTCGTCCGGGCGCGGCGCGCAGGTGTAGATCTGCACGCCGCTGGCGCGCGCCTCCAGCGCCAGCGCCTGCCCGGGCGGCGCCTTCAGGCGCGGCGGAACCATCCCCTCCGTCGGGGCCGACGCGGCCGAATGGGCGGCCAGCGCCAGCAGGGTCGCCACCATTACATTGATGTATTTCATGAGAAGACCTTCCGATGAGCGGTAAATCGGCACCCGGCCGCGCCGCTAGTCGCGATGCGCGCCGGGAGGGCGAACGCAATGACCTTGCGCTACAAACTTGGAACGGCAAAATACCACCAAGTTCCGATGCCCGATGCCGGTGCGGCCGCGCCTTGTCCGCGATGCACAATGGCGCCGCCGCGTCGAGGCGCCCTGAAGCGGGCTCCGGCGTGGCGGCGCCGCGCCAGAGAGGTGCGGACCGCTGGAACGGCTCAGTCCTGCCAGCCGGCGCCCTGTTTCGGCTTGCCCACCAACACCAGCGCGATCAGGCTCACCAGGGCGGCGGCCGACAGGTAATAGCCGACGTATTGCAGGCCGTAGTGGGTCGCCAGCCAGGTGGCGATGTAGGGCGCCAGCGAGGCGCCCAGGATACCGGCCAGGTTGAAGGTCAGCGAGGCGCCCGTGTAGCGCACCTCGGCGGGGAACAATTCCGACAGCATGGTGCCCAGCGGGCCGTAGGTCATGCCCATCAAGCCCAGGCCGAGCGACATGAACAGGGTCACCTCCCAGGCGCTGCCGGAGCCGAACATCGGCGCCAGCACCAGGCCGAACAGGACGATCGCGGCCGAGACGACGATCAGGGTCAGGCGCCGGCCGTGCACGTCGGCAAGCAACGCGGCCAGCGGGATGGTGATGGCGAAGAAGACCACGGCGAACAATTGCAGGATCAGGAAGTCGCGCCGCGAGAAGCCCAGCGCCGTCGTGCCCCAGCTCAGGGCGAACACCGTCATCAGGTAGAACAGCACGAAGGTCGCCAAGGCGATCAGCGTGCCCAGCACCAGCACGCGGGCGTGTTCGCGGAACACCGTCACCACCGGCAGCTTGACGCGCTCGTTCTTTTCCAGCACCTCCCGGAAGGCCGGCGTTTCGGTGATCTTCAGGCGCACGTACAGGCCGACGATGACCAGCAGGGCGCTGGCCAGGAAGGGGATGCGCCAGCCGTAGCTGAAGAACTCGGCGTCGCTGAGGGTTTGCGTGAGCAGCAGGAAGATGCCGCCGGACAGGAAGAAGCCGATCGGCGCGCCCAGTTGCGGGAACATGCCGTACCAGGCGCGCTTGCCGGGCGGAGCGTTTTCCGTCGCCAGCAAGACCGCGCCGCCCCACTCGCCGCCCAGGCCCAGGCCTTGGCCGAAGCGGCACAGCGCCAGCAGCAGCGGCGCCGCCGTGCCGATCGAGGCGTAGGTCGGCAGCAGGCCGATGAAGACCGTCGACAGGCCCATCGTCAGCAGCGCCGCCACCAGCGTCGCCTTGCGGCCGACGCGGTCGCCGAAGTGGCCGAAGACGGCCGAACCGACCGGGCGGGCGAAGAAGGCGATGGCGAAGGTGGCCAGCGATTGCAGCGTCGCGGCGGCCGCGTCGCTGGCGGGGAAGAACAGTTTCGGGAAGACCAGCACGGCGGCGGTCGCGTAGATGTAGAAGTCGAAGAATTCGATGGTGGTGCCGATCAGGCTGGCAAATAACACGGTGCCGGGGGAATTCGCCTTGACGGCGCCGGCGTGGGGCTGACTCATTGTTGCTCTCCAGTGGGAGGGGGTGGAAACGGTTGCGCTGGCACGCGCCGGCCGGGGCCGGCGCGCGCGCAAGAAGGCGGTGGACGGCACATAGCGGATCAACGGCGCGCTCGTCCCGTATCGGGCCGGGCGCCCCAGGGATGGGGGCGCGCTACACGGGCAGGCGGCGGCGCGGCATGGGCCATGGGTAATGGGCCAGGATGCGTGACGGCCGCGTCTGGTCGGGGCGGCCCGCGGGGACGGCGCCTGCCTCCAGTTATGGAGCTGTCAATCTTGCTGTCCGTCCACATAATACCCTCCCGGCCGCGCCGCGGCAAGGCGGGCGGGACGGCCTCGAGGGTGACGGCGGGGGGCGCCACAAGCGGGGACGGACGGGGACGCCGCGTTCACGATTTTCAAGCAATTATTTCTTGAACATCGAGCGCTCTTCCCCGGCTTCGACGCGCCCGCGCTAGCCGATGCGCACGCGCAGCGCGCCCAGGCCCTCGATGGCGCCCTCCAGCACATCGCCTTCGACGACCGCCGCGACGCCCTCGGGCGTGCCGGTGAAGATCAGGTCGCCCGGGCGCAAGTCGTAGTAGCGCGACAGGTGCGCGATGGTTTCGGCCACGTTCCAGATCAGCTTGTCGAGCGTGCTGCGCTGGCGCGGCGCGCCGTTCACCGTCAGCGTGATGGCGGCCGCGCCCAGGTCGCCGGCCTCGGCCACCGGCGTCAGCGGGCCGATGGGCGCCGAATGCTCGAAGCCCTTGCCGGTGCACCAGGGCCGCCCCAGCTTCTTCGCCTCGCCCTGCAGGTCGCGCAGCGTCATATCCAGCCCCACCGCGTAACCCCAGACGTGGCGCAGGGCGTCGGCGGCGGCGATGTCGCGCCCGCCCTCGCCGATCGCCACGACCAGCTCGATTTCATGCTGCAGGTCGGCCGTCATGGATGGATAGGGCATGCGCCCCAGCGCGCCGGCCGCCACCGGCAGCACGGCGTCGGCCGGTTTCATGAAGAAAAACGGCGCCTCGCGGCCGCTGTGGCCCATTTCCTTGGCGTGCTCGACGTAATTGCGTCCGACGCAGTAGATGCGGTGGACGGGGAACAGCGCGGCGCTGCCGGCGACGCCGACGCTGGCCTGCGGCGCGGGTGGAAAGACAAAGGGCATGGGGACTCCTGTGGGGCTGGGCGTGGAAGGGTGAAAGGGCTTAGCGGGTTTTCTTCAGGCCGGCGCAGGGATCCGGGCGCGCCTGCGCCGCCACCGTGCGCGTCTGGTCGTAGGCCCCGGCGGCCGCGCCGCCCGGCTCGACGTAGGCGACGCTGCGCAGCGTCAGGGCCGGCGCCGTCATGCGCAACCAGCGCGCCACGCCGAAGTCCTTGCGCACATGGCCGTTGCCGGCCAGCAGCACCACGTCGCGCGGCGCTTGGGCGCGGATGATCTTGGCCATCCAGATGTCGCGCGCGATCTGCGCCTCGACCATGCCGCCGACCATCGCCTCGGGCAGCATATTGCAATGCCCGGCGACGATGGCCGCGCGCTGGCCGGCGACGATGTCGGCCGGCAGCGCCGCGGCCAGGCCGTAGGCGGCCACGGTGGCCGCGTCGAAGCTGGCCCGGATGCCGTCGCGCACGGTGCGCGAGGCGTCGGCGCGCGACAGATTCACCGCCAGCAGCGGCAACTCGTAGCTCAGCGCCAGGTCAATGACGGGCCGGTACTGGGCCCAGTCCCAGCCCGGCGCGGCCATCACGCGGATCAGGCATTCCGGGTCGGCGCAATCCTTCTGCGCCCGGCTCAGCAGGGCCTGCTGCTCGTGGTCGAACTGTTCCATCGCGATGGCCGGGCGCCAGCCCGCCTCGACGCGCCGGCGCAGTTCGGCGTAGCGCTCCCTGTGCCCGGCGGCGTTGTCGTGCACCTCGCCCAGCAGCAGAACCTGGGGATTGGCGCCGGCCGCCTCCGGCGCGGCTTGCGCGGCCGGCGCGCGCACGCCGGCGCAGGCGCTTAGGGCCAGCGCGGCGCACAGCAGCAGGAGCGGCGCGGCGGCGTTGTTGCGGATCGAACTCTTCATGCGTGGCACCATTCCTCAAGTCGTCGTGATGGCCTTGATTGTATACCGAAGCGCCGCGCCCGGCGGCGGGCGGCGCGGCGCCGATGTGCGGCAAAAAACCGCGCCGCGCCTCCCCGCCGCGCCCGGGGCCGGGGGGGCGCGCCGCCCATGCACATATTTCTCCCGAGGCAATTGTGATGCATCAGGATAAATATAGATATCAAAAATCTATCGAGTGTGATCTAATGGCAACTCGACCTTCACACCGTCAATCCGCCCTCAGTCCGGTGGATTTTCGCCGCGAGGCTGGCTGAACCGCGGCCGCCGCGCGCCGATGAACCAGGAGTAGAACATGAAATCACGCGTCATTTCCCGGGCCGCCCTGCTGGCCCTGTGCCTCGCCGGCGCGGCCCATGCGGCGGCGGCGGAGTACGTCAACAACGGCAGTTTTGAGAACTCCGGCGCGACGCTGGTCGACGGCAGCTATTGCTACCTGAACCTGGCCGGCCACGAATGCGGCAGCGTCGCCGGCTGGAGCGGCGCCTTCCCGCTGATCCAAAGCGCCAGCGCGCCGTGGGGCACGCCCGCCTCCCCCTACGGCGCCTTCCTGGCCGGCCTGCAAAACCAGAGCCACTTCGAGCAAACCCTGAACCTGGCCGGCGCCGGCAACTACACCTTGTCCTGGGCCGACGCCGGGCGCGCCAACTACGGCGGCGCGCAAACCTACCAGGTGTCCTTCGGCGGCGTCACGCTGGCGACCCGCGCGGTGGCGCTGGGCGCCGGCTGGAGCGACCACTCGCTGAGCTTCAACGCGGCCGGTCCCGGCGTGCTGCGCTTCGACGGCCTCAACGCCAACGGCGACTCCACCGCCTTCATCGACAACATCGCCGTGCAGACCCCGGTGCCGGAGCCGAGCATCTATTCGATGCTGGCGATCGGCCTCGGCTTGCTGGCCTTCACGGCGCGCGGCGCGGACCGCGGCAAGGTCGCCGTGTAAGCGGCCGTGCGGCGCCGTTCACGGCTTGGCGAGCAGATTGCAGACGCGCTCGATGTTGCCGACCGCGACGCCGCCGCGCAGCGCCCGGGCGATGCAGGCGGCCTTGTCCGGGCCCGAGCCGGCGATCAGCAGAAACAGCGCGAAGACGGCGGCGGCCAACGCCAGGATCAGCGCCCCTTTGGCGATGTCCCGGTTCATGCCGCGCCGCCGTCCGGCGCCGGCGTTTCGCGCGGGATGCGCAGCGTGAAGCAGGCGCCCTGCCCCGGCGTGCTGGCCACCGCGATGCTGCCGCCGAACTGCTTGGCGATCAGATTGAAGACGATGTTCAGGCCCAGCCCGGTGCCGCCCTGGCCGCGCCGCGTCGTCACGAAGGGGTCGAAGACCTTGTCGAGCATGTCGGCGGCGATGCCCTTGCCGTTGTCGCGCACGCGCATCTCGATCCATTCGCCGTCGCGCCGCACGCCGATCTCGATGCGCCCCTCGGTGTCGGCGTCGAAGGCGTGCTCGACGCAGTTCAGCGTCAGATTCGTCAGCACCTGGGCCAGCGCGCCCGGATAACTGTCGAGCATGATGTCGTCCGGGCAGTCGATCAGGATGGCGATGCGGGTCTTCTTCAGCGTCGGCTGCAGGCTCGAGACCACCTCGCCGATGTATTCGCGCAGCTCGAAATGGCGGCGCGCCTCGCTGACCTGGTCGACGGCGATCTGCTTGAAGCTGTGGATCAGGTGCGCGGCGCGGTAGGCGTTGTTCATGATCAGGCGCGCGCTCTCGCCGGCCGTCTCCAGGTAGCGCAGGATGTCGGATTTTTTGATGTTGCCCTCGCCGACGGCGATCAGCACGGCGTCGGTGGCCTCCTTGAGCACCGAGGCGCCGGTCAGGGCGATGCCCACCGGGGTGTTGATCTCGTGGGCCACGCCGGCCACCAGGCTGCCCAGCGAAGCGAGGCGCTCCGACTGCAGCAGCGATTCCTGGGCCTGGCGCAGATTGTCCATCGCGCGCGCCGTCTCCTGCTCCGAGCGGCGCGCCGCGTCCTCGGCCTCGCGGATGCGCTCGATGATCGATTTCAGCTTGCGCTGCACGGCGTTGAAGCCGCGGATGACGTCGCCGAGCTCGTCGCGCCGGTAGTCGGGCAACTCCTCGACCTCGTCGCTGCCGCGCGTGGCCAGGTCGGCCAGGCCGTCGCGCAACTGCTTGAGCGGCTCGAAGATGATGCGCAGGCTCAGCGCCAGCGCCGCCACCAGGATCAAGTCCAGCAGCAGCACCTCGACGACCTTGCGGCGCACCTCGGCCGCCAGCGCCGCGTCGATTTGCGCGCGGCTGAAGTTGACCACCACCTTGCCCACCGTGACGGGCTTGCTGGCGGCCGAAACGGCCACCGAATCGCGGAACACCAGGTTCGCCTCGACGGGCGCGCCGTCCACCGGATTGTCGGCCGAGATGGCGACGATGTGTCCGGCGGCGTCGCGCATCTTGCCGGAGAACAGGCCGACCGAGGAGTCGTAGACGCGGATCGCCACCAGCTCCGGCGGCAGCATTTCGGCGGCGACGATGCTGTCGACCTTGGATTTATCCAGGTCCCACAGGGCCGACGGCAAACTCGTCTGCAGGCGCGTCAGCACGCCTTCGCGCAGGCGCTGGCTGCCGGCCTCGAGATCCTTGCCCAGGCTGTGCTGGGTGTAACTGCCGGAAATGGCCAGCACCAGCGTGACGATGACGACGAACAGCAGGGTCAGCCGGGCTTGAATACGAACCATCTGTGCGCTCTCCTGGGCCGGGCCTGAATATGGCGGCAACGCCCCAATGTACGGTATGACCTGCTTCTTGGCAAGATGAACAGAAAAGCCCGCCGCGCGCCGGCGCCGCGATTGACGCGAGGGCGCGACATTGCGCCCGCGCAATGGTAAGATCGCTGCTATTCAACAGGGGAACGCGATGACGGCAAGCTACCAGCACCTGACACTGGCGCAAGTGCAGGCGGGAATGGTTCTATCCGACGAATTGCTCGACGTGCAGGGCCATGTGCTGCTGCCGCAGGGCACGGTGCTGAGCGAGGCCATGCTGGCGCTGATGCCGCGCCACGGCATCGTCATGCTGCCCATCGCCATGGCCGCGCCCTCGGCCGACGAGGAGGCGGCCCTGCGCGCCCGCTTCCAGCAGCGCCTGGCGCGCCTGTTCCGCCACAACGACCCCGACGACGAGCGGGACTGGGCCAGCGCCCTGCTGCGCCGCTTCGTCGAAGACTACCGCCTCGGCAAGGAGGGCGCGCCATGACGACGCCACTGAACACCGCGCTGACGGTCGACGACATCGTCGCCCAGCTGAGCGACCTGCCCTCGCTGCCGGCCGTCGTCATGGAACTGCTCAACAGCATAGACCAGGACGACGTCGACATCTCGGTGCTGGCCAAGAAGGTCTCGCACGACCAGGCGCTGACGGCCAAGACGCTGCGCCTGGCCAATTCCTCGCTCTACGGCCTGCAGGTGAAGGTGACCACGATACAGCAGGCGATCACCTACCTGGGCTTCCAGACGACGCGCAACCTGATCACCGCCGCCGCCGTCACCGGCTGCTTCCCCGAGGGCCTGTGCGCCGGCTTCGACGACAAGGCCTTCTGGCGCCATTCGATCGCCACGGCCGCCTGCGCCAAGGTGCTGGCGCGGCAGATCCGCTTCAATCAGGACTACGCCTTCACGGCCGGCCTGCTGCACGACATCGGCCGGCTGGTGCTGGTGACCAGCTTTCCGCGGCACTTCGCGGCCGTCCTCGCGCACCGCGCGCAACACGACTGCGCGACGCTGGAGGCCGAACGGGCCGTGCTGGGCGTCGACCATATCGACGCCGGACTGGCCCTGGCGGAGCACTGGAATTTCTCCGACACGATGCGCCTGGCCATCGCCGGCCACCACGATCCCGAGGCGCCCGGGGCGGGGTTTCTGGCCGCCATCATCCACGTTGCGGACGCCGTCGTCTACGCGCTCGACCTGGCGCAGGGCGGCGACGACCTGGTGCCGAGCGTCTCCGGCGTGGCCTGGAGCGCCCTGGGCCTCGACGAGGACGCCTATCTGCAGCTGTTCCGCGAAACCGAACTGCAGTATCAGGAAATCACCGCCGTGCTGCTGGCCTGAAACGGCGCCGGCTTGCTGCCTCCGGCGCCGCCTCAGGCGGCCTCAGTGCGCATAGCCCGCTTCCTGGCCAAGCGGACGCTCGTCGGCCTTGGGCCGGCCCTGCGCGTCCGACAGACGGTATTTGGTGCGCCGGTCGCCCATCAGGTCGCGCAGGTCGCGGATGCTCATGCCGGTCACCTCGTGCATGCGGATCAGCAGCGAGGCGCCGACCGGCAGGCGGTGGTGGCGGATCTTGCTGATCACCGGCGGCGCCACTTCGAGCAGGCGCGACAGCGCGGCGTCGTTCTTCAGCTGCATCTTGCCCAGCAAGATGTCGAGCAGGTTGTTCGGATTGTAGCTTTCCTGGGAAGCAAGAGAATGATGTGCCATGATTTTTTCCTCGTCTGGTAAGTGTTGAAAATAATGCCGATTCGAACTTAAGGAAGACTTAGATTCGCCAAATAAGTTCCACATTACTCGTGGGCATTACCTCGGTTGAACAACGGGCTCACGCGATTCATTTCCTGCAAAGAACATAAAAGTCCAGCTCCAACGTGAGCGGTGCACTTCGCAATCTCTTTTATGAAATTGTCTTTAATATAACATTCTATGCTCAAAATGCGCGTTTTGAAGCAAGTCCGCAGAAACGAACATTGTTAAACATCAAGCAAGCTGCTGGAAACCTCAGTAATGATTCCATTGCAACACATCGGGCCATCCTGTGGCGCGCGCAAGGAATGCACACACTTTGTTACACATCAAGGCGGCGGACGCGGCGCCGGCGTAGGCCGGCGGGCCGGCCGGCATGGCTGGCGCGGGAAAACTGCGTTAAACTAGCTCTTTGGCACCTCCGCCCTGGCGCCCGCCCCGGCGGCGCCCGCGCCGGCGCGCCGCACGCCGCAGCCCTTGAACCGAAAAGAGCCCGTTGAAAACCAAGACCCCGATCCAGCCGCACTACTTCATCCCCGAGCCGCTCGACAACCGCCGCCTGGCCCACCTGTGCGGGCCGCTGGATGAAAACCTGCGGCAAATCTCCGCCGCCCTCGACGTGACGATCTTCCGCCGCGGCGAAAAATTCATCGTCGGCGGCAGCAACGCCGAGCGCGCCGTCGCCATCCTGGACCAGTTCTACGCCATCGCCGACAAGGTTGTGCCCCTCGAGGAGGTGCAACTGGCCCTGGTCGAGCAGCGCGCCGGCCTGTCCGCCGCCTCCGAGCACCACGCCGCCGCGCCCTTCGTCGAGCCGGACATCCTCAGCCCCGTGCTGAAGACCCGCCGCAGCGACCTGCGCGGGCGCACGCCGCACCAGATCGCCTACCTGCGCCACATCCTCGAGCACGACATCAGCTTCGGCGTCGGCCCGGCCGGCACCGGCAAGACCTACCTGGCCGTGGCCTGCGCCGTCGACGCCCTCGAGCGCGACGCCGTGAAGCGCATCATCCTGACCCGTCCCGCCGTCGAGGCCGGCGAACGCCTGGGCTTCCTGCCCGGCGACCTGGCGCAAAAGGTCGATCCCTACCTGCGCCCCCTGTACGACGCGCTGTACGACCTGCTCGGCTTTGACCGCACGCAAAAACTCTTCGAAAAACAGATCATCGAAATCGCCCCGCTGGCCTATATGCGCGGGCGCACGCTGAACCACGCCTTCGTCATCCTCGACGAGGCGCAGAACACGACGGTCGAACAGATGAAGATGTTCCTGACCCGCATCGGCTTCGGCAGCAAGGCCGTCGTCACCGGCGACGTCACCCAGGTCGACCTGGCGAAGAGCCAGAAGAGCGGCCTGATCGACGCCATCCAGGTCCTGAAGGAGGTGCGCGGCATCGCCTTCACGCAATTCACCAGCGCCGACGTGGTGCGCCATCCCCTCGTGGCGCGCATCGTCGACGCCTACGAAACGGCGCAAGCCGTGCACCACGACCTGACCCCCATCCTGAACTCAGCTGCGAACAAACATGACCGTAAAAAATAAACTCTCCCTGTCGGTGCAATATCCCGACGCCCGCCTGCAAAGCCTGATCACGCGCCCGAAAGTGCGCCGCTGGGTCCAGGCGGCGCTGTTCGCGCCGGCCGAAATGAACGTGCGCTTCGTCGCCGCCGAGGAGGGCCGCGCGCTGAACCGCGACTACCGCGAAAAGGACTACGCCACCAACGTCCTCACCTTCGCCTACAACGAGGGCGAGCAGATGGACGCCGACGCGCCCACGCGCGCCGACATCATCCTGTGCAGCGACGTGCTGGAGCGCGAGGCGGCCGAGCAGAACAAGACGCTGGAGGCGCACACCGCCCACCTGATCATCCACGGCGTGCTGCACGCCCAGGGCTACGACCACATGGACGAGGCCGAGGCGGCCGAGATGGAGGGCATCGAAACGCAGATCCTCGCCAGGCTGGGCCTGCCCGATCCCTACCAAGCGGCCGCCTGAGCCGGCGCGGAGAGACGCTATGGCGACCTGGACGGTGGACACCTACGGCAACGACTACGCGCTGGACTGGGCGCAGGACTTGCAGGAAACGAGCAATCTCGAGGCGATCGAGAGCACCCTCGACTACGCCCTCGGCGAGGGCGGGCTGGAGGCGCCCTTCGGCGCCGAGGCGCTGGCGGCGATCGACGTGCTGACCCGCCTGCAGGGCAAGGCCGGCGCCGAAGCGATGGCCGAGATCGACGCCTGGGTGGCCGGGCGCAAGCAGAAGGTCTCGCCCATGCTGGCCGGGAAGGCCCTGCGCGCCATCGAACGCGTGCTTGGCGAGGCCTCGGAACTGCGCCAGCTGTGGCAGGAAAGCGAGCACTACGAGGAGTGGCGCGGCGCCGTGCTGGCCCTGCGGGCGCGCCTGACGGCGGC
>JANXSQ010000388.1 GCA_025356595.1 Janthinobacterium sp. | reverse complement strand
CCAGCGCGCGCTTCATCCAGATGAAGACGGCGCTGGCCGACTGGCTGATCGGGCGGGAGGCGTTTTTCCTGCTGGAGGACAACGCGCCGTGGTGGTTGCTGACCCACTACCCGGCCGCGCACGACGTCTTCACCTGGCTCGACGGCATCTGCATCCTGCTCTACATCCTCGGCGGCGGCGCCGCGCTGGGACTGGCGGTTCTGGGCACCGTCTGGCTGGCGGCGCGCTTGGCCGGCCGGCCCGGACTGTCGTGGCAGCGGCTGGCCCTGGCCCTGGTGCCGATGGCGGGCGGCGGCATCTTCATCGGCCTGAGCATGCTCACCGTCGGCCACCTGAAGGCCGAGCGCCTGCCGCTGGACTGGTTGCCCGCCGCGCGCGCCGCGCTGCTGCTGGGCGCCAGCGCCTTCTCCTCCTACCTCGCATGGAAAACCATCGTCGCGCGGGCCGCGCCGCGGCAACTGCTGGCCTTCGGGCTGATGCTGCTGCCGATCGCGCTGATCGACCTGATCTGGTTAACTTAAGTCGCGCCGGGGACGCGGATTACTCCCCCGCTCCCCGCACGGATCCCTGCGCGCGCAATTGACACGCCGGGATACCGCCCCGGAAATAAGGCCATACCGTTTATTAATCCGGCGCGCCTCAATTAAATATGCCCACGAAAATGGATCAATTTCCGTGGGCGTCAACGATTTACTCCATCAACACCATCGAATCGATTAATATGTGCCCGCGGAAAACATCCGGGCACACCGCTTTTTCCCGACCAATGAATCAGTCGACAAGTTCTATCCCGCGCTGAACCAGTTCGATGACCGGAGCCCTGTTTATCCAAAAACAGGTAAGCGGCCCATGGCTGCACCGCCCCCTCATTCAAATGCTGTCTTGACGGACGGTTCCACCTTATTAAATCACCCACAGGAATGAACACCATGAAAACCAAGTTATTGCATATTGCATCTGTCGCCCTCGCATCGGCCCTCGTCGTCGGGCAGGCCAATGCCGCTGCCGCGTGCGGCAAACCTTTGCCCGCTGTGAAAGCCATTGCGCTGGTGAAGAATTTTTACGCGGCGTTCAGCAGCAAGAACAAGGACCAGCTTGACCTTGTGCTGGCCAAGGACTGGGTGGATGTTCCCATGGCCCCCGGTCAACAGCCAGGCCGGGATGGCATGAAAGGTGCTCTGGACCACTACTACACGAGCTTTCCTGACATAAACATCACCAATGAGGACTTTATTGTCCAGGGAAATAAAGTGGTTGTGCGCTCAACGATACGCGCCACCCAGCAAGGCAATTTCGTCAGCATTCCAGCCTCGAACAAGGCGATTCAAATCATGGCGATTGATGTGCATGAAATTTGCAATGGCAAAGTGGTGCAGACTTGGCACGTGGAGGATTGGCTGAGCGGCATGTTTGAAATGGGTGCCCTGCCGCTCAAGAAGAACTAATCTCTATTTTTCGTAAAGAATGGCGCGATGGCCAATAAAAAAGCCAGCGCATCGGCTGGCTTTTTCATCAACGGGGACGACGCTTCAATCGGCCGTTTCGGCCGGCCAATCGCGGATGTAGGCCTTGAGCATCTTGTTCTCGAAGCTTTGCGCCTCCAGCACGGCGCGGGCGACGTCGTAGAACGAGATCACGCCCAGCAGGGTCTTGGCGTTCATCACGGGCAGGTAGCGCGCGTGTTTTTCCAGCATGATGCGGCGCACTTCGTTCACTTCGGTATCCGGCGTGACCGTGATCGGATGGTCGTCCATGTGCTTGCGCACGGTGCCGCCGCCCAGCGCGCCCTGGTTCTGGTGCAGTGCCTTGAGCACTTCGCGGAAGGTCAGCATGCCGACCAGGTCGCCGAACTCCATGACGACGAGGGAGCCGATATCCTTTTCCGCCATCGTGTTCGCGGCGTCCAGCAAGGAATGATCAGGGGTAACGGTATAAAGGATATTACCTTTAACTTGAAGAATTTCGGATACTTTCATTGTGACCGTCCTGTCCGCTGTGATTGGGTTTCTAGTTATTGTAAGCCTTCTTGGCAAATGTAGCGTATGCCCGGAGAAAAATCCAGTATTGGCCCATATCAAAGCGTTCCTGAGCGCAAAAAACTTATCCAAAGCGCCAATTCAGGGTACGATCTGCGCCATTCCAACAATTGGCGGGAGACATTCATGAGCGGTCCGAAGTACCTTGGTTTTGACACCCTGTCGCTGCACGCCGGCGCGGCGCCCGATCCGGCCACCGGCGCCCGCGCCACGCCGGTGTATTTCACGTCGGCCTTCGCCTTCAAGGATTCCGACCACGCCGCCGCGCTGTTCAACATGGAGCGCGCCGGCCATGCCTATTCGCGCATCTCGAACCCGACCAACGCCGTGCTCGAAGAGCGCATCGCCGCGCTGGAAGGCGGCGTGGCCGGCATCGCCACCGCCAGCGGCCAGGCCGCCATGCACCTGGGCCTGTGCACCATCGCCGGCGCCGGCTCGCACATCGTCGCCTCGCGCGCCCTGTACGGCGGCTCGCAGAACCTGCTCGCCTACACCCTGAAACGCTTCGGCATCGAGACCACCTTCGTCGATCCGCGCGACCTGGACGCCTGGCGCGCGGAGATCCGCCCGAACACCAAGGTGCTGTTCGGCGAGACGCTGGGCAATCCCGGCCTGGACGTGCTGAACATCCCGGCCGTGGCGCAGATCGCCCACGAGCACCATCTGCCGCTGATGCTCGACTCCACCTTCACCACGCCCTACCTGCTGCGCCCCTTCGAGCACGGCGCCGACCTGGTCTTCCATTCGGCCACCAAATTCCTCTGCGGGCACGGCACCGCCGTGGGCGGCTTGCTGGTCGACGGCGGCACCTTCGACTGGCAGGCCGCCTACGAAAAAAGCGGCCGCTTCGCCGAGCTGTGCGAACCGTACGACGGCTTCCACGGCATGGTCTTCGCGGAGGAATCGACGGTGGCGCCGTTCGCCCTGCGCGCGCGGCGCGAGGGCTTGCGCGACTTCGGCGCGGTGATGAGCCCGCACAACGCCTTCGCCATCCTGCAGGGCGTCGAGACGCTCGGCCTGCGCATGGACCGCCACGTCGCCAACACCCACAAGGTGGTCGAATTCCTGCTGTCGAATCCGGCCGTCGAATCGGTCTCGTATCCGCAGCTGGAAAGCCATCCCGACTACGCACTGGCCAAGACCCTGCTGCCGAAGGGTTGCGGCGCCGTCCTCACCTTCAACATCAAGGGCGACCGCGCCGCCGGGCGGCGCTTCGTCGACGCGCTGAAGATCTTCTCGCACCTGGCCAACGTGGGCGACGCCAAGTCGCTGGCGATCCATCCCGCCTCCACCACCCATTTCCGCGTGCCGACCGAGCAACTGGCCGCCTCCGGCATCACCGAGGGCACGATGCGCCTGTCGGTCGGACTGGAGGACGCCGACGACCTGATCGAAGACCTGGCCCGCGGCCTGAAACTGTCACAAAAGGGAGCCTGAGATGCTGTACCAAGTTGAGGGCGTGGACGCCTATTGCTACACCGGCGGCAAGACGTTCGACGCCAATCTGCCCAGCGTCGTGTTCATCCACGGCGCGCAAAACGACCATTCCGTGTGGGCTTTGCAAAGCCGCTATTTCGCCCACCACGGTTTCAACGTGCTGGCCGTCGACCTGCCCGGCCACGGCCGCAGCAAGGGCGCGGCCAAGGCCAGCGTGGAGGAGTTGTCGCAGTGGTTGTTGGCGCTGCTGGAACAGGCCGGCGTGGCGCGCGCGCTGCTGGTCGGCCACAGCATGGGTTCCCTGATCGCGCTGGAAACGGCCTTCGCCGCGCCGCAGCGCGTCAGCCATCTGGCGCTACTCGGCTCGACCTATCCGATGAAGGTCTCGGAGGCGCTGCTGGAAACGGCGCGCAGCGACGAAGCGAGCGCGATCGACATGGTCAACATCTGGTCGCACTCCTCGATCGCGCAAAAGCCGTCCTTCCCCGGGCCGGGCTTCTACGCCATGGGCGGGGCGCGCCGCCTCAAGCAGCGCATCTCGCAGATCAATCCCGGGCAGGTCTTTTATACCGATTTCTCGGCCTGCAACGACTACGCGAACGGCGCGGCGGCGGCGCAATCGGTGCGCTGCCCGACCCTGTTCATCTTCGGCCTGCGCGACATGATGACGCCGGCGAAATCGACCAAACTGCTGACCTCCACCATCGCCCACGGCAGCGTGGTGCAGGTCGACAGCGGCCACGAATTGATGGCCGAGCAGCCGGACGCCGTGCTCGACGCCCTGTACGCCTTCGCCAAGGCGCCTGCGCCTTAAAGCAAAGCCGGCGGCGCCGGTCCGGCGGGCCGGCACCGCGGGTTTGCGCGGGTAAGGATCAGCCGCGGCTCTTGCCGAAGTGCTCGGCCAGCGACCGGTTCAAACCCTCCTCGACGGCGGTTTCAACTTCGCGCGCCAGCATGGCGGCGTCGCGCGCGGCCTGTTCGTCGCGCTCGTCGCTGGAAATGGCCGGATAGCCGGCGTTGACGGCCATGCCGCCGAAAACGAACAGCCGGTACACATCGGCCACGCTCAGTTTGTTCACGTTCGCCAGCAGCACCCAGTGGTCGGCGCCGTCGCTGATGTGTTTGCCCCACTGGACCCGCACCGACGCCTCGACGTTGACGCGCCCCACCCAGCCCTGCGCCAGCATCTTGTCCAGCAAGGCCTCCATCTCGTCGAAGCCCAGCCGGGTGCGCGCGCGTATCGCGCCGGCGCTGACCAGGGCCGTGTCGCCGCTGCGGCTGGCCAGGTGCAGCACCTTCAGCACCGCCATCGCGTCGACGAACTGGCCGCCGGGCGCCGCCTCGTGCCACCAGCGCTCGTACTTCACCACCGGCAGCGCCGCCACCAGCAGGGCGCCGACCAGGGTGATCATCCAGCTCAGATAGATCCAGACCAGGAACAGCGGCAGCGCCGCCAGCGCGCCGTAGATGCGCGAATAGGTGGGGAACTGCTGGATGAAGATACCGAAGCCCCGCTTGGCCACCTCGAAGGCCAGCGCCGCCACCAGGCCGCCCCAGGCCGCGTCGTGCCAGTCGACGTCGCGGTTCGGCACCGCCATGTAGAGCAGGGTGAAGGCGCCCATCGTCAGCGACACCGACACCAGGGTGTAGAACAGCGTGCCCAGGAAAGGCACCGCGCCGACCAGGCCGCTGGTGGCCATGAACACCTGCGAGGTCACCGTCAGCGACACGCCGACCAGCAAGGGGCCCAGCGTGACGAGGGCCCAGTAGACCAGCAGGCGCTTGCTCCAGCGCCGCTCGCGCTTGACGCGCCAGATGCGGTTGAAGACGCGCTCGATCAGGCCCATCATGGTGATCGAGGTGAAGATCAGCGCCACCGCGCCGAAGGCCGACAGACGCGTGGCCTTGGCGGCGAAGGTCGTCAGGTAGCCGAGGATGGTGTTGGAGATCGCCTTCGGGATGACGCTCTGGACGAAGTACTGCTCCAGCGCGGCGCGGAAGGTGTTAAACAGCGGGAAGGTGGTGAAAATCGCCAGCGCCAGCGTCAGCAGCGGCACCAGCGCGAAGACGGTGGCGAAGGTCAGGCTGCCGGCCACCTGCGGCAGGCTTTCCTCGCGCAGGCGGCGCCGCGCGAACAGGCTCAGGTCGCGCACTTCGGACCAGGACAGGCCGCGCAGCGCGGTGACGCCGCCTTGGCAGGCGCGGGACAGGTAACGGAGAATGGGGGGGATTTTTTTAAAAAACATGGAATCAATAAGTTAAAGCGCCGGTTTCGCGGCGATGCGCGCCCGGAAAGCGCCCTATAATACCAATCATGAACCGACCCAATCTGATTATTCTTGTATTGTTTTACTCGCGCCATGGCGCGACCCGCAAATTAGCCGAACTGATCGCCCAGGGCATCGAGAGCGTGCCGGGCTGCGACGCCCGCCTGCGCACCGTGCCGGCCGTCTCCAGCGTCGCCGAAGCCAGCGCCCCCGAAGTGCCCGCCGAAGGCGCGCCCTACGTCGAGATGCGGGACTTGCGCGACTGCGCCGGCCTAGCCCTCGGTTCGCCCACGCGCTTCGGCAACATGGCCGCTTCGATGAAGTATTTCTGGGACGGCACGGCCAGCGAATGGCTGGACGGCACCCTGGCCGGCAAGCCGGCCTGCGTCTTCACCTCCACCGGCAGCCTGCACGGCGGCCAGGAATCGACGCTGCTGTCGATGATGATGCCGCTCTTCCACCACGGCCTGATAGTGCTCGGCCTGCCCTACACGCATCCGGAACTGATGACCACCTCGACCGGCGGCTCGCCCTACGGCGCCAGCCACTGGGCCGGCATCGACGGCGACAAGTCCATCAGCGAAGACGAAAAACGCCTGACCCTCGCGCTGGGCCGGCGCTTGGCCGAAACGGCCGGCAAACTGCAAGGACAATGATGGAAAACACGCTGCAAAAATACTTCCACTGGGGCGCCCTGGGCAGCCTGCTGACGCTGATCGTCTGGTGCGTGCTGTGGGAAATGGTGGTCGCGCCGCTGCATCCGGGCGGCTCGTGGATGGCCCTGAAGGCGCTGCCCCTGCTGATCCCCCTGCTCGGCGTGATCCGCCGCGACGTCTACACCCTGCAATGGTCGTCGATGGTCATCCTGCTCTACTTCACCGAGGGCGTGGTGCGCGGCTACAGCGACAAGCTGGCCCTGTCGTCGCTGATGGGCTGGGGCGAGGCCGTCATCGTCTGCGTCTACTTCCTGTGCGCCGTGCTGTATCTGCGCCCGTACAAAAAGGCCGCCAAGCGCATCGCCAAGGAATTACTCGAGAAGGTCAATCCCGCCAAATGAGCCACCCCGACCCGGCCTTCCTGGCCCATTGCCGCGCCGCGCTGGGCGAGGCCTTCGTACTCACGGGCGAAGCCGACATGGCGCCCTTCCTGACCGACTGGCGCGGCCGCTTCACCGGCCGCGCCCTGGCCGTGCTGCGGCCCGCCTCGGTCGAACAGGTGGCCGGACTGGTGCGCGCCTGCGCCCGCTGGCAAGTGCCGCTGGTGCCGCAGGGCGGCAACACGGGACTGGTGCTGGGCAGCGTGCCGGACGCCAGCGGCAGCGCCGTCGTGCTGTCGCTGGCGCGCCTGAACCGCATCCGTCTGGTCGATCCCGTCAACCGCACCATCAGCGTCGACGCCGGCTGCATCCTGCAGCATGTGCAGGAGGCCGCCGCCGAAGCCGGCTGCCTGTTCCCGCTCTCGCTGGCGGCCGAGGGCAGTTGCACCATCGGCGGCAATCTCTCGACCAACGCCGGCGGCACCGCCGTTCTGCGCTACGGCAACACGCGCGAGCTGTGCCTGGGCCTGGAGGTGGTGACGCCGCAGGGCGAGATCTGGAGCGGCCTGCGCGGCCTGCGCAAGGACAATACCGGCTACGACCTGCGCGACCTGTTCATCGGCGCCGAAGGCACGCTGGGCGTCATCACCGGCGCCGTGCTGAAGCTGCACCCGCAGCCGAAAGCCTGCATCACGGCGCTGGCCGCGCTGCCCACGCCGGCCGCCGCGCTGCGCCTGCTGACGCTGATGCAGGACCATTGCGGCGCCAGCCTGACCGGCTTCGAGCTGATGTCGCGCTACTGCCTGGAGCTCGTCGCCACACACTTCCCGCAATTGCCGAAACCCTTCGCCGCGCAGCACGCCCAGTACGTGCTGCTGGAACTGTCGAGCAGCCAGTCCGAGGCGCACGCCGTCGAACTGCTGGAAACCAGCATCGGCGCCGCGCTGGAGGCCGAGATCATCGAGGACGCCGTGGTGGCCGCCTCGGTGGCCCAGTCGGAGGGCCTGTGGCAGTTGCGCGAGCACATACCGCTGGCGCAGGCGCAGGCCGGCAAGAACATCAAGCACGACGTCTCGCTGCCGATTTCCAGCATCGCCGACTTCATCGACAGCACCGGGCCGCTCCTGCAGCAGGCCTTCCCCGGCATGCAACTGGTGTGCTTCGGCCATCTGGGCGACGGCAATCTGCACTACAACGTGGCGCCGCCGGAGGGCACCAGCGACCAGGACTTCCTCGCCAACCAGGACGCCATCAACCGCATCGTGCACGACAGCGTCGACAGCTTCGGCGGCTCGATCTCGGCCGAACACGGCATAGGCGCGCTGAAGCGCGACGAACTGGCGCGCTACAAATCGCCGCTGGAACTGAGCCTGATGCGCGCCATCAAGACCGCGCTGGACCCGCTCGGCATCATGAATCCGGGGAAGATACTGTGAGAGCGCCGCTGACCGCCATGCTCCTTGGCCTGGCCGCCCTGTGCGGTGCGGCCAGCGCGCAAACGGTCTACAAATGCGTCAGCGACGGCAAGACCAGCTACGGCACGACGCCCTGTCCCTCGGGCCGGGGCGTGGCGCTGGACGTGCCGCCTCCGCCCGCGCCGGCGCCGGATGCCGCCGCCGCGCTGGCGCGCGACGAAAAGACCGCCACGCGGCTGCGCGCCGAACGGCTGCGCCGCGAAGCGCGCGAGGACAGCGCGCAGGCGCGCGCCGGCAAAGCCGCCGCGGCGCGGCGCAAGAAGTGCGCCGCGCTGGCCCTGCGCCAGAAATGGGCCGCCGAGGACGCCCGCGGCGCCGGCGAAAAAACCGCCACAAAGGCCCGAGTCAAGGCCCGCCGCGCCGCCGAGAAGCTGGCCCTTGAGTGTCCCGCTTGAAGCGCGACCCCTCGATGGCGCGCCTGTCCGGCTGGCTGCTGCTGGGCGAGTGGCGCGCCCACCCGGTGCGCGCCGTCGTCGCCGTCACGGCGATCGCCATCGGCATCGCGCTCGGCTTCGCCATCCACCTGATCAACGCCGCCGCCTTCAATGAATTCTCCTCGGCCGTCAAGAACCTCTCCGGCCAGGCCGACATCCAGGTCGCCGCGCGCGAGCCGCTGTTCGACGAAAGCATCTATCCGCGCCTGGCGCAGCACGCCGGCGTGGCGCTCGCCTCGCCCGTCCTGGAGCTCGACGCCAGCCTGCCGCGGCGCCGCTCTTTCCTGAAAATCATCGGCCTGGACGCCTTCCGCGCCGGCTTCATCTCGCCCGACCTGATGGGCGCCCCCGCCGCCGGCGACGTCAACGACACGCTGGCCGACGACGCCCTCTTTCTTTCGCCGGCCGCGCAAGCCTGGCTCAAGCTCGACGCCGGCGCCACGCTGACGCTGCAGAACGGCACGCGGGACGTCAAACTGCGCGTGGCCGGCTCGCTGCAAAGGGCGCGCGTCGGCCAGCGCATCGGCGTCATGGACCTGGGCGCGGCGCAGTGGCGCTTCAACAAGCTCGGCCAACTCTCGCGCATCGACCTGAAACTGCGCGACGGCGTCGACCGCGACGCCTTCCAGGCCGCGCTGGCCAAAGAGCTGGAACGCGATTTCCCGGGCCGCTTCCTGCTCAACCAGCCGAACGACGCGAACCAGAACAGCCGCAACGACAATATGAGCCGCGCCTACCGCGTCAACCTGACGGTGCTGGCCCTGGTGGCGCTGTTCACCGGCGCCTTCCTGGTGCTCTCCACCCAGGCGCTGTCGGTGATCCGCCGGCGCGGCCAGTTCGCGCTGCTGCGCGTGCTCGGCATGGGGCGCGCGCAACTGCTGCGCCAGATCCTGCTCGAGGGCGCCAGCCTGGGCGTGCTCGGCGCGCTGCTCGGCATAGGCGGCGGTTACGCGCTGGCCGCAGCGGCGCTGCACTTCTTCGGCGGCGACCTGGGCGCCGGCTACTTCGCCGGCGTGCGGCCGGAGGCGCAGTTCGCGCCCGTCGCCGCGCTGGTCTACTTCTGCCTCGGCGTCGGCGTCGCCCTGCTCGGCTGCGCCGCCCCGGCCTTCGAGGCGGCGCGCGCCGCGCCGGCCGCCGCGCTCAAGTCCGGCGCCGAGGAGGGCGCGCTGACGCCGCTGGCGAAAACCTGGCCGGCCCTGCTCTGCCTGCTGGCGGCGGCGCTGGCCACGCGCGCCCCGCCCGTCTACGAACTGCCGCTGTTCGGTTACCTGTCCATCGCCCTGCTGCTGGTCGGGGCCATCAGCCTGATGCCGCAACTGGCGGCCTCCGTGTTCCGCCTGGCGCAGCGCCGCTGGAAGCCGCGCGGCGCCGTGCCGGCGCTGACGCTGGCGCGCCTGGCCAACGCCTCCGGCCAGGCCGGCATCGCGCTGGGCGGCGTGCTGTCGAGCTTTTCGCTGATGGTGGCGATGGCCATCATGGTGGCCAGCTTCCGCGTCTCAGTGGACGACTGGCTGGTGCAGATCCTGCCCGCCGACCTGTATTCGCGCACCGCCTCGAGCGGCGCCACGGCCGGCCTGACGCCGCCCGAGCAGGCGGCGATGCGCGCCCTGCCCGGCCTGACGCGCCTGGAATTCCAGCGCATGCGGCTGATCGCGCTGGCGCCGGAGCGCCCCGCCGTGGCCCTGATGGCGCGCAACATCGACGCCGCCGATCCGGCCAGGAGCATGGCCCTGGTGGGCGCCTCGCTGGCGGTGCCGGCCAGCGCCATGCCGCTGTGGGCCTCGGAGGCGGCCGCCGACTTGTACCAGTTGCGCCCCGGGGCCACGCTCAGGCTGCCGCTGAACGGGCGCCTGCACGACTTCTTCATCGCCGGCGTCTGGCGCGACTATGCGCGCCAGAGCGGCGCGCTGCAGATCCAGCTGGCCGACTACCGCCGCCTGAGCGGCGACCTGGACGCCAACGACGCGGCCATCTGGCTGGCGCCCGGCACCACGGCGGCGCAGATGCAGCAGCGCCTGAAAGGACTGCCCTTCGGCGCCATGCTGGAATTCGCCAGCACCGGCGAGCTGCGCGAGATGAGCATGCGCATCTTCGACCGCAGCTTCGCCGTCACCTACGTGCTGGAAGCGATCGCCATCGTCATCGGCCTGTTCGGCGTGGCGGCCACCTTCTCGGCGCAGACCCTGGCGCGCGCCAAGGAATTCGGCATGCTGCGCCACATCGGCGTGACGCGCCGCCAGGTGTTGGCCATCCTGGCGCTGGAGGGCGGCGCGCTGACCGCGCTGGGCATCGCCACCGGCTTCCTGCTCGGCCTCGTCATCAGCCTGGTGCTGGTCTTCATCGTCAACCCGCAATCCTTCCACTGGACCATGCAACTGCACCTGCCCTGGAGCCTCATCGCCGCCGTCGCCGCCGCCCTGCTGGCCGCCGCCACCCTGACGGCGCTGCTGTCGGGCCGCTACGCCCTGTCCGGCGGTCCCATCCGCGCCGTGCGGGAGGACTGGTGATGCGCCGCCTGCTCCTGACCTTGCTGCTGGCCCTGCCGCTGTGCCGGGCCGCCGCGCCGGTCTTCGCGCCGGTGCTGCCGCTGCCGCCCGGCCAGGGCCTGCGCCTGCCGGCCGACTTCGGCGCCCATCCCGACTACAAGACGGAATGGTGGTACGCCACCGGCTGGCTGACGACGGCCGCCGGCAAGCAGATCGGCTACCAGGTCACCTTCTTCCGCAGCGCCACCGCGCACGACCGCGCCAATCCCAGCGCCTTCGCGCCCAAGCAGCTCATCATCGGCCACGCCGCCCTGTCCGACGCCGGCGTCGGCAAGCTGCTGCACGAGCAGCGCAGCGCCCGCGAAGGCTTCGGCCTGGCCTACGCCAAGGTCGGCGACACCGACCTCAAGCTGGACGACTGGCGCATGGCGCGCGCGGCCGACGGCAGTTACCGGGTGACGGTGGCGGCGCGCGAATTCAGCCTCAGCCTGCGCCTGGCGCCCAGCCAGCCGCTGCTGGCGCAGGGCGAGCGCGGCTACTCGCGCAAGGGACCGCGGCCGCTGCAGGCCAGCTATTACTACAGCGAGCCGCAGCTGCGCACCACGGGCACGGTGACGCGCGCCGGCGGCCGCGCCGAGACCGTCAGCGGCAGCACCTGGCTCGACCACGAATGGTCCAGCCAGGCGCTCGATCCCGACGCCAGCGGCTGGAACTGGGTCGGCGCCAACCTGGCCGACGGGGGCGCCTTGATGGCATTCCAGATCCGCAGCCGAACAGGTGGTAAACTATGGGCGCACGCGACTTGGCGCGACGGCTCCGGCAAGATCACGCAGTACGCGCCGGAGCAGGTCAGTTTCACCCCGCAAGCGCTCTGGCGTTCGCCGCGCACGAACGCCGAGTACCCGGTCGCCACCCGGCTCACCACCGGCGCGACGACATGGCAGATCAAGCCCTTGCAGGATGATCAGGAACTCGACTCGCGGCGCTCGACCGGCGCCGTGTACTGGGAAGGTGCGGTGACGATCAGCCGCGACGGCGTGCCGGCCGGTCACGCTTATTTGGAAATGACCGGCTACGACCGGCCGATGAAACTTTGACTACGCTAACTAATAAAACTGCCAACACAATGACCACTAGCACCAGCAGCACAGCACTGAACCAGACCGCAGCGGCGCCCAGCGCGGCGCGCGAACCGAAAAAAGGCAGCTTGGCCGCGTTCAAGGGCTTGCTGCCCTTCCTCGCCCCCTACCGCAAGCAGTTCATCTTGGCCGGCATCGCGCTGGTGGTGGCGGCCGCCTCGACGCTGGCCATCCCGGCCGCCTTCAAGCAGATGATCGACCTCGGCTTCGGCGGACCGGCCGGCGCGAAGAGCATCCAGCACGTCGACCTGGTCTTCCTGGCCCTGTTCGGCGTCGCCTCGGTGCTGGCGCTGGCCACGGCGGCGCGCTTCTACACCGTCTCCTGGCTGGGCGAGCGCGTCACCGCCGACATCCGCAGCGCCGTCTACAGCCACGTCGTCACGCAAAGCCCGGAATTCTTCGAGACCACGCAGACCGGTGAAGTCCTGTCGCGCATCACCACCGACACCACCCTGATCCAGGCCGTGGTCGGCACCAGCATCTCCATGGCGCTGCGCAACGTGCTGCTCTTCATCGGCGGCCTGGCCATGCTCTTCGTCACCAGCGTCAAGCTGTCCTCGATCATCATCGGCCTGCTGGTGCTGGTGGTGGTGCCCATCGTGATGTTCGGGCGGCGCGTGCGCAAGCTCTCGCGCGACTCGCAGGACCGCATCGCCGACGCCTCGGCGATGGCCGGCGAGATCCTCAACGCCATGCCGACCGTGCAGGCCTTCACCCACGAGAAGATCGAATCGACCCGCTTCGGCGCCTCCGTCGAAGGCGCCTTCCTGACGGCCATGCGGCGCATCCGCGCCCGCGCGCTGCTGACCATGATCGCCATCCTGCTGGTCTTCGGCACCATCGTCTTCGTGCTCTGGCTGGGCGCCCACGCCGTCATCGAAGGCAGCATGACGGGCGGCGACCTCGGCCAGTTCATCCTCTACGCCTCCATCGTCGCCGGCGCCATCGGCGCCCTGTCCGAAGTGATGGGCGAAGCGCAGCGCGCCGCCGGCGCCACCGAGCGCCTGCTGGAACTGATCTCCGTGAAGTCTCGCATCCAGTCGCCGGCCAAGCCGCTGGCGCTGCCGCCGCGGGCCGCCAACGGCGCCGCGCTGTCGCTCGCCGACATCGGCTTCTCCTACCCTTCGCGCCCGGACACGGCCGCGCTGGCGCACCTGAACCTGGACATCCGGCCGGGTGAAACGGTGGCCGTGGTCGGCCCTTCCGGCGCCGGCAAGACCACCCTGTTCCAGCTCTTCCTGCGCTTCTACGACCCGCAGAGCGGCGTCATCAAGCTGGACGGCGTGGACATCACCCAGCTCGACCTGCACACCCTGCGCGACGCCATCGGCATCGTGCCGCAAGACACCATCATCTTCTCGGCCGACGCGATGGAGAACATCCGCTACGGCCGCGCCGGCGCCACGGACGAGGAAGTGATCCACGCCGCGAAGCTGGCGGCGGCGCATGAATTCATCGAGAAGCTGCCGCAGGGTTACAAGTCCTTCCTCGGCGAGCGCGGCGTGCGCCTCTCCGGCGGCCAGCGGCAACGCATCGCCATCGCCCGCGCGCTGCTGAAGAATCCGCCGCTGCTGCTGCTCGACGAGGCGACCAGCGCGCTCGACGCCGAATCCGAACGCCTGGTGCAGACGGCGCTGGAGGCGGCCATGGTGGGCCGCACCACCGTCATCATCGCCCACCGCCTGGCCACCGTGCAGCGCGCCGACCGCATCATCGTCATGGAAGACGGCAAGATCGTCGAGACCGGCACGCACACCTCGCTGGTGGCGCTGGGCGGCATCTACGCCAACCTGGCGGCGCTGCAGTTCCACAGCGTCCACGTAACGCACTAAGTCCGCCCGGCGCCGCACAGTTTATAGAACCGCAGGCCGGCAGCCGGCGCCGGACCCCACGGTCCGGCAGCGGCGCGGCGGCGGTTTTCCGGACTGCGCGGCATGCGCCCGGCGCGCCGCATTTCCGCAACCACCCTTTTTATCCATTCAACGAGCCACATCATCATGACCATATTTGCCGTCCCCGTATTCGATGCCACCGTCATCTTCGAAGGAAACGAACTATTCAAAGGAAAAGGTTCCGCCGACCAATGGGCGCAACGCCTGGCGGCGGAAGTCGGCGGCGAAGTCGTCGCCCGCAAGATCGGCACCGGCTGGGGCTTGTGCGGCAAGTCCGACGGCGTCGACTGCGTCTGGGGCATCTACGGTCAGCGACTGATGCGCGTCAGCGCCACGGCATAAATCCCGAGCCGTTTTCCGAACCTTCCACTTGCGCGAGTTTCTCGATGAGTTTGCAATCCGTCCGTGATTTCTTTTCCGCCCGCCAGATCGATATCGCCATCATCGAACTGGAGGTCAGCACCGCCACCGTCGCGCTGGCCGCCGAGGCCCACGACGTGGAACCGGGGCGGATCGCCAAGACGCTGGCCTTTCGCCTCGGCGACGGCAAGGTGATATTGCTGGTGGCGAGCGGCGACGTGCGCATCGACAACAAGAAATTCAAGACCACCTTCGGCAAAGGCAAGATGTTGCCGGCCGAAGAAGTGGTCGAACTGACCGGCCATCCGGTCGGCGGCGTCTGCCCTTTCGGCCTGGCGCAGGATTTGCCGATTTACCTCGATCAATCGCTGCAACAATACGACGAGGTATTGCCGGCGGCCGGCGCCGTGCACAGCGCCGTGCGCATCAGCCCCGCGCACATGGCGGCCGTCACCGGCGGCCTGTGGGTCGACGTCTGCTGAACTCTCCGGCGCCGCCGGCCTGAACCACCCGGGCTGTGCGGCCACTCCCGTCTGCTGAACCTCACCATCCCGCCCGAAGCCGTTTCTCCCTTTGTGTCCGCCCGGCATGATATTTGCCTTATTCCGTTCACCTCCACGGTTTCTGTCCCATCGGCTTCGGCCCTTGACGGCGCGCCGTGGCGTTACAACGATGCAAATAAGAGACGGGCAAGTTCATGCAAAAACACACCATCGTGTGATATTCTGGCAATGCGGCTCATGATGTTGGGCTTGCTGGCTCAGAAAATATGTTGCATATTATGACCTAGCTCATAACCAATGGGCACTTCGAAAAACCTCGGCTTTCGCCGAGACAGAGGCTGCAAGTCATTGATTTATATAGCTACACTTTGCTGAAAATGAGGTTATTCGAGGTGCCCCAATGTGCAGTACCTTTTGGGCTAGTCAGCACATCAATATCCAGGGTAGGTCAGAAGTTACCGCATTCGACCTTGCAGATATTTCCAGTTTTCGCCAACACTCCCGGCCATACCCTTGCGGATTTTTAATTTTTTTGTAATTTCGTTCCAGGACGCCATTATGGTACGGACCTGACAGCATAATAAGAGAGAACAATGAACGAACGGCTTCGCAGGCTCGCTATCGCATTTTCGCTGACCACGTTTATTGTTTTCGGCTCTTGGGCAGGCTATTCTTACTACCAATATCGTGGATTGCAGTCCTATATCGAATCCCAGTTGAACGAAGAGAATGAGGTGCGGAGAGGATGCATGGATTCGGATCAACTACCAAGCATGAAATTTTTGTATTGCACGAGGTTGAAGGGATTCACCGAGGCAGGGACAAACCCCGTCACGCCACTGCGAAACGAATACTACTTCGATGCTCGCATGGGTCTTTGGCTCGCTATAGGACTACCCGGCCTAGCCTTTTTTCTGCTATTTGTGAGCCAATGGGTCATGATTGGAAAAATTAGGAATTCATAGTAAGCCGCATTCCTGCCGCGAACCGAATTTGTCACCCATTACGAGAATGCCCCATGCGCCTCTACCACATGACCAGTCTCAAAACTGCCATCGACTACATACTTCCAGAACAACGCATGCGGTTGTCGCGCTTCAAAACACTAAACGACCCCTTCGAGCTGAAAAGCATAAAATTTGATGGCGCTCGGGGCCGACACGTGTTCAACAAGGTAATGGAACACTTTGACGAAACCCTTGGCGTAATATGCATGGTCAAACACTGGCAAAGTCCCATTATGTGGGCGCACTACGCAGAAAATCACCACGGCGTATGTCTGGGATTTGATGTGTTGGAGGACGACAAGCCACAGCAGATAAAGTACACCGCAGAACGGACAACACACATACTGGACCCGCACGATCCGCACGGCGGCATCACATTCGACAAGATGATGGGACTCGTGATTACAAAGTCAATTGGCTGGGCGTATGAAGAAGAGTGGCGGCTATTTTCGGAGCTAAAGGAGGCAGACCCGGTAAATGGTGATTTCTATCTTTCGTTCAGCAAAACCTTCGTCCTCCGCGAAATTATTCTTGGATCACGTTGCACATTGCCTGTCGGGTCGTTCCGAAAACACTTGGGTGAAGTAGACCAGACCGTTACGATAATCAAGTCCCGCGCTGCATTTGAGACGTTCACCATGGTGAGACAACAAAGAGTTTCATCCATCGTTATCAGGCCGAAGGGCAGCAAGAAGCCCACGTAGTCCCGCACCGGAACAGCCGCCTACGGGCGGTTTTTCATTGGCGTACCCGCTTGGTGTGCAAATCACCACAAACTTACCTTCCTGGGCCAGCGCGCAATGACCGCTGCGGCCGCACTGGGCGGCGCGGCCCTAGCGCTGGCCGCCAGCGCCGCCACCGGCGCCGCGTCGGGCGGCC
>JANXSQ010000354.1 GCA_025356595.1 Janthinobacterium sp. | reverse complement strand
TCACCATTCCGTCAGGAATGGTGACATGCAAGACCTGACCCCGATCCGTTAACGCGTCGGTCCGAAGCGTTCGAGCATGAAGTCGATGAAGGTGCTTAGTTTCGGCGTCGCTTGGCGGTCGCGCGGATAGACCAGATGCATGGGGCGCGGCGTGGGCACGTAGTCGTCCAGCAGGGCCACCAGGCGCCCGGCCGCGATGTCTTGGGCCAACAGGATTTCGGCTTGCATGACGATGCCGAATCCTTGCAGCGCCGCCATGCGCAGCGCCTGGCCGTTGTTGGAGCGGAAGCGCCCGGCCCAGATTTGCCCCGTTTCTCCCTTCAGTTGCCAGCGCACGTGCTGGTTCCAATGTGTGTAGTCGAGACATTCGTGCCGCGCCAGATCGGCCGGCGTGCGCGGCGTGCCGCAGCGCGCCAGGTAGCTCGGCGCGGCGCAGATGGCCATGCCGTAGGGCCGCAGCGGCCGCGCCACCATCGCCGAATCGCCCAGCGCGCCGATGCGCACGGCGGCGTCGAAACCTTCCTCGACCAGATCCACCAGGCGATCGTTCAGGCTCAAGTCCAGGCTGACGTCGGCGTGCAGGGCCAGGTAGTCGGTCAGCGCCGGCGCCAGCCATTCGCTGCCGAAGGAGACCGGCACGGTCAGCTTCAATTTGCCGCGCGGTCCGGCGCGCATCGCCTCGGCGCCCGTCTCGGCCGCCGCCACCTGGGCCAGGATCACCCGGCATCGCTCGCAGTACTGTTGGCCGATCTCCGTCAGGCCCTGGCGCCGCGTCGTGCGCGTCAACAGCCGCGCGCCGAGGCGGCTTTCGAGGAATTTGATGTGCTTGCCGACCATGACCGGGGAGATCTGGAACACCTCGGCGGCGGCCGTGAAACTGCCGGCGTCGACGACGGCGACGAACACTTCCATGCTGCGCAGCTTATCCATCGATTGCTAACTCCCGCTTAATAATGTTGTTCATGTTAGCGCATTTATTCTTCCATCGAACGGGGGGATACTGAGGCCGGTCGTATCCCCGTCCACCCACAGAATAAGGAAGAACATGAAAATCATCGTCATTGGCGCCACCGGCACGGTAGGCAAGGCGGTCGCGGCCGAACTGGCGCAGCGCCACGAGATCATCAGCGTCGGCAGCAGCAGCGGCCAGTATCAGGCCGACATCGGCGACATCGCCCAGGTGCGCGCGCTGTTCGCCAGGATCGGCAAGGTCGACGGCGTCGTCGTCGCGGCCGGCAAGGTGCACTTCGGCGCGCTGGCCGATTTCACGCCGGAGCAGTATCAGATCGGCCTGAACAGCAAACTGATGGGGCAGGTCAACGTCGCCACGGTGGCGCCGCACTATCTGAACGACGGCGGCTCGATCACCCTCGTCAGCGGCATCCTCACCGAGCAACCGATCCGCAACGGCGCCGGCGCCAGCATGGTCAACGCCGCCGTCGAGGGTTTCGTGCGCGGCGCGGCGATCGAACTGGGGCGCGGCCTGCGCATCAACGTCGTCAGCCCGAACGTGCTGGAGGAAGCGCTGGACGGCTACGGGCCGTACTTCCTCGGCTTCGAAGCCGTCAAGGCGAGCCGGGTGGCGCTGGCCTTCAGCCGCAGCGTCGACGGCGCCCAGACGGGCCAGGTCTACCGCGTCTGGTAAGCCCCGGGCCGGGCCGCGGGGCCGGCCGATTGCGTTTCAGGCGGGCTTGTTGGATTACAATCATTGCTTGGAGAGAAAGCGGCGCTTGCTGAAAGCCCGCTTTTTCTTTTCCAATCAATCACAGGGCTTCCATGAAAAACATTCTGATTCCTTTGCTGCTGGCCGTCGCGGGCTCATCCGCCTGCGCCGCCCCCGCCAGTATCGATGATTTGCACAAGATGACGGCGCGCTTCGCGCCCGTCGAGTTGACGGCCGATGTGTCGGCCCTGTCCGCCGGCGACCGCAAGGCCATCGCCAAGCTGGTCGAGGCGGCCAAGATCGTCGATCTCTTGCAGTTGCGCCAGCGCTGGGCCGGCAACGAGGCTCTGTGGGCCGCCTTGAAGAGGGATAAGTCGGCGCTGGGCGTGGCGCGCCTGGAGTATTTCTGGCTGAATAAGGGCCCATGGTCGATCATCGACGCTCAGGAGTCTTTCCTGCCGGCCAAGTACGCCGGCATGGCGATTCCGGAGAAGAAGCCGGAGGCGGCCAATTTCTATCCGGCCGGCGCCGGCAAGGCGGCGCTGGAGGCGTGGATGAACGCGCTGCCGGCGCAGGACAGGGAGCAGGCGCAATGGTTCTTCACGACCATACGCGGCAGCGCGGGCAAGTACCGCGTCGTCCCCTACGCCAGCGAGTACAAGACGGAGCTGACGCAGTTGGCCAAGCTGCTGAACGAGGCCGCCGCCGCCACGGATAACGCTTCGCTGAAGAAATTCCTGAGCCTGCGCGCCGCCGCCTTCCTGTCGAACGATTACCTGGCCTCCGATTTCGCCTGGATGGATCTGGATTCGCCGGTCGACATCACGATCGGCCCCTACGAGACGTACAACGACGAGTTGTTCGGCTACAAAGCCGCCTTCGAGGCGTATGTGAATATCCGCGACCAGAAGGAAACGCAGAAGCTCGATTTCTTCAGCCAGCACATGCAGGAGCTGGAGGACAATCTGCCGCTGGACGCGCAGTACCGCAATCCGAAGGTGGGCGGGCAGGCGCCGATGGTGGTGGTGAACCAGGTTTACGGCGCCGGCGACGGCAATATGGGCGTGCAGACGGCCGCCTACAATCTGCCCAACGACGAACGCATCATCAGCCAGCGCGGCTCGAAGCGGGTGATGCTGAAGAATGTACAGGAGGCCAAGTTCAAGGCCACGCTGACGCCGATCTCGAAGCTGGTGCTGGCCAAGGACGCGCAGGCGGACGTCGATTTCGACGCCTTCTTCACGCATATCCTCGCGCATGAGATCACCCACGGCCTCGGCCCGCACCAGACCCTGGTGGACGGCAAGGCGTCGACGCCGCGCCAGGACTTGAAGGACACCTATTCGACCATCGAGGAGGCCAAGGCCGACATCACCGGCCTGTTCGCGCTGTCCTACATGATGGACAAGGGTTTGCTGAAGCAGGGCGAGGCCGCCGAGCGCAAGCTGTACACGACTTTCCTCGCCTCCGCTTTCCGCACCCTGCATTTCGGCCTGAGCGATTCGCACGCGCGCGGCATGGCGATCCAGATGAATTATCTGCTCGACAAGGGCGGCTTCGTGGCGCTGGGCGATGGTGTCTTCGCCGTCGATTTCAAGAAGATCAAGCAGGCCGTGGTCGACCTGGACCGCGAGTTCCTGAGCATCGAGGCGACCGGCGACTACGCCCGCGCCAAGGACATGATCACGCGCTACGTGGTGATCCGTCCCGAAGTGCAGAAGGCGCTCGACAAGATGAAGGCGGTGCCGAACGATATCCGCCCGGCGTTCATCAGCGCCAAGGCCCTGGCGGCGGCGCCGCAGTAAACGTCGGGCGATGTTGAAGGGCAAGGGGCCGGTGGCGACACCGGCTCTTTTTTGGTCTGCCGGCGGCGCGCAACGATGCGAGATTTTTCTTGAAGAAATATTTTCATGGAATATGCTGCATCAATGCATTTAATTTGTCCGTCCCGGAGCCCCTCCATGTTGAAAGCCATCCTGGTCGCCATCCTTTGCCTGCACGCGGGCGGCGCCGGCGCGCAGTCCGGCCTGAGCGAGCAGGAGCGGCGCTGGTTGCGCGCCGGCGCCGAAGTGCTGGACTACGCGCGCGCCGCCAAGCTGCCGCTCGACATCATCGTCCAGCCGCAGGCGGCGCCCGGCGCGGTGCCGTTGGCCCTCGGCTTCTCCGCAGGGCGCTGCAAGCTGGTGCTGACGCTGCGCGGCAATCCGCAAGCCGAGGACATTCTGGCGCCGCTGCCGCCGGCCGGCCGCGCGCTGATGATCGAAGCGATGACGGCGCATGAGCTGGGCCATTGCTGGCGCTACGTCCACGGCGACTGGCACGCCCTGCCGGCAGGTTTCGTCGAGGCGGGCGCGGCGCCGGCCGCCGGGCGCGCCTTGAGCGACGACGCCAGGACGCAGCGCGACACGCGCCGCGAGGAGGCCTACGCCGACTTGCTGGCGCTGGCCTGGGTGCGCCTGCGCCATCCGGCCCAGTACGCGCAGGTGTACGACTGGCTGGGCCGTGTGCGCGGCGCCGGGCCGCTGGCCGGCGCTTCGCACGACACGCGGGCATGGCTGAGCCTGGTCAAGGACGGCATCGGTTTCGGGCCGGGCGCGACGCCGTTCGATCAGGCCGGCGCGTTGTGGCGCCGCGGTTTGATTTGGGACAAATAGGGCGCCGGCGCGGCGCGGAATTGCCCCCATCGTACGCTGGCGCACAGATAGCCCCTGCCGGGAGGCGTTAAATACGCCTTTCAAGCGATGCGCAAGGGGACCATCATGAACAGAATGACATTACTGGCGCTCAGCGGCGCCGCCGGCATCATGTTCTCCGCCGGCACGGCCATGGCGCAGAGCGACAGCGGCCAGAGCTACGAGAGTCTGGTCGCGCAAGCGTCCAGCGACTACCGGAGCGCCATCGAGAAGTGCGACGGGGAGCGCGGACAAGCGAAAAAAGTGTGCGTGCAGGAAGCCAAGGTGGCGCGCGCGCGCGCCGACGCGGACGCCGTGGCCCAGTTCCAGAACACCCCCAGCAAGCTGGGCAAGGCCCGCACCGCGTTGGCCGACGCCGAGTACGACCTGGCCAAGGCCAAGTGCGCCGACCGCTACGGCAGCGCCACGCGCGGCACCTGCCTGCGCGAGGCCAAGACGGCGCAGAGAATGGCCGTGGCCGACGCCAAGACGGGCGCCCCGGCCGGCTCCACCGCCATGACGGGCGTGGAGAACTGCGCGCAGATGAGCGGCGTCGACAAGGCCGGCTGCATGACGCGCCACGCCGCCGATTCCGCCGGGCACGCGATCACCGACACCGTCATCACCAGCAAGATCAAGGCCGACCTGGTCAAGGATCCCGACCTGAAGGCGATGGACGTGCATGTCGAGACCGTCAATGGCGTCGTCACCCTCAGCGGTTTCGTGCCGTCCGAGATGGAGGCGAACAAGGCGCGGGAACTGGCGCGCGGCGTCAGCGGCGTCAGCGAGGTGAAGAGCGACCTGAAGGTCAAAATGGACGGCGCGGGCTATTGAGTTGCGGGGAGCGCGGGATGCGCGGGCCCGGACGGCGCCGCGGTGTTTATACTGCGGCGTGAACACCGATCAATCCGACCCGAGCTCCCCGACATGAAACCCACACTCGCGATATCGCGCCTCCTGCTGGCCGGCGCGCTGGCCGCCAGCGCCGCGTACGGCGCCGACGCCCCCGTCTATCCCAACACCGGCGGCATCGGCGACACGCCGCAAGGCGCCGACTGGTACCAGCAATGCCTGCGCGTGGAAAAAGCGGCGCCGCCGGCCGGGGATGTGCCGGCCGCGCCGGTCCTCGCCGCGCTCAAGGCCTGCGACGCGCAAGCGCTCTACTACGACACGCGACAGCAGCCGGGCGCCGGCGCGGCCGACTGGCAGCGGGTGCGCCATTGCGCGCTGGCGCAAGGCGACGACGGCGTGCTGATGATGTTGTACGCCAACGGCCTGGGCGTGGCGCGCCATCCCGCCCTGGCGCTGAAACACGCCTGCAGCCTGCCCGGCGCCGGCGCCGAAATGAGCGGCCGCGTCGCGCATCTGATCGCCCTCGGCAAGAGCGGCAAGGCGGGCGCTTTCGACCTGTGCGACGACATCACCAGCGGCTACATGCAGGGCGTCTGCACGGCGATCGATGAACGCCGGCAGGACCAGACGCGCAGCAAGCAACTCGGCGCGCTGACGCGGAACTGGTCGGCGCCGCAGAAGGCGGCGTTGGGGAAACTGCAGGCGGCGCTGGACGAGTTCGCGCGCGCCAGGGGGGAGCGGGAAACCGACCTGAGCGGTACGGCCAGGGCGGCGATGGCGATCGCCGCGCAGTCGGCCGAGATCAGCCTGTTCGGCAAGGATGTCGCCGCCTTCGAGAAGGGCATGACGCCGGACTTTACGGCGGCGCAACTGGCCGCCTTCGACAAAGAGCTCAACACCCGCTATCAGAAAATCATGCAACTGCCGGCCACGCGGAACGGCGGCATAGGCGCCTACACCACCGTGAGCAAGGATCAGGTCAAGCAAACGCAGCGGGCGTGGCTGAAATACCGCGACGCCTTCGTCGGCTTCGGCGCGGCGCGCTATCCGGCGCTGCCGGCGCGGGCCTGGCAAGCGCTGTTGACGCAGCGGCGCGCGCAGCAATTGGCGCAGCTGGCGGCCGATTGAGGCGTTGAGGGTATGGCTGGCCGCTTCGCGACTAAGCGGGTATAGGTTTGTCGGAGCCGCTTTGGCGAATCATCTCTCAACAAGAATTCCCTTTGCTCGGTTGGCAGGCACGAGGATTTTTTCGACAACCTCCTAATTGTTCAATGTTCGAATTGCTAGCCCTGTTCATTCGTTCTGAAAGGTTTGGTTTGTTGCAACGACTCGCATTTTTTTCAGTAAATACGCTTAATCATGGAGCAGCTAGCCGCACGAAGTTAGGTATCGTTTGCGATTTTAAAAATTGAATCAACGAGCCGTGTCCCTGTCGATGTAAGTTTTGCAAGGACACGAAGTTGCTCCTTGCACGCAATATTTTTCGTCGAAGTGGGATAGTTAAGTGAATGATCAATTTCACCCCAAACCTCCTCAAATAATGTTCGGACTTGAATTTCGCACGCCAAATCTGTATTTGCCTGTGGTTTTACTACATAGTGAATACTCGTATAGTATGACTCTCTCGTGATAGCCTTTAATCCTAATTCCTTGAAAAATGCAGTGGCTTCAGGATCCCAACTGTACGCTATGGGATCTTCGTGCAATGTCCAAAATCCACTCGCGATATGTTCCATTATTGCAGAGTGAATCTTTCCGAATTGTTGAGTGTGTAAATGTAAAACGCGGACTCCCGCGAGGTCAGTAATTTTAGAAAAAATATTTTCAGGTGTGATTTTTTCATCACCCCATTTCCGTTTTATTTTTTCTTTGAGATGCGTCACGTCTTTCAATCGCGATTTCACAGAATGGACTAAAGGCAATGGTTTTGATTGGAAATGACGTGATGTTTGAAAAAATCCGGCGACTTGTTGGCGGAAAAAATCAAACTCGTCAATTCGCGCCATATAAATATCCCCAACGGCTTGGAGATGTTTTTTAGAGGGTCCGTGTTTACTCATTGGAGAGGTGAGCATTTCGTTTCAACGAATTGACTCTTGAAATTACTTCCTGTGCAAAAGCCTGGTATGCCAATTGTGTGGCCAAGTATTTTTTTCGGTTGGCTACTATTGTCGATCTATCGCCATCTTCCAGATCAATTGAGTCAGGTAATTCCCACATTGGTCTGTGGTATTTCTGAGCATGTGCAGGAAAAGTGTTGTGGGTATGCATTACTGCCATTTCTCCGATTGGAGTGCGCAATGTTTTATTATCGATGCCGTCGCTTAATTGCTCGGGTATATGTCCAGCTACAATATCGGGGACCTGTCGCGCGTAATCAAAATGCGCTATTGCCATATTCCATATGCTTGAGCCTGCACGTTTTTTTGCATTATAGATTGTGTACCCAAGAAATCCAACGAAATTTTCCGGTAGAAACGGTCGGCGGGTCGGCGGGATCAATTGATATAATGTCTTTAATTCTGCTGTCCAGCGTTTCAGTGAATTGCCGATGTTGCGGATTCCGTATAGGCTAAAGAGGTCAGGCGCACAGGGTACTAAAAACGCGTCGACAGTAGTTAAAATAGTCTTATTTAACTGACCTAAGCTCGGCGATGTATCTACGATCGCATAATCATAGCCATACTCCTCAGCATACCTATTAATCAATCGGCGAATTTCACTTAACGTTCGTAGTGCTAGTGGCTGGCCAATAAACGCTTCACTCCAACGGCGTGCAAGCGTTTCTTCGAACATATGCAGGGTAAGCCTTCCGGGAATTAAATGTAAGTTATCGGTGAGTGCAATGGGGGGCGGGAGGTGTTCAAGTTCTCCGGTTCCCTCTTCTGTTGGTTTCAACGAAAAATGAATTGTACGAGGTTCAGCGCAGAGCTTAGCGAATTTCGGCGCGGACATCGTCGCACGTGCAGCTTGAAAACCTGGTTCATCTATGAAATTATTCTCAGCATCCCAAATCGTTTGAATGTGCTCGACGGGGAGGCTGTAGATAGAAAGATTGCACTGCGGATCAAGATCAATCGCCAATACTTTGTGGCCAAGTTCAGCCAAGGCGTGCGCTAGATGGAAGGTTAACGTGGTCTTGCCGACTCCACCCTTGTTGTTAAAGACCGAAATTATTTCAACAGTCATATACCCTCTTTATAATATAGTTTTCTGTAGTATGGAATAACTCGCTCCGTTTGTCATGTTTTTCCGGTAAAAAAGTGCCGTGCCCTCGTTAAAATTCGCCGGAAGCCGCTAACTCGACGCGAGACACCCACATGCCTGAGAAACAAGTAGGTTCTACCGACGCTCGATTGTCGGTGCATGTTGCGTTGGAGAGGCCAGTGGCGAATAGGTGCATGGTCCTGCGAGTCGCGACATAGACACATCTTTTTTCATTCAACGTCATTTGAGCCCGGGCCGGCGATTTCTGTGGAATTTCGCCTAAAAATTGGGCAAAACGTAATTATTGTATATTAGGCGCGCGAATTCTACGTTGGCCCTCGTCGACAATTCTCTACGTGAAGTGGCTACAAGTCATTGATTTAATTGATGAAAAAATTGTGTATAACGATATGGTCTTGATGGGCTTGAACAGGGTGGCTTAATGAAGTTGAGATTGGAGCAGATAGAGGAATATTCCTCACTTGAGGGTGTTTTTCATATAGGCGGACGCAAAAAAAGCTTACGCGCCGAAGCGGGTAAGCCTGATCTGTGCTGCGAATTCGTGGTAGGCCGTGCGGGATTCGAACCTGCGACCAACGGATTAAAAGTCCGCTGCTCTACCAGCTGAGCTAACGACCCCGAAAGAGGCCGCATTGTATATCAATTCATCCACATCGCCAAGGGCTTTGCGCAGACGCGCGGCGAAATTCGGCGCGCGGGGGGCTCAGGACAGCGCCGCCGTCACCTTCAGCACTTCCTCGGCGCTGGTGACGCCTTCGATGATTTTCATGGCGCCGGCGATGCGCAGCGGTTTCATGCCGTCGGCCACGCTCTGGCGGCGCAGCGCGTGGATGTCGCTGTCGTCCTTGATGAGGCGGCTGAAGGTGTCGCTGATCGCGAGCAGCTCGTAGATGCCGGTGCGGCCGCGGTAGCCGGTCTGGCGGCATTCCGGGCAGCCGACCGGGCGGTAGACGCGCTGCGGCTTGGGCAGCTTCCAGGCGCCGCCCAGGCTGTGCCAGATGTCGTCGGTGATGCTGCCGTCGTCGCTCTTGCAGTCCGGGCACAGGGTGCGCACCAGGCGCTGCGCCATGACGCCGATCAGGGTCGCCTCCAGCAGGTAGTGCGGCAGGCCCAGTTCCAGCAGGCGCATGACGGCCGACGGCGCGTCGTTGGTGTGCAGCGTGGACAGCACCAGGTGGCCGGTCAGCGCGGCCTGGATCGCCATCTCGGCCGTGGCCAGGTCGCGGATCTCGCCGACCATGATGATGTCCGGATCCTGCCGCATCAGGGCGCGCACGCCGTCGGCGAAGGACAGTTCGATGCCGGGCTGCACCTGCATCTGGTTGAAGGCCGGCTCGACCATCTCGATCGGGTCCTCCACCGTGCAGACGTTGACCTCGGAGGTGGCCAGCGCCTTCAGCGTCGTGTACAGGGTCGTCGTCTTGCCCGAACCGGTCGGGCCGGTGACGAGGATGATGCCGTGCGGACGCGTCGTCAGCGCGTCCCAGCGCGCCGCGTCGTCGGGCGGGAAGCCCAGTTCGGGCAGGGTCTTGACGACCACTTCCGGGTCGAAGATGCGCATCACCAGTTTTTCGCCGAAGGCCGTCGGCAGGGTCGACAGGCGCAGTTCGATTTCCTGGCCGCCGGCCGTGCGCGTCTTGATGCGGCCGTCCTGCGGGCGGCGCTTTTCGATGACGTCCATGCGCCCCAGCAGCTTGATGCGCGCCGTCATCGCCAGCATGACGACGGCCGGTACCTGGTAGACCTGGTGCAGCACGCCGTCGATGCGGAAGCGCACCGAGCCCAGGTCGCGCTTCGGTTCCAGGTGGATGTCCGAGGCGCGCTGCTCGAAGGCGTATTGCCACAGCCAGTCGACGATGTTGATGATGTGCTGGTCGTTGGCGTCGACCTGTTTGTTGCCGCGCCCCAGTTCGACCAGTTGCTCGAAGTTGTTGCGCAGCATCAGATCCTGGCCGGTCGATTTGTTGGCGTTCTTGATCGACTTGGCCAGGCTGAAGAACTGCGAGATGTACTGGGCGATGTCGAGCGGGTTGGCGATCACCATCTGGATGCTGCGCCGCGAGATCTTGGCGATCTCCGCCTCCCAGTCGAGCGCGAAGGGGTCGCTGACGGCGATGACCAGGGTGCTGGGGGTGAGTTCGACGGGCAGGATGTTAAAGCGCGCCGCGTAGTTGGCCGACATTACGTCGGCCACCTTGGTGAAGTCGATCTTCAGCGGATCGATGCGGATGAAGGGCAGGGCGACGCGCCCGGCCAGCCATTCGCACAGGTGGTCCAGCGTCAGGGCCTTGTGCGGCGCCAGCGCCGAGCTCAGCTTGCAGTGGGCCACCGCGCACAGCGGGTGCATGGCGCCGACGATGTTCTTCAGGATGCCCTGCGCCTGCGCGTAGTTGGCCTTGACGTCGGCCTTGGCGACCATGCCGTCGGCCAGCAGCCAGGTGAACACCAGTTGCAGGTCGAGGGTGTGCGGGGAGGCGTTCTTCATGGGCCACTTTCTTTGACGAGGTCGGCGGCCGGCGCCCCGGCCGTGCTACAGGCTGCTTTTGATGCCCTTGACCCAGGACTTGGCCGGCAGCTTGCTGTCGGCGACGATCTGCGCGGCGCGCGCGGCCAGCGCCGCCAGGGCGTCGGCGTCGAGGCTGGGCCGGGCCTTGAAGGCGAGCGCGACGACATTGCCATCATGCACTTCGGGCAGGCAGATGACATGGTCGAACGCAAATTTCATCGCCTTCACGTTCTTGGCGTAGCTCGGGTGGTCGCCGAACAGGTTCACCGTCATGATGCCGTGCGGCGCCAGGCAGTTGGCGCAGGCCGTGTAGAAGTCGGCGCTGTCGAGCACCGGGCCGCGCGCGGTGGCGTCGTACAGATCGACCTGCAGGGCGTCGAGCGTGGCGTGGTTGGCGGCGTCGTTGACGTAGTCGAGGGCGTCCATTTCCAGCACGCTCAGGCGCTCGTCGTTGGGCGGCAGCTTGAACATCGACTCGCAGACGGTGACGACGGCCGGGTTGAGTTCGACGGCCACCACCTGCGCGGCGGGGAACTGGCGGTAGGAGAACTTGGTCAGCGCCGCCGTGCCCAGGCCCAGTTGGGCGATGCGCCGCGGCTGTTCTATCCACAGCATCCAGGCCATCATCTGCTGGGCGTATTCGAGTTCCAGCCAGTCGGGCTTGCGGATGCGCATCGCGCCCTGCACCCATTCGGTGCCGAAATGTAGGTAGCGCACGCCATCCATTTCCGACAGCGTCACCGGAGCGTAGCGGGGTTTGCGCGGCGGGCGCGAGGATTCTTGTTGTTCGATGGATTTTCGTTTGATGAGCATAGGGCGGCCTGAAAGATGGCCCCATTATCCGGCCAGGCCTTACCGCAAAGCAAGGGAAACCGGCGTGGACGGGCGGGGCCGAAACGACAAAGCCGGTCAGGGCGACCGGCTTTCGGGGTGGGGCGGGTAAAACGCCGCGACTATTGCTGGGCCGGCTCCACCGACACGCGCAGGCGCACGCGCTGGCCCGGGTCGTAGGACATCAGGCTGGTGTAGTTGCGGCCGCGGTAATCGTAGGTCACTTCGTAACCGTTGTTGCGCGATTCCCAATGGTCGACGTTGCGGCATTGCTTGATGGCTTGTTCCTGCATGCCGCCGCCGCCGTTGTTGCCATTGTTGTCGATGCGGTCGCCGGTCAGGGCGCCGGCGATGGCGCCGGCCGCCGTGGCGGCCGTGCGGCCGCTGCCGCCGCCCACCTGGTTGCCCAGCAGGGCACCGGCGATGCCGCCGATGACGGCGCCGCCGGCGCTGCGTTGTTGCTGCGGCTGTTGCACCTGGACGTATTCGGTGCGGCATTCCTGGCGCGGACGGTTGACTTGTTCGACTTGCGGCGTCACGCGCACGACGCGGCCGAAATCTTCAAAGTCGGCCGCTTGGGCCAAGGGCAGGGCGCCGACACACAGGGCTGACAGAATCAATTTGGCTTGCAAGTTCATTTCTTACCTCGTGAGTGAATATTGTTGGGACATTTCTGACAACATGCCCCTATCTTAATCGCGCTTTTGCGCGCAAGGAAATCCTTGTGGCAACAAATTGTAACAGGGGGGGCGGCGCGGCCGGCAGCCTGTAACATGCTCTTCGGTACGCCGGGAGGGGGAGAATCGGACCTGAATTTCGCTGTTTGTAACAAATCTTGCGTTTGGCACTACATTCGGGTTGATTCGCGTAGGACAACACGTTACCCTAACAAGCGTATGGCGCAAGATTGACACTACATATCTATGCATAGCATATCACGGCACGCGCATTGACCCGCCTGCGGTGTCGCGTCGATAGGGGAAACAGCACCTGCATATCCATACTAACAGGTCGATTTGAGGGAAAAATGAGTTTGTTAATAACCGTGCCGCCCAACCTTGTCCAGTCCATCCGCGCCTTTCGCGTGAGCGAATTACAAGACGAGGCGGTGCGCCTCGGGCAGCACTTCCTGTACGCGCATTGCCTGGCAGGCTTAACGAAGCAACAAGTGCTCGGCATTATCGCGGAGGCGTTTTTGTTTCCCAAGAATTTCGCCAAGAATTTCGACGCGCTGCGCGAATGCCTGACCGAGACCATGTTCAAGGCCGGCGCGCAAACGGGTTTTCTGGTGGTGCTGGAGCAATTGCCGAACACGCAGAAATTCGACAAGGAGGCGCGCGAAACCCTGCTCGACGTGTTCCGCGACGCGGCCGATTTCTGGGCCGAGAAAAAAGTTCCGTTCCGCGTTTTCTACTCCTTCGAGTAAGCCGCCGCGCCGCGCGCCGCGCCGTGCTGCGCCGCAACAATAATGCGCGCCTTCCTTGGTGCGCGCCGCGTTAGCGGGTACAATGCGCGGTTTGACGTTCCTCCCGCTAAACTTGGAGGATGCCCACGAAGGCGACGCGCATGCGCCACAGGGACGGGATGCGCTCCCCTCCAGGCCGGCAATGCTGCAAATTTCACCGTTTTGAAGCGCACGGCACAGGCTGCCCGCGCGGTCGGCACCTTCCACTCTTCGCCCTGAACCGCGAAGTCTCTCAGAGCAAAATTGATGAAAAACATCGTTATCCTCATTTCCGGACGCGGCAGCAATATGGAAGCGGTCGTCCGCGCGGCCCAGGCCGAGCAGTGGCCGGCCCGCATCGCCGCCGTCATCAGCAACCGCGCCGACGCCCAGGGCCTGGTTTTCGCGGCAGCGAACGGGATAGCGACGGCCGTCGTGGCCAACAAGGATTATGCGACGCGTAGCGAGTTCGACGCCGCCTTGCGCGCGGTGATCGACGGTTTCGCCCCCGACCTGGTGGTGCTGGCCGGCTTCATGCGCATCCTGACGGCGCCCTTCGTCGAACACTACGCCGGACGCATGCTCAACATCCACCCCTCGCTGCTGCCGCACTTCCCCGGCCTGGCGACGCACGAGCAGGCCCTGGCGAGCGGCATGCGCGAACACGGCGCGACGGTGCACTTCGTCACCGCCGAACTCGATCACGGCCCGGTCGTCGCGCAGGCGACGGTGCCGGTCTTGCCCGGCGACGACGCCGACAGCTTGTCCCAGCGCGTCCTGGTCCAGGAACATTTGCTTTACCCACGCGCGATCCGCCTGTTCATCGATGGCAAGCTGTCCATCGAAGAAGGCGCCGTCCGCGTGAACACACAACAATAGACAGGAAAATATTATGAGATTGCCACCAGCGATACTGGCCAACGCCGAAGAAGTCTTGCGCGAAATCCTGCGCTTCACGGCGCCCGCCGACAGCACCCTGTCGCGCTACTTCCGCGACCACCCGCGCCTCGGTTCGCGCGAGCGCGGCGCCGTCGCCGAAGGCATCTACGCGGTGCTGCGCAACAAGTCCTTCTTCACCGACTTCGCCGAAGCGGGCAGCGGCCCGACCATGCGCCGCCTGACCATCCTCGGCCTGGCCGAGGCGATGGGCGCCGATTCGCTGGGCGGTCTGACGGAAGAAGAAACCGAATGGCTGTCGCGCATCACGCAGATCGACCGCACCCTGATGCAACCGATGATGCGCGCCAACCTGCCGAAATGGTTGTTCGACAAGCTCATCGCCCAGTACGGCGAAGCCGAAACGATGTTGCTGGCCGACGCGCTGAACGCGCCGGCGCCGCTGGACCTGCGCGTCAACTCGCTGAAGGCGACGCGCGAGGAAGTCATGGCCGCGCTGGCCGAAGCGCCGGTGCTGAGCACGCCGACGCCGTACGCTCCGCTGGGCCTGCGCGTGCTGAAGAAGCCGTCGCTGCAAAACATGCCCCTGTTCCAGAGCGGCGCGATCGAAGTGCAGGACGAGGGCAGCCAGTTGCTGTCGCAGATCGTCGGCGCCAAGCGCGGCGAGATGGTGGTCGACTTCTGCGCCGGCGCCGGCGGCAAAACCCTGGCCCTGGGCGCGCTGATGCGCAACACCGGCCGTTTGTACGCCTTCGACGTGTCGGAAAAACGCCTCGCCAAACTCAAGCCGCGCATGGCCCGCAGCGGCCTGTCGAACGTGCATCCGGTGCAGATCGCGCATGAGCGCGACGCCAAGATCAAGCGTCTGGCCGGCAAGATCGACCGCGTGCTGGTCGACGCGCCGTGCAGCGGCCTGGGCACCCTGCGCCGCAATCCCGACGTCAAATGGCGTCAACAGCCGCAATCGATCGTCGAACTGCAGGCAAAACAAGCGGCCATCCTGGACGGCGCGGCGCGCTTGGTCAAGGGCGGCGGACGCCTGGTGTACGCGACCTGCAGCTTCCTGAACGAGGAAAACGACCAGATCGCCGAGCAATTCCTGGCCGCCCATGCGGACTTCACGCTGGTGCCGATGTCGCAGGTGCTGGCCGAACAGAAAATCGAACTGGAAATGGGCGATTATCTGAAACTGTTGCCGCATCGTCACCATACGGATGGTTTCTTCGCCGCCGTGTTCGAGCGCAAGGCGATGCCGAAAAAAGTCTACGCCGACAAGCCGGTCGACGCCGACGCGGCCGACGCGCCAGCCGACGCAGCCGAATAAGCTGAAGCGTTCACAGGGGAGGGCGCCGCGCGTCCCCCCTGCCTGTTTGTCCCCCCGTCTTCTTCGTTCCCTTTTCCGACCGCCATGAAACAGATCCCGCTGCTGAACCTGATCGCCGATTTTGCCGATGATGCGCGCAATCCCACGATGATGTGGCAAATTGGCGCCATTCTCGCCAGTATCGTGCTCGGTTGGGCGCTGGCGCGCGTGATCCGCGCCGCCTTCGTGCGGCGCGGTCTGGCGGCGGAGGCGGCGCGCTTCGGCATGGAAAGCTTCATGCGCGTGCTCACTCCCTGCCTGATCGCGCTGTTCCTGGCGCTGTCGAAATACTGGTTGGCGAAGAGCCAGCATGTGCACGTGCTCAGCGTCGCTTTGCCGCTGTGCAGTTCCTTGGCCATCATCCGCGCCGGCTTCTATCTGCTGCGCAAGGTCTTCGCCCGCCAGGGACAGGTCGGCGCGGCCATGCTGACGTTCGAGAAAATCTTCGCCCTGCTGGTCTGGCTGGCCGTGGCGCTGTACATCACCGGCCTGTGGCCGGACCTGTTCGAGTATCTGGACGAGACCACTCTGCCGCTGGGCAAGAACAAGGTCTCCATCGCCACCATCCTGCAGGCGATCTTCTCGGTCGCCGTGCTCTTGATGTTGGCGTTGTGGGCCGGCGCGGCGCTGGAAGAGCGCCTGATGAATGTGCAGGGCCTGCATTCTTCGCTGCGGGTGGTGATCGCGCGCATGGGGCGCGCCGTGCTGATCCTCGTTTCGGTGCTGGTCAGCCTGTCGCTGGTGGGCATCGACCTGACGGTGCTGTCGGTGTTCGGCGGCGCCCTCGGCGTCGGTCTCGGTCTCGGCCTGCAAAAGATCGCCAGCAACTATGTCTCCGGCTTCATCATCCTGCTCGACCGCAGCCTGTCCATCGGCGACATGATCACGGTCGACAAATACAGCGGCCGCGTGACCCATATCAACACCCGCTACACCGTCCTGCAAGGGCTGGACGGCGTCGAATCCATCGTGCCCAACGAGATGTTCGTCTCCGGCGCGGTGCAGAATTCATCCCTGTCGAACCGCAATCTGTGGCTTTCGACCCAAGTGTCAGTGGCCTACGATTCCGACCTGGAAATGGTGCTGGCCATGCTGGTCGAGGCGGCCGCCGGCGTCGAACGGGTGGCGACGACGCCGGCGCCGGCGGCGACGCTGCAGCGCTTCGGCGCCGACGGCCTCGACCTGCAGGTGGGCTTTTGGATCAACGATCCGGAAAACGGCCGCGGCGGCGTCACCTCCGACGTCAACCGCGCCATCTGGCGCGCTTTGAATGCCAACAATATTTCCTTGCCGTATCCGCAACGCGAAGTGCGCATCATCGGCACGCCGCCGCCGGGCGCCGCGCCCCTGCTTGACGCGCTGGGCTGAGAGCCGCCAATCCTTCATTTGGACAAGTTGAATTAGCGTACAATTACGTCCAAAATCGAGAAAAACGGACCTCCCCGATTAGGGCCGGAGCGACCGTCAACACGCCATTCACTTTGGAGCAGTAATGACTTTAGGTTCAGTAGTAAACGCCACGCTGGAGTTCCTGGCGACCGGCATCACCGGCTTTTCGGGCTGGCAGGTCTTCTTCTACACGCTGATCGTGACGCATATCACGATCGCCAGCGTGACCATCTACCTGCATCGCCACCAAGCGCACCGCGCGCTGGAACTGCATGCCATTCCGAGCCACTTTTTCCGTTTCTGGCTGTGGTTGACGACCGGCCAGGTCACCAAGGAATGGGCGGCCATCCACCGCAAGCACCACGCCAAATGCGACACGGCGGAGGATCCGCACAGCCCGGTCACCCGCGGCATCAAGAAAGTCCTGTTCGAAGGCGCCGAACTGTACCGGGCCGAGTCGAAAAACCTGGAAACGATGGAAAAGTACGGTCACGGCACGCCGACCGACTGGATCGAGCGCAATTTGTACACGCGCTTTAGCTGGCAGGGCGTGGTCAGCCTGCTGGTGATCAACATCGCCCTGTTCGGCGTCGTCGGCGTGTCCGTGTGGGCCGTGCAAATGATGTGGATCCCCGTCACCGCCGCCGGCATCATCAATGGTATCGGCCACTACTGGGGCTACCGTAACTACGACTGCTCCGACGCGGCCACCAACATCATCCCCTTCGGCATCCTGATCGGCGGCGAAGAATTGCACAATAATCACCACACCTTTGCGACGTCGGCCAAGCTGTCGTCGAAATGGTATGAAATCGATATCGGCTGGGCTTATATCCGCACCCTGGAAATGATGGGCCTGGCCAAGGTGAAGAGGCGCGCGCCGGAACCGAAATTCTCGCACGGCAAGCTCGAGGCGGATTTCGAGACCCTGCAATCGGTCATCGCCAACCGCTACGACGTGATGTCGAAATACGCCAAGTCGATCAAGCACGCCTGGAAGGAAGAGCTGGCGCAACTCAAGGGCAAGGCCGAACTGGAGGCGCGCTTCCTGAAATCGTCGCGCAAGCTGCTGCAGCGCGAGCCGGGCAAGCTGGAAGGTTCGCAGCAACAGCAATTGATCGAGTTGTTCCAGCACAGCAAGGCGCTGGAAACGATGCACAATATGCGCGTCGAACTGGGCGTGATCTGGGAGCGTTCCCATTTCACCCGCGACCAGTTACTGCAGAAGTTGCAGGACTGGTGCGAGCGCGCCGAAGCGTCCGGCATCAAATCGCTGCAAGAGTTTTCCTTCCGCCTGCGCAGTTATTCCTGAGGCAAGGCCGGCCGCGCGCCGGTCCGCAAATTTTGAAACGGCTCCGATCACGGGGCCGTAATGAGATGGTCACCCTCCACCCTATAAATTACTAAGCTTATAGGGTGTTTTCATTTCTGGAGGAGATCATCATGGAATCCGTTACCCTCATCGGCATCGATCTTGGCAAACACAGCTTTCATGTCCACGGA
>JANXSQ010000350.1 GCA_025356595.1 Janthinobacterium sp. | reverse complement strand
GCAACAAACAAGACCTGACCCCGATTTTTGTTGCGCTGGCGGATTAGGCGCCGTTGTCGCCTTCTACTTTGGCGATGGAGGTCGCGACGCCGATGGCGCTGCGCACGCCGTGGATGGAGAATGTCTGTTGCCGCGCGTTCTCGCCCTCGTCGGGCTTGCGCATCCATAGCTGTGCGTACAATTTCTCTTTGGCGGAGTAGCCGCCGAACCAGTCGACCAGGCGCCCGACATGGCACTGCCGCCCCAGCCAGATGGCCATGTCGGCTGCGGTTTCATAGCTGTAGTGCGCGGGGCCGTAACCATAGTACGCGCCGCTCTCGTCGCCGCTGACGGTGGCCGGGATCGGGCACAGGGGCTTTTCCTGGCCGGCCGCGTCTTTCGCCGGTTCCTTGTTCACGCCGTCCAGCGCGCGCGTCAGCGCGGCGTGCAAGGCGTCGTCCAGTGTCGTCGTCGTGCCCTTTTCTTCGTCGCGCTGGATCCTCGGCACGCTGAGCCGGTAGCGGTAGTGGACCGCGAGTTTGGGAACTTCGCCGACGACCGTCAATGGTCGCAGCAGGTAGATGTTGTCGACTCCGTAGTAGCTGACCCGATAGGCCGCGTAGACGCGTCCGCGCAGGCGGATCCAGTAGCCCGCCTGATTCGCGCCGCGGCCGTTGCTCGAGTATAGGTACGCCGGCGCCGCCGCGTCGCCCGGATCGCCCGCCGCGTCCCGTCCCGTATCCTCGAAGCCGCTCCGGTAGGCGCCGCTGAACTTACCGCCGTCCCGGCGCAGCGCGCTGGTGTAGGAAAACAAGCCGGTTCCGCCGACGTAGGAATCGAGCACCAGGTCGCGCCGGCCGTCACCGTCGAGGTCGACGAGCGTGTAGTTTGCCGAGCCGTTCTCGCCGCCGGCATCGATTTTGGACGCCAGCAAGGCTTGCCATTCGTCGCCCGTCACGCCGGCCGGCCGGACCTTGGGGAAATGCGCGCCGCCGTCCGGCTCCTTCTCGTCGTTCACGTTCGAGAAGGTTGTCATGCCCCTTGTGATCGCCAGGCCTTGCAACGCCTTTTCAAGCGGAAACTCCGGATCGGATTTGCGCATCGCCTCGACGTCCCGGCGCAGGTCCTCCAAGGCCTGCCGGTCGACGCTGTCGGGCTGGTAGGCGAGGGCGTCGCGCAGCTGTGTCCGCAGCGCCTCGATGCGCTCCCGATAGCGTTCCTGGATGCAGCCGGCGTTCGCCTCGCAGCGGTCGCGGGCCTTCAGCCAGTTCAACTGGGCCGGCCGCAGCGCGCCACTCTGCCGTCCCTTAGCGCGGCCGAGTTGTCCGTACAGCGCGGACAGGCGCCCGTCCAGGCCGCGCAGCGCCGGGTCGGCGCAGATCGCCGTTTCGGTGGCGCCGGCGGCCCGGCCGCAATCGAATCCGGCGGCGAGCGCCGGCGCGCCGGGAAGCATCGCGCCCAGCATGGCCAGGCAAGACAGGGGGCTTCGGAAGCCAAGCGTCATGCCGCCTCCTACGTTCGCGTGGACATCAGCATGAGGATTAGCACGACGATGTCGCAGACGGTAATGATCGCGAGTCCCGGCAACAAGGGGGACTTTCCGGCTTTGACGGCGAGCGCTTTTATTTGACTGAACATAGACACCATGACGTGGTTTGCGAATGGGGCGGCCTCGCCCGGCGCGGCCGCCGGGCAGGCTCCATTTTCAGCAATCATAGCAAGAAAACCAAGAGCGACGAGCCGCGCGCGGCGACTCTTGTTGCGGCAACGCCCTCTTCCCAGGTTCGCAAGGTCCTCTTACCCAAGCAATGCCGGCAGGAACCAGGCCTCGATGAAGAGTCGGCTGCTCTACTGACAAAAACTGACAGTCCCCCTCGCTACCATCCCGGCCTAAGCAATCCACATTCAACGCTCTCCGAGGAAAATTTCATCATGGCCGTTTTCACCCATTCATCTGGTCAACACCTTCAAGTTGACGACGCAAAAATTTACTTTGAGATCAGCGGTAATCCAGACGGAATGCCGCTGCTCCTGCTGCACGGCGGCATGGGCAAGCTCACCGACTTCAACGGCATTGTCGATAGGTTGCCGAGCCGCTTCAAGTTCGTCGGCATGGATTTGCGCGGGCATGGAAAGTCGACGCTTGGGACGTCCCGCCTGAGCTATCAACAACATCAAGCCGATGCCGATGCCGTGCTTGCCCACTTGAACATCGAGCGTTTTTCGCTGCTTGGCTTTAGCGATGGCGGGGTCACGGCCTTGCGGATGGCGGCCGAAACGCCATCGCGCGTCAACGCGCTGGTGGCGGTGGCGGCGCATGGCCAAATGGATCCGCACGACCCTGTGCTGCCCATATTGCGCGGCATGACGGCCGAAAAATGGCAAGCGCGCTTCCCCGAATCGGTATCCTATTACATGGCGAACAATCCGGAACCGGACTTCGCGGCCCTGCTCAAGGCCGTTGTGTCGCTCTGGACGGATATCGAACACAGCGCCTATCCGGGAGCCACGATCAAACGGATCAGCGCGCCCACTCTGGTGGTGCGGGGCGACGCCGATCATCTTTTTTCGCTGGCGTCCGCCATTGAATTGCGGGACCGGATTCAAGGCGCCGGCTTCCTCAACATCCCATTTGCGGGACATGAGGTGTACCAGGACGCGCCTGGATTATTCTTGGAGGCGGTCAATGAATTTCTTGTCAAACGCGGTGGGAATTGAGCCGTATCGCTGAATACGCAAATCCGGACGCGTCCGCGGCGCCTTGTCGGCCTACGCCGAACGGGCGCTCTACGCCGAGCTGTAGGACGTCGAGGGGGGCAGCTACATCGACTTCGCCGCCGGCATCGCCGTACGCAACACCTGCCACCATCATCCTCGAGCCGGTGCAGGGCGAGGGCGGCTTCTACGCCGCGCTGCGGAGTTCATGCGCGCGCTGTGCGACGAGCACGGCAGCCTGCTGATCGCCGACGAGATCCAGAGCGGCTTCGCGCGCACCGGCAAGCTGTTCGCGATGGAGCATTACGATGTGCCGCCCGACCTGATCGCGGTGCCGCGGATCGCCGAGGTGCGCGGGCTGGGCGCGATGGTCGCCGTCGAGTTCTGCGCGCCCGGCACGCGCGACGCCGACAGCGACTTCACCAAGCGCGTGCAAGCGTGCGCGCTGCAAAAAGGGCTACTATTACTCACCTGCGGCGTGTACGGCAATGTGATCCGCTTCCTCTTCCCGCTCACCATCAGCGACGCACTCATGGAGGAGGCGCCGAACATCCTGGAGGCCGCCCTGCGCGCGAGCGCCCCCCTATTTGAACCAAGGATAACCATGCTGAACCTGAACGATCCATCCCTGCTGCGCCAGCAATGCTATATCGGCGGCGAGTGGCTCAACGCCGACAACGGCGAACGCACCGAAGTGAAGAACCCGGCCACCGGCGAAACGATGGGCAGTATCCCGACCATGGGCGCCGCCGAGACGCGCCGCGCCATCGATGCGGCAGCGCGCGCCTTCCCGGCCTGGGCGGCGAAGACGGCGAAGGAACGCGCCATCATTCTGCGCCGCTGGTTCGATCTGCTCATGGCCAATCAGGAAGACCTGGCCGTGTTGATGACGGCCGAACAGGGCAAACCGCTGGCAGAGTCAAAAGGCGAGATCGCCTACGCAGCCTCCTTCATCGAATGGTTTGCCGAGGAAGGCAAGCGCTTGTACGGCGATGTGATACCCGGACATCAGGCCGACAAACGGCTGGTGGTGATCCGTCAACCCGTGGGCGT
>JANXSQ010000334.1 GCA_025356595.1 Janthinobacterium sp. | reverse complement strand
CGAACAGGCCGTTCAATTGCGGCTGCGCCGCCACCTGGGCCGCCAGGCGGCGCCGCAGGCGCGCCAGCGCGGGCGCGCCGCGGCCGTCGCTCTCGACCCGCTCGACGATGTCGGCCAGGCCGGTGTCGGCCGCCGCGATGGTGTCGTCGGCGTGCTGGGCGATCGCGCGCGCCAGGTTCTCGCTGGCGCGGTCGACGTCGCGCAGGCGCTCGGCGCGCGCGTTCCAGCTGCGCCAGGCGTCGCTGGCGATGAGCGAGAGACAGACGACGGCGACGAACAGGGTGGCCCGGAAGGTGATGGGGGGACGCTTCGGCATTGCGATTGAACAAGTTTCTGATTTGGCTTTATACAGCAAAACGGCGCCGCCGTCGCGTCCCGCCGTCGGCCGCGCGGCGCCGTTTCGCCCGTTCGCGCCCCCCCTTTGGTTTACAATGTGCGCTTTCCCTCCCGCCGCCGCGTCGCCGACGCAGACGGATTGCGCCATCGGGAGCTTTTCAGGACTTGCTTGATGACTAGATTCACCTCCTTCGCTGTCTGTCTTTTTTCGGCCCTGGCGCTCATCGTCGCCGGCGGCTACTCGCTGGGAGCCGCCCTGCTGCTGTTGGGCAGCACCTTCCTATTGTGGCAGCGGCCGCGTTTGGGCCTGAACCACGAGGATCATCTCCTGATCGCGGTGTTCCTGGCGTATTTCGTCGTCTACGCGGCGAACGCCGCCTTCCACGCCGACCATCTGCGCGAGTACGACGCGCCGCTGCGCTTCCTGCTCGCCATCCCCGTGCTGCTGCTCCTGCTGGCCCACCCGCCCAGGGCGAGCGCCCTGTGGGGCGGCCTGGCCATCGGCGCCATCGGCGCCGGCGTCTTCGTCAGCTGGCAATCCCTGATGCTGGGCGTGGAGCGGCCGGGCGGCACGACCAATCCCATACAATTCGGCAATATCAGCATGTTGATGGGCATCCTCTGCCTTTGCGGGCTGGTGTGGGCGCGCGCGCAGGCGCACCGCGCCGCGTGGACCGGCTTCATGCTGCTGGGCGGCCTGTTCGGCATACTCGGCTCGCAGCTCAGCGCCAGCCGCGGCGGCTGGATCGCCCTGCCGGTCTGCGTCTGCGTCCTGGCCATCCACGCGGCCAGGGTGCACGGCAAGCGCTATCTGTACGGCGGCCTGCTGGCGTTGGCCGCCCTGGTCACCGTGTCCTACGAAATCCCCCACTCGCCGCTCAAGACGCGCACCGAGATGGCGGTGCGCGAGGTGCAAAGCTTTACCGACACGGGCAACATCGACACCTCCTCCGGCCTGCGCATAGAAATGTGGCGCAGCGCCATCGCAATGTTTCCCCAGCACCCCTGGCTGGGCTGGGGGCAGCAAGGCTATATGGACTACAAGGTCGTTTTGATCCGCGAGGGAAAAGTTATTCCGCGCATAGGCGCCTACACCAACGCCCACAATGAATATGTGGACGCCCTGGTCAAGCACGGCATCATCGGGCTACTGGCGCAACTGGCCCTGTACCTGGTGCCGCTGGCGCTGTTCGCGCGCCAGTTGCGCGACCCGCGCGGCGCCGTCCATCCCTTCGCCCTCGCCGGCGTGTCCCTGTACACCTGCTACTTCATCTTCGGCCTGACCACGACCTTCCTCACGCTCAACATCGGCGTCATGATGCTGGCTTTCCTCACCGTGATCCTGTGGGCCGCCCTGCGCCAGCAGCAGCGCGCCGCGGCGCCGGACTCCCGATAACCGCTACACTACGCAGCATACTTTATGACTTTTCCCCTGATCCCTGAGAACCTGCTGCAGAAATCGGACAAAATCCTCTTCATCGCCCACCTGGCGCTGGGCGACTACACCTATCTGCAGAACTGCTTCCACGCCTTCGCGCAAGCCTATCCCCACCTGCAGGTGCACCTGTGGGTCGACGAGGTGCGGCGCACCGCCGACGCGGCCGAGTGGCCGCACCTGGAAAACTACGCCCTGTACGACTGGGTCGACGCCAGCGCCTGCTTCGCCAAGGTCTACCGGCGCACCTACAGCCCGGCGCTGTACCGCGATTCGATCGCCGAGGCGCAGCGCGAGCACTACCCGCTGGTGGTCTCGCTGGCCACGCTGCGCCCGCACCTGTACGCGGCGCTGGCGCGCGCCGTCAGCCCGCAGGGCTTCGTCGTCGGCATCAAGAGCCGCGTGCCGCTGCTGCAGCCGCAGCACTACCTGGCCTACCGCAAGATCGACGCCGCGCTGCTGCCCTACAGCGTGGACCGCGCCAACGTGCAGCACATCAGCGCCGTCTACGCCGGCTGGTTCCGCCAGTTGTGCGGACTCGAGGTGGCGCCGGCCGCGCGCCTGCCCTTCGTCGACATTCCCGAGTCCTGGCGCCTGCAGGCGCGCGAACGCCTGGCCGCATGGGGCTTCGCGCCGCGCGCCGGCAAGCTGGTCTTCATCAATCCCTACGCCAAGACGCACAAGCGCTGCTGGCCGCTGGAGCGCGTGGCCGAGCTGATCGCCGCCATGCAGGACAGGGACGGCTGGCGCGACGCCTGCTTCGTCGTCAACGCCGTGCCCCAGGAGCTGGCCAAGGCGCGCGCCGTGATCGCCGGCTATGGCCTGGCGCGCGCCGAGCTGTTCAGCGCGGAGGAGAATTTCTTCCAGCTGCCCGCCCTGCTCGCGGAGTGCGAGCTGATCATCTCGGTCGAGACCGCCGTCATGCACCTGGCCAACGCCGTGCACGTGCCGGTGATCGCCCTGATGCGCCAGAAGAACCCGGAATGGGTGCCCATCGACGCCGCCCGCAGCACCGTCATCACGGCGCAGCGCCGGCGCGACTGGGTGAAGGCGATCAGCGTCGCCGAGGTCATGGCGGCCCTGCCGTGAGCGGCCCGCGCGGCGCCAACGGCCTGCCCTCCTTCCACGTCGCCTTCTGCGTCGACGACAATTACTGCCGCGCGATGGCGGCCACCATCGCCTCCATCCTGGAACACAATCCGCGCCAGCACTTCACCTTCCACGTGCTGGCCTTCGCCATCGGCGAGGCGCACCAGGCGCGCCTGCGCCAGCTCGGCGAAGGCGCCGCCGCCGTCCAGCTGCACCTGCTCGACCCGGCCGCCTTCAGCGAGTTCGAGCGCTTCCTCGGCCACTCCCACTATTCGCTGGCGATCTTCACGCGCCTGTTGATCCCGACGGTGCTGCGCGAACAGTGCGCGCGCGCGCTCTACCTGGACGCCGACATCCTCTGCGTCGGCCCGCTCGACGAGCTGATCGCGCTCGACATCGAGGCCGACATCGCCGTCGTCGTGCCGGACGCGCCGGTGACGACGCGGCGCCGCGTCGCCGCGCTGGGCCTGGCCCACGCCGAGTACTTCAACAGCGGCGTCATGCTGATCAATCTGCAGCGCTGGATCGAGGCCGGCATCACGGCGCAGACCCTGGAGACGCTGCTGCACAGCGACAAGGAGCTGCGCTTCCCCGACCAGGACGCGCTGAACATCGTCCTCAACGGGCGCGCCCGCTACATCTCGCCGCGCTGGAACTATCTCTACGACCTGATCCACGACCTGAACGTCAACAAGACCGCCATGCGCCCGCTCGGCAAGGCGGCCCTGGTGCACTTCGCCGGCGCCGTCAAGCCGTGGACCGACTGGAGCGGCCACGACGCGCGCCACCTGTTCCGCCGCCATCTCGAGCAGACGCCGTGGGCCGCCATGGGACTGGACCGCGAGCCGAAGAACAGCAAGGAAATGCGCATGCAGTCGCGCTTCCTGTGGCGCCAGGGCAAGCCGCTGCAAAGTCTGAAATGGTTCCTGCGCTACCTGCGCAAGCGCGCCGCGAAATAAACCGCCCTCAGGCGGCCTCGTCGAGCATGCTGATGCGCACCAGGTCGGCCACGTTGTCGACCCCCAGCTTGCTCATCAGGCGCGCCTTGTGCACCTCCACCGTGCGCACGCTGATGCCCAGCACCGGCGCGATGTCGCGGTTGTGCTGGCCCGTCACCACCAGGCGCATCACCTCGCGCTCGCGCGGCGTCAGCACGCGCAGCAAGTCCTGGCCGCGGGCGCGGCGCAGCAGGGCGCCGCGCTGGCGCTGCTCGCGCGCGAAGGCCTCGTCGATGGCGGCCAGCAGCTTGGCGTGGTCGAAGGGCTTCTCCAGGAAATCGCAGGCGTTCGCCTTGAAGGCCTCGCGCGCCAGGCCGACGTCGGCGTGGCCGGTGATGATGATGACGGGGATGGCGCAGCCGCGCCGGCCCAGCTCGCGCTGCAGGCTCAGGCCGTCCATGCCCGACATGCGGATGTCGATCAACAGGCAACCGGCCCAGGGCTCGCGCCAGGCCAGCAGAAAATCCTCGGCGCTGGCGAAGACCGCCGTGCGGTAGCCGCGCACCCCCAGCAGCAGGCCGAGCGCGTCGCGCACCGAGGGGTCGTCGTCGACGATGAACACGCTCAAGTCAGTTGGCAAGGTAGTCCTCCGATTCCGCCAATGGCAGCACAAATCTGAACATCCCGTGTTGGCCCACCTCGGCCCACAGGCTGCCGCCGTGGGCCTCGACGATGGCCCGGCTCAGCACCAGGCCCAGGCCCAGGCCGCTGGCCTTGGACGAGACGAAGGGTTCGAACAGGCGCGCCGCCAGCGCGCTGGAGACGCCGGCGCCGCTGTCCTCGACCGACAGGCGCAGGCGCCCGCCGCCGAGCCGCTCGGCCGAGATCCAGACGCGCCGCGCGCCGCGCGGGCGCGCCAGCACCGACTCGAGCGCGTTGGCCAGCAGATTGCGCAGCACCAGCTCGATCTGCAGGCGGTCGGCGTGCACCAGCAGCGCCTCCGGCTCGCTGAGCGAAAACTCCACGCCCTCGAGCCGGAACTGGGCCTGGAACTGCTGCGTGATGGCTTGCACCAGCGCGCCCGCGCGCACCGCCTCGAGCTGCATGGCGCCGGTGCGGAAGAAGTCGCGCAGGCGCCGCACCACCTCGGCGGCGCGGTCCGACTCGACGATCATGTGGCGGATCGCGCCCTGCAGCAGCGCGCCGCCGTCGCCCCGCTCGAGCAGGTATTCGCAGGCCTTGCCGTAGGTGGCCAGCGCCGCCAGCGGCTGGTTCAACTCGTGCGCCAGGGCGGCCGCCATCTCGCCGGCCGCGGCCAGGCGCAGGGTGTGCTTCAACTCCTCGGCGACCTTGCGCAGCTCGTCGACGACGATGCCGATGAAAAAGCCCACCAGCGCCAGCATGGCGTCGAGCATCTGCAATTCATACACCTCGATGTCGACCGCGTGGGTCCACTTGACGAGGGCGATGATGCCCAGTTGCAGCACGAAGACGATCAGCGCCGTGCCGTACAGGCCCTGGCGCGAGGCGGCCCAGATCACCGGCAGGAAGAGGAAATAGAAATGCTTGAATTCGGCGCTGCCGAGCGAGCCGAAGACGCCCCACAGCACGCCGCAGGACAGCGCCAGATAGCCGGCCGTCTCCCAGCGCCAGACGGTGGCGCGCAGGCGCGCGCGGCCGGCGGCGCTGGCCAGCATCCACAGCAGCGGCATCGAGACCAGCACGCCGACCAGGTCGCCGATGCCGAAGCGCAGCACGGCGAGGCCCCAGGCGCCGCGCGGGATCAGGCCGGCGTACTGCAGCAGCGAGATGAAGCCGACGCCGTTCACGGCGGTGCCGGCGAGGACGATGCCGACCCAGACGAAGAGGCGGCGGCGGTTGTCGAAGATGTCGCCGCGGCTGAAGCTGCGGCGCAGCGCGGCGCCCGTCAGGCCATAGCCGAACGTGAGCCAGAGCGCGCCCAGCACGCTCACCAGCGGTCCGGCCGGCATGCCGCGCACCAGCACCTCGCCGGCCAGCAGGGCGACGAACCAGGGCAGCGCGGCGCGCCGGCCGTAGGCGAGCCAGAACACCAGGCCCAGCGCCGGATCCGGATTCCACGGCGTGATGTTCAAGCCGTACAGGGGATCGATGTAACTGACCCAGTCGAACACCAGGTACAGCCCGACGAAGAGGGGATACGGCAGGTAGCGGAGCAGGAATGGACGCATGGCTTGGTGGAGTTCGCAATAGCGTGCATTATGCCCCGCGCGGCGGCCCGGCGCGGAAAATTTGCGCCGCCGCATAAGGGAAACCCCTACGCCATTCCGCCAATTTACAGGCCGCCGGCGCGCCGCTATCATGGCCGCCATTCCACACTCGCGCCCCGGCGCCCCGCGCCGATGCTGCACACCCATCCAGCCCCCCCCAGCCAGCGGCGCGCCGCGCCGGCCGGCGCCGCCGACGCGGCGCTGCTGCTGCTGCTGCCGATCAAGCGCGCCGGCGACGTCGTCTACGGCGCCCGCTACGCCAAGCGCATGCTCGAATGGGGCATCCGCGTCAAGGTGCACCTGCTGCACGTGACGCCGGCCGGGGCGGACGCGGCCGCCCTGTTCGGCGCCGCCGACCCGGAGCGGGCGTTGCGCGAGGCGCGCGCCGCGGCGATGCTGGACGAAGCGACGCTCTACCTGAGCCGCTCGGGCATCGAGCACAGCACGCGCATTGTCTGCGGCGACCTGGTGTTCTCCATCCTCGACGCGGCGGAACTGCTCGATTGCCGGGAGATCGTCCTGCCGGCCGCCAAGGCGGGCGCCTGGCGCCTGTTCTCCGGCGACCTGGCGCGCCGCCTGGCGCGCGCCAGCCGCAGCGCCAACGTGGTGCTGGCCGACCCGCACGGCATGCGCTGCCCCGCGCCCGCGAAATAAACCATCCAACAGAAGAAAAGAACAGCACGATGACGCAGTCGATCACCCTCCGTTCCGGCCTGACGGGCAGCTCCAGCGGCCTGCGCCATATGCGCGACACCCTCAAGCTGCAGGCGCGCGCCCTGTTTTACCGCCGCCACAGCCGGGACTGGCTGCGCCTGCTCAACTCCAGCGCGCTGCTGCGCGAGCTGGCCGGCGCCTGCCCCGGCCTGGTCAACAAGATCTACCGCCCCTACCTGAGCGGAACCATGGACTGCCGGCGCCGCCTGGCCGTGCTGACCGAGCACTACCGCTTCATCGCCCAGCGCGGCCTGGGTCCCCTGGTCGCCCAGGCGGCGCGCAAGCCGGTCGTGCTGGGCGAAATCAGCGGCAAATCCGGCGCCGCCTACCAATTGCAGCTGCGCGCCATCGGCGAAATGGAGCGCGAGGGCGAACTGGTGCTGCAACTGACCGGCGCCGGCGCCGTCATCTACTCGGTGGCCTTCAGCTTCCTCAGCGCCGAACACCGCATGAGCGTCGGCATCGGCTGCATGCAGGGACCGCAGGGCAGCGACGGCCTGGCGCTGGTGCGCGAAGCGACCCGCGACCTGCACGGCCTGCGGCCGAAGAACCTGATGGTGCGCCTGGTGAGCCAACTGGGGCGCGACTACGACTGCCAGGCCGTGCTCCTGGTCGGCAACCCCAACCGCGCCGTGCACCACTCGGCCCGCAAGGGCAAGGTGCACGCCGACTACGACGCGCTGTGGCTGGAAATGGGCGCCTACGCGCGCGGCGACGGCGACTTCGAACTGCCCTGCGAAGACCTGGCGGCGCCCGTGATGGAGGAGATCGCCTCGAAGAAACGCTCCGAGGCGCGCAAACGCTTCGAGACGCTGGAAGCCCTGGTCGCCGTGGTGCGCGCCGGCCTGCGCGCGCCGCGCGGCGCGGCGCCGCCCGCCCGCGCCGAAGCCCCGCCGCCGCTGGCGAGGGACGCCGCGATGGCCTGAGACCGCC
>JANXSQ010000330.1 GCA_025356595.1 Janthinobacterium sp. | reverse complement strand
CGACAACGCTGCGAAGTCAACCTTCGACACACCACAAAAATCGGCCACAAGCACAGTGTTAGTTGTGAAGAGAAATAGGAATAAAGAACCTCGGTTGGCATCAAGGGCGCCACACAGCAGTCCGCAATCGGGCGCACCGCTTTTGTACACGTCAAACGAGGGGGATAAATCGGAGTTCGACGTTAAAAAGAAAGCAAGAATTTCGTCATCACCGGAGACGAAAAGAATGAATCCATATCAACCGTTGGCGGACAGCGACGACGACACTGATGAAGTAGTCGAAATAAAGGATCTGAACGAGGGCAGATGCAGCGCTTCTATCCCTCAGCAAACAGTGGAAACAACACCTGAGGATACCGACCTTGATATTGCGAAGATGAGTAAGAACGAATTTTGGTGAATATCAAAGGGGACTCGAATCCGACCACACATGGGGGCGTCGCCACAGTGCACTTCGAACGACGGGGCCACATCGGAGTGCGACGTTAAAAAGAAAGCACGAACTTTGTCATCGCTCGAAACAAAATCATTGAATCCGTATCAAACGCTGGTGGACAGCGATGACGAGGCTGGAGAAGTCGTTGACATTAAGGACTCAGACTTATATAAGGACAGTTCCGGGGATTCAATCATTCAGCAGAACCTGGGAAAACAACGGGATGAAACCGACAATGTCAGTGTCGCAACGTCGGCTGATGTTGATATTAGCTTTAACACTGCAGCCGAAGAAGCTGAGTGTTCACCGGAGCGACAGGACGAACTTTCCAATCACGGAATACCGGACAGAGAACTGTCGATCGAAGTAAAGGCGGCAGCATTGTCACAACAGCTCACAGAGACGCAGGCTAAACTACGAGATCTCCGTGTTCATACTCCCAAAATATCAACACCTTCCAAACCAGATGTCGGCAACAGCTCCGGCACTGGTGGCGAGAAATGAGTCCTCTTTACGACGCGCGCCTTCCAGGCGCAGGCAAACCGATACCCGGCGATGAGCCAAGACCATCAATGGTAACTGAAATAAGGAAAATGGGACGGAGACTTACTCAGCGAACTTTATTCCAATACGGAGTCGCTGCCGCAAGGTCGATAAAGGGACAATCGAAACGAATCTGTGATTACACATGTATGGCGAGAGATAACTTACCGTGGGGAGACAGTCATTGTTCTGGAAAGGAAGTACAGGACAAAGGATACTTTCGAATACTTTCACACAACGTGAACGGGCTATCCAAGGCCAATTTTCAATCGGATGTTGTGGACTTCGCAAGGACAGTCGATGAGAAAGGAATTGGTCTGTTTGGAATACAGGAAGTTAATAGAAACTTTGAGCGAGCTCACATGTTAGAATCGTTCCACAAAACGATTAGAGGAATAAGTACTCACCATCAAGGAGCGGTGTCGTCGGCAAAGCTCAATTGGCACGGCGATTATCAACCCGGCGGGACCGCCGTTTCGGTTAGAAACGAATGGGCGTCACGATTCCTTGCAAAAGGCAGTGACAGCATGGGAAGGTGGTCGTGGCTAACACTCACCGGACAAGGCACCACCAAGATCACCTTTATATCTGCATACTGGGTGTGCGACGGTGCAGCAGAATCAGAGATAACGTCGAAAACAGCACGATCACAGCAAGAATGGTTGTACGCAGATCGAGGTCTCCCTCAAGTTGACTTACGAAAGCAATTTGTTGCTGATATTATCAGCACAGTAACCGAGTTTCAGCGTGCGGGTCACGAGATAGTGGCGATGATGGATGCGAATGAACCAAGTGGCAGTGGCACAGCAGCAGACGCGATCTCTCTGGCATGTGGCCTGCGCGACGCACATACTTTATCAATGACAGCGACAAAGCCACCGGCAACGCACCAACGAGGATCAGAAAAAATCGATTTTATCCTGGTTTCTCCGGGCACTGCCTTGGCAATCCGCGCAGCATCGATCCTGCCACTGCATGACGGGTATCTCTCTGATCATAGAGCGCTGGTTGTTGACTTTGATGCAGCTACCTTATTCTCTGCCAAAACATCAGCGATTGTGGCTGTAAAATCTCGACAATTAACATCAACGAATCCCACGGCAGTGCAAGCATATGTCAAACATATGCTACAACACATTGACCATCATCGCATCGAAGATCGCTTAGCAAGGTTAGTTG
>JANXSQ010000324.1 GCA_025356595.1 Janthinobacterium sp. | reverse complement strand
CGCCGCCCTCGATGCGCTGCAATTGAACGCCGCCAAGGGCCGCGAACCGGCGCCCGAATTACTGACTATCAAGGAAGCGCCGCATGAGACGGCGGCCCTGGCCGCGCCCGTGCAACAGGCCGCGCTGCAGGTCGCGGCGGCCGCCTCGGCACTGCCGGCCGACAAACTGAACGGCCGCGTCGGCTCGCCGGCCTGGGACCAGCAACTGGGCCAGAAAATCGTCTGGATGGCCAGCGGCGGCGAGCAAAGCGCCACCCTGACGCTGAATCCGCCCGACCTGGGCCCGCTGCAGGTGGTCTTGAAGGTCAGCAACGACCAGGCCGACGTGACGTTCACCTCGGCCCAGCCGGAGGTGCGCCAGGCGCTCGAAGCGGCCCTGCCCAGGCTGCGCGACATGATGGGCGAGGCCGGCATCCAGCTGGCCAACTCCAGCGTCTCGGCCGGCATGTCGGAACAGAACAGGGGCGCCGGCGGCGAGGCGCGCGGCGGCCGCGGCGGCGGCGGGGACCGTGGCGAGCATGGCGCCGATGTCGCCGCCGTCCGCGGCGGCGCGGCGCCCTTGCGCGGCGGCGCGCAAGGCATGGTCGACACCTTCGCCTGAACGGCGCCGGCGCGGCGCGTTTCGCGCCCGGCCGGCAAATATGCACACCCCCGCGTACTTTTCGTGGGGAAACTTTGAGTTGAGGGTCCTTCGGGCCTCTTTTCCGCGCATCCGACCGCGCAGAGTTTGCCGATAATGACATAATGGCGTCGTGACCCACTTCCACGCAGCAAGGTTCCATTGAAAGCTAATCCGAAAATGAAAGCAGATCCAAAAGCAGACGCCGCACCGCCGGCGGCGGGCGCATCGAAGAAAAAGCTTTTGATCATCATCCTCGCCGCGGTGCTGGGCGCCGGCGGCGTCGGCGGCGGCGCGGCCTGGTTTTTCTTGCACGGCAAGTCGGACGCCGCCGAGCCGGATCACGACAAGAAACCGCACAAGAAGGCCGCCAAGGCGGGCCCGCCGGTGTTCGTGCCGCTCGACTCCTTCACCGTCAATCTGCAGCCGGAAAACGGCGAACAGTATCTGCAGATCGCCTTCACCCTGCAAGTGTCGAGCCTGGAGGAGGTCGAACTGGTCAAGCTGAACATGCCGAAGGTGCGCAGCCGCCTGTTGTTGCTGTTGTCGAGCAAGAAGGCCTCGGAGATCAACACCGGCGCCGGCAAGAAACTGCTGGCCGACGAGATCATCGCCCAGGTCAAGGAGCCTTTCGAGGCGCGCGGCGAACCGCAGGACGTCAGCGACGTCCTGTTCACCTCCTTCATCATTCAATAAGCTGTCATGGCCGATAATTTTCTCTCCCAGGAAGAAGTCGATGCCCTGCTGAAGGGCGTCAACGGCGACCAGGACGACGCCCAGGCCCCGGAAGAGGCGACCGGCGTCCGCACCTACAACCTGGCGACCCAGGAGCGCATCGTGCGCGGCCGCATGCCGACGCTGGAGATCATCAACGAGCGCTTCGCGCGCCTGTTGCGCGTCGGCCTGTTCAATTTCCTGCGCCGCAGCGCCGAGGTCTCGGTCGGCTCGGTGCGGGTGTCCAAGTACAGCGAATTCATCCGCAACCTGGTGGTGCCGACGAACCTGAATCTGGTGCACATGAAGCCGCTGCGCGGCACCGCCCTGATGGTCTTCGATCCGGGCCTGGTGTTCCTGCTGGTGGACAATCTGTTCGGCGGCGACGGCCGCTTCCACACCCGCGTCGAGGGGCGCGACTTCACCCAGACCGAGCAGCGCATCATCCTGCGCATCCTCGACATCGTCTTCGAGGCCTACACCAAGTCCTGGGAACCGGTCTTTCCGGTCGAGTTCGAGTACATCCGCTCGGAGATGAACACGCAGTTCGCCAACATCGCCACGCCCAACGAGGTGGTGGTGGCCTCGACCTTCACGGTCGAACTCGGCTCCGTGTCGGGCCAGATCCATTTCTGCATGCCGTATTCGATGATCGAGCCGATCCGCGACGCCCTCACCTCCAGCCTGCAGGGCGAGGCGCTCGAGGTCGACAAGCGCTGGATCCGCCTGATGACGCAGCAGATCCAGATCGCCGAGGTGGAACTGGTGGCCTCGCTGGGCACGGCGCGGGTGTCCTTCGACGAGATCCTGAACATGAAGGTGGGCGACATCATCCCGCTGAACATACCCGAATTCATCGCCGCCACCGTCGACGGCGTGCCGGTGATGGATTGCACATACGGCGTATTGAATGGACAATACGCGCTGAAGGTCGAGAAACTGCTGGCCAATTCCGATAACATCAAATAAGACCGGCGGCGCCGCCGCCGTCACCGCACCAACAGGAGAGCATCATGTCCGACAATCAAGACGATCAAAGCGCCGAAGACGACTGGGGCGCGGCCATCGCCGAACAGGCCAAGGCCGAGGCGGACGCCTTGCAAAACCAGGCCAACACGGCCAGCGTGGCCCAGGCCGCCAGCGCCGCCGTGTTCAAGGACTTTTCGAAACAGGGCTCGAAGTCGGAGACGCACAACGATATCGATTTCATCCTCGATATTCCGGTGCAACTGACGGTGGAGCTGGGCCGCACCAAGATCGCCATCAAGAACCTCTTGCAACTGGCGCAGGGTTCCGTGGTCGAGCTCGACGGCCTGGCCGGCGAGCCGATGGACGTGCTGGTCAACGGCTGCCTGATCGCCCAAGGCGAGGTGGTGGTGGTGAACGACAAGTTCGGCATCCGCCTGACCGACATCATCACGCCGTCCGAACGCATCCGAAAACTCAATAAATGAAGCCTGTTGCATTCATCGCACTCTGCGCCGCCTGCGGTATCGCCGGCGCCGCCGCGCCGGCCGGCGCGCCGCCCGCC
>JANXSQ010000311.1 GCA_025356595.1 Janthinobacterium sp. | reverse complement strand
CAGCAAAACCAGCAAGCCGCTATAGTTATCCACAGTTGGCATTCAAACTGCCAGCGTTAGCCCCTGGTCAGAATTCAATTGGCACAGGTGGCCAGTATTCAATTGGCGCCGACAAACCGGACTTGCGCGCGGTTCATCCATCCAACTCCGGGGGAAATCGGGTGTTCGCTCCCTATTCTGACGCGACTCCTCCACATGGTATTCTTGACTGACTTTGTTACATTTTGGCGCGCGTCAATCCTGGCTCCATAGGCTGTCTCGTTGATCCTCGGGCTCAACTGCCTTCGCGTCCGGGGGGCGCCAGTGTCGCGAATCTCAAAACGGCTTGTTTTGTAACAGCCGCAGCCCCACGGAGTTGGGGCGCGGCGCTCGCTTTGCTTCCCCGCAAGGCGATCACTGGGGGATGCGATTGGGCGAAGCTAGCTTGGTCGGCCTATGGGCCAAAAATGGGCATGTTCGCCTTCGCTGCGGCATTGCCGGCCTTCAACAGCACCGCCGCCCCTTTCAAATTCGTTCTTTGGGCCGCGCAACCATGCGCGCAGCCGTCCACAACGAGACAAGCAACATGCAAATCGGAGCGAGCAATTGACAGAACAAAAAACGATTGCCAATGAACCGGCAACGCCGCCGTCGAGCGCGTGGGTTCGCTTCCTTCGATCTTACGGACCTACGCCCAACAACCTGACTTTGTTCGACGAGTTCGTCACCGACAACTTGGTCAAGGCCAAAGTCAAGCCGATCACGCTGTCGAGCCCGCAGCTTGAAAAGATCAAAGAGCGCGTGGGCTCGGGCGATCCGGGCTCCATCTTGATCGCTGGCACCGCCGGAGACGGCAAGACTTATCACTGCCGAGGGCTCTGGACCCATCTGGGCGGCGACGAGAAGGACTGGACGGCCAAGACGACAGTGAAGCAGTTGATGCTCGCCGATGGGCGCCAGGCCATGTTCATCAAGGATCTCAGCGAGCTTAGCGACGAGGAAAGCGATGCCGCGCTGACGCTGATGGAAAAGTCCATGAGCGGCGAGGAGACCCAATCGTTCGTCGTGATCGCCGCCAACCATGGTCAGATTCTCGAACGCCTGCGCGATCTGGGCAAGCGCCAAGGCCGACCCCATCCGCTGCGTAAGCCCATCCAAGATGCCTTCTTGCAATATGGCCTGGCCCCGGCGGGGCTGGCCATCTTCGATTTGAGCAGGACAACCCGGCGCGAATCGCTCAGCGAAGTGCTCAAAGCTGTCGCGGGTCACCAGGAATGGGAGAACTGCAAGCGCTGTTCGCTCCAAGCCGATGGGCGCGTATGCCCCATCTACGAGAACCGCTCACGAGTGCTCGGCGAGCTCGATGGCGGTCTGTTCGCCACGCGCCTTGGCGATGTCGTCGAAGTCTCGCGCCTGAATGGCTGGCATTTGCCTGTGCGGGATTTGCTCGCTTTGGCCTCCAACATGATCCTGGGGCACGGGAACGCGAAGCTCGCCAAGGAAGGTCTGATGGCTTGCTCTGACGTTGCCAAGATCCAGGAGAAGGGCGCTATCGAGGACGCGAGCCTGTATGGCAACGTCTTTGGTTCCAATTTGCCCACCCGCAGGGCGATGAGCCGGCCAGTGTTCCGGGCGCTCGCATCCTTTGGCGTGGGGTCCGAGACCACCAACGCCGCCGACGGCCTGATGGTCTATGGCGCTGATGACCCGAAGTTGGTCGATGCCTTCAAGCGGCTGCTGGCGAGCGATCCTGTCTATGGCGCCACACAAGGCTATCTGGCTTCGCTGCTGCGCTACCTCGAAGGCGATGAGGCGGCACGCATCGACAACGGCGCCCAAGAGTTCTTGGACAGGCTTCAAGCTCAGCGCCGCCGGCTCTTCTTCACCGTCCCAGCGGCGGAGAAGGAATACGACCACTGGCTGATGACGGCTTTCCGCTTCGCTGGCGATTACCTTGAAATGGTCGATGCGCTGACTGACGGCAAGGGCGTCAATGAAAGCACCCGCGCGAGGTTGGTTCGCGGCCTCAACCGCGTAATGACCGGCCTTTTGATCGAGAACAACGACAAGCTATTCGTGGCCAGCTCCGGCGGATTCACCCAGTCCCGGATCAGCGTCCTGTGCGACACGGAGTCCTCTGCTCGCCGGTCTGGCGGCGTTGGCATGCGCATCAAGCTCGACCCATTGACTGAGAGGGT
>JANXSQ010000310.1 GCA_025356595.1 Janthinobacterium sp. | reverse complement strand
GACGGGCCGGCGCGGCGTGCGGGCGGGCCGCCGGCGCCGGGGCGGCGTCGGAACCGAGGCGGAACACGCCCACCATCTGCGCCAGCGTCACGGCCTGCTCCTGCAGGCTCTCGGCGGCCGCGGCGGCCTCCTCCACCAGCGCGGCGTTCTGCTGCGTCATCTCATCCATGTGCGTGATGGCCGTGTTCACCTCGCCGATGCCGGCGCTCTGCTCCTGGCTGGCGACGGTGATCTCGCCCATGATGTCGGCCACCTGCTTGACCGAGCTGACGATCAGGTCCATGGTCTGGCCGGCCTCGTCGACCAGCTTGCCGCCGGCGTCGACCTTGTCGACCGAATCGCCGATCAATTCCTTGATTTCCTTGGCCGCGCCGGCCGAGCGCTGGGCCAGATTGCGCACCTCGCTGGCGACGACGGCGAAGCCCCTGCCCTGCTCGCCGGCGCGGGCCGCCTCGACGGCCGCGTTCAGCGCCAGGATGTTGGTCTGGAAGGCGATGCTGTCGATGACGCCGATGATGTCGACGATCTTGCGCGAGCTTTCCTTGATCGAGGCCATCGTGCCGACCACCTGCGAGACCACGGCGCCGCCCTTCACGGCCACCGCCGAGGCCGAGACGGCCAACTGGCTGGCCGTGCGGGCGTTGTCGGCGTTGTGCTTGACGGTCGAGGTCAGTTCCTCCATCGAGCTGGCGGTCTCCTCCAGGGAGCCGGCCTGCGCCTCGGTGCGCGCCGACAGGTCGGCGTTGCCGGCCGCGATCTCGCTCGAGGCGATGCGCACCGAACCGCTGATGCTGCGGATTTCCACCAGCACGTGGGCGATCTTGTCGACGAAGAGATTGAAGGCTTGCGCGATCTGCGCCAGTTCGTCCGCGCCGTGCGCGTCGAGGCGGCGCGTCAGGTCGCCGTCGCCGGTGGCGATGTCGGCCATCGCGTCGCGCACCAGGCCGAGGCGGCGCAGGGCGCGCGCCACCAGCGCCGTCAGCGTGAAGGCGGCCAGGGCGATCACCAGCGCGGCCGTGATGGCCGAGGTGGTCAGCATGTCGCTCAGGGCCTGGGTCGCCTCGGCGCGGTCCAGCACGGTGGCCAGCAGCCAGTCGCTGCCCTCCACCTTGCTCACGTGCAGCATGCCGTCGCGGCCGTTCAGGCGGATCGCGCCGCTCTGCTTGGAACGCTCGATCTCCTCCAGCATTTGCGGCGTCAGGCCGGCGTCCAGCTGCGCCACCGGCTTCAGCGTCAGGCTCTGGTCGGGATGGGCGATGATCTTGCCGCTGCCGTCGAGCAGGAAGGCGAAGCTGCTCGGCGTCGGCTTGATTGAGATGACGTTGCGCACCACCACATCCATCATCACGTCGGCGGCCGCGACGGCGCTGGGGCTACCTTTGGCGCCGATGGGCTCGGCGAAGGTCATCACCAGCTTGCCGGTGCTGGCGCCGATGTAGGGCGCGGTCGTGATCGGGCCGCCCGTCTGGCTCGCCTTGACATACCACGGGCGCGCGGTCGGGTCATAGTCGGCGGCGCGCTTGCGTTCCTGGGAGAACACGGCGTGCTTGTCGGCGTAGCCGATGTAGGCCTGGTCGAAGCTGCCGGCCTGCTCGGCGGCCTTCAGCATCGCCATCGGCTCGGGCAACTCGGCCGCCTGCTTGATCGAGGCGACCACGGCTTGCTTGGAGCGTAACCATTCGGCGATCGCCGCCGAATGGCTTTGCGACAGTTGCAGCATCTGGTTGTTCAGGGACTCCAGAGTGCGCGTGCGGGTGGTGAGGAAGTTGGCGCCGACCACGGCCAGCATGGCCAGCACGACGATCGAAACGGAGATGGCTATGAGACGCCCACGGAGCGATGAAAACATGAGGAATATCTCCCAGGTGAAACACAAATTTTACCATGCAGCAATAGTACAAAGGTACTAGAAGTAGCACCCCAGCCACGCCGGGCATAAAAAAACCGCCCGGGCCACAATGCCGCCTATTCCGGCGCCAGGCGCTTGTTAATGGTTTCATGCGCCGATTTCAGGGCCGGGCTAAACGCATCCTGAGGCACGGGCGGTGGCGCCGCCACCCCAGGCGCGCCGACAATCAGAAGCTGCGGCTGACGTAGATGGCGGCGGTCGGCGCGGTCTTCTTGCGCGTCAACGGGCTCTTGCCGGCGTCGCCGCTCAGCGAGCTGGCGCCGGCCATGCCGGTCAAGGACCACTTGCCTTGGAAGGTGTGGGTCCAGCTAATGCCGGCGTCGACGCCGTACAGGCCGGACTTCGGCGTGAACTGGCGATAGCCCGAGCTCTGCGACTGGACGGCGTTGACGCCGTAGTAGGTCCTGGCGTACTTGCTGTCGGCGAAATTGGCGCCCAGGCTGACGCTGATGCTGTCGCCGGGCGTCTGGTACAACTGGCCGGTGATGCCGACGCCGAAGCTGGCGCCGTTGTCGCGCTGCGACAGCGGCAACTCGGCGCGGGCGCTCACCTCGACCCGCTCGAAGATGGCGTAGCTCAGGCCGAAGTTGGCGGTGGCGGTGGTCTTGATCTCGCCCATGCCCTTCAGGCGCTTGCTGCCGGTCTTGCCGGCGATGCCGCGCTCGTCGCTCTCGCTGCGGCCGCCGCGCACGCCCAGCGCCGCGCTGTACTTCAGCGGGCCGGCGCGGCCGCCGTAACCCAGGCCGCGCATGGTGCTGGCGAACAGGCCGTTGGCCATCGCGTAGTCGAGCTGCAGGACCGGCGCGACCACATGCTCGTCCGAGCCGGAGTAGCGCGAGCCGACGGCGGCGCCGCCGCCGACGGTGAAGACGTTCCCGTCGGCGGCGACGGCCCGGCCGGCCAGCAGGGACAGCAACAAGAGGGGGGCGGCTTTGATAGAACTGCTATTCATGATGGTTTTCCATTCCAGGTTGAGAGGCGATTTGCGAAGAATCGGCTGTTCGGAGTATTCCCCCGTGGCATGAAGCGAATCTGATCGCCTGATGAAGAAAGCATGAAGACCCGCCCTCCCTCCGTTCTTTAGCTGTTCTTCAGGAATTGATGGTTAAATACCAACCATGAAGATACTGCTGATAGAAGACGACCTGGACCTGGGCAACGGCGTGCGCATCGCCCTGAGCGACCAGGGCATGGACGTGGTCTGGGTGCGCCAGCTCGACGCCGCCGAGCGCCACCTGGCGGCCGACACCTGCGACCTGATCCTGCTCGACCTGGGCCTGCCCGACGGCGACGGCCTGAGCCTGCTGACCCGCCTGCGGCGCGACAAGCACGACCTGCCGGTGCTGATCCTGAGCGCCCGCGACGCGCTGCAGGAGCGCCTGCGCGGCCTCGACTCGGGCGCCGACGACTACCTGGTCAAGCCCTTCGAGCTGGCCGAGCTGCTGTCGCGGGTGCGCGCGCTGGCGCGGCGCAGCTACGGCTTCGACGGCGAGACGCTGGAGCTGCGCGGCCTGCAGCTGCACGCGCCGACCCGCCGCGTGCAACTGCACGGCAAGCCGGTCGAGCTGACCGCCTCCGAATACCTGTTGTTGAAGATCCTGCTGATGCGCGCCAACCGCGTCATCACCCGGCGCAGCCTGGAGGAGCAGGCCCTGCCCGGCGCCCAGGCCAACGCCAGCAACACGCTCGACGTGCACATGGCCAACCTGCGGCGCAAGATCGGCGAGGGCTATGTGCGTACGGTGCGCGGCGTCGGTTATGTCATCGACCAGCACGGCCCCGCCGCGGACGGCGCCCGATGATGCGCCGCTGCTGGCGCAGGATCGCCGCGCCGACGCTGGTGCGGCGCCTGATGGTGGCGCAGATGCTGCTGTTGACGGCGCTGTGGACGCTGGCCACCGGCTTCGTCATCAACCAGAGCGGCAAGGACCTGAACCTGCTGTCGACCGAGCGCATCTTCGACGCCGTGCTGGCCGCCGCCGACGCGCTGGTCGACTCGCCGCGGCAGCAACAGCACGTGCTCAACATGATGGACCTGGCGGTGCGCGAAAACTACGGCGCCGCCGAAGACCCCATGCTCAGCCCCAGCATCGTGGTGCGGCAGCGCGGCCGCGAGATCTACCGCTCGCGCGGCACCCCGGGCGAGCTGGGCACGCGCAAGTTGAACCAGGTCGAGACCTTCTACGCCGGCGACAAGCGCTGGCGCGCGCGCAGCAAGCAGTCCGCCAGCGGCACCACGCTGACCATGCTGGCGCCGGCCGACGGCGTGCACATCTTCATCACCATCAACTCGCACGGCTACTACCTGCTGCCGCTGCTGATCAGCCTGCCCTTCCTGCTGCTGCCGACCTGGCTGTCGATCCACCTGGCGCTGCGGCCGTGGAGCCAGGTGGCGCGCGAGGTGGCGGCGCGCGGCCCGCACAACCTGCGTCCGCTCAACTACACGGCCAAGCACCGCGAGCTGGCCGGCATGGTCGACAACATCAACACGCTGATGCGCCAGGTCGACGACAGCGCGGTGCGCGAGCGCAGCTTCATCGCCGACGCCGCCCACGAACTGCGCACGCCGCTGGCGGCGATGCAGGTCAACGTCGAGGCGCTGCACAGCCAGGCCAGCGACGAGCGCCAGCGCCAGCTGCTCAGGGGCATCATCAACAGCGGCGGGCGCGCCACCCGCCTGGTCGGCCAGTTGCTGATGCTGATGCGCAGCGACGCCAGCGCCGCCGGCGCGGCGCCGGCGCCGGTCGCCCTGGCCCAGCTGCTGCAGGACCGCATGGCCGCGCTGTCCTGCCTGGCCAGCGCGCGCCGGGTGGAACTGGAGCTGCGCGCCGACACCGAGTTGTACCTGCACGGCCAGCGCGAGAGCCTGATCTCGCTGGTCGACAACCTGGTCGACAACGCCATCAAGTACAGCCCACCGGACGGCCTGGTGCAGGTGAGCCTGCGGCGTGAAACCGGCCAGGCCGTACTGGCGGTCAGCGACCAGGGGCCGGGCGTGGCGCCGGCGCTGCGCGAGCGGGTGCTGGACCGCTTCTTCCGCGACCCCAACCAGACGCAGAGCGGCAGCGGCCTGGGCCTGTCGATCGCCCAGGCGGCGGCGCGCCTGCACGGCGGCAGCATCGCCCTGTTCGACACCGTGCACGGCGCCGGCCTGCTGGTCGAGGTGCGCCTGCCGCTGACGGCGGCCTGAGCCTGGGGCCGCCGACGCCCCGTCCCCAAAGCCGGCACCGCGCCCGAGGAAAACGCGGACGCAAAAAAACCGCCGGGGCTTGCGCGCCGGCGGTTTTTTGTTTCAGCCTAAGCTGGGGGGAATTACTGGGCTGCGGCTTCTTCGGCTGCGGCCTTCATCGACAGCTTCAGACGGCCGCGGTCGTCGGTTTCCAGAACCTTGACGCGCACTTGCTGGCCTTCTTTCAGGTAGTCGGCGACGGCGTTGACGCGCTCGTTGGCGATCTGCGAGATGTGCAGCAAGCCGTCCTTGCCCGGCATGACTTGGACGATGGCGCCGAAGTCGAGCAGTTTCAGAACCGTGCCTTCGTAGGTCTTGCCCACTTCGACGGAAGCGGTCAATTCCTCGATGCGGCGCTTGGCTTCCTGGCCGGCGGCGGCGTCAACGGAGGCGATGGTGACCACGCCTTCGTCGCTGATGTCGATCTGGGTGCCCGTTTCTTCGGTCAGCGCGCGGATGACGGCGCCGCCCTTGCCGATGACGTCACGGATTTTTTCCGGATTGATCTTGATCGTGATCAGGCGCGGAGCGAAATCGGACAGCTCGGTTTTGACGTGCGGCATGGCTTTTTGCATTTCGCCCAGGATATGGTCGCGGCCTTCTTTGGCTTGCGCCAGCGCCACTTGCATGATTTCCTTGGTGATGCCCATGATCTTGATGTCCATCTGCAAGGCGGTGATACCGAGTGCGGTACCGGCCACTTTGAAGTCCATGTCGCCGAGGTGATCTTCGTCGCCCAGGATGTCGGACAGGACGGCGAACTTGCCGCCTTCCTTGATCAGGCCCATGGCGATGCCGGCCACGTGCGATTTCATCGGCACGCCGGCGTCCATCAGGGCCAGGCAACCGCCGCAGACCGAAGCCATCGACGAGGAACCGTTCGATTCGGTGATTTCCGACACCAGACGCACGGAGTAGCTGAAATCTTCCGGTGCCGGCAGGGCCGCCAGCAGGGCGCGCTTGGCCAGGCGGCCGTGACCGATTTCGCGGCGTTTCGGGGTGCCGACGCGGCCCGTTTCGCCGGTGGCGAACGGAGGCATGTTGTAATGCAACATGAAGCTGTCGGTGAACTCACCCATCAGGGCGTCGATCTTCTGGCTGTCGCGGGCGGTGCCCAGCGTGGCCACGACCAGCGCCTGCGTTTCGCCGCGCGTGAACAGGGCCGAACCGTGGGTGCGCGGCAGCACGCTGGTGCGGATCGCGATCGGACGCACGGTGCGCGTGTCGCGCCCGTCGATGCGCGGCTCGCCGTCGAGGATCTGGGTACGCACGATCTTCGCTTCCATGTCGAACAGGATGTTGTTCACTTCGGCGGAGTCGACCGGCTTGGCGCCGGCGGCGGCCGCTTCGGCGTTCAGCTCGGCCAGCACTTCAACGGTGGCGGCCTTCAGCTTGGCGGTGCGTTCCTGCTTGTCCTTGGTCTGGTAGGCGTCGTTGACCTTGGCGGCGGCGAAATGCGCGACGCGGGCGATCAGCGCTTCGTTTTTCGGCGCCGGCGCCCATTCGACTTCCGGCTTGCCGCCGTCGCGCACCAGTTCATGGATCGCGTCGATGACCGCTTTCATCTGGTCGTGGCCGAACACCACGGCGCCCAGCATGATTTCTTCGGACAATTGCTTCGCTTCCGATTCGACCATCAGCACGGCCGTTTCGGTACCGGCGACGACCAGGTCCATTTCCGACGTCTTCAACTGCGTGGTGGTCGGGTTCAGGATGTACTGACCGTTCGCGTAACCGACGCGGGCGGCGCCGATCGGGCCGCTGAAGGGCACGCCGGAGACGCACAGGGCGGCCGAAGCGCCGATCATGGCGGCGATGTCCGGATCGATTTCCGGGTTGACCGACAGGACGTGAATGATGATCTGCACTTCATTCAGGTAGCCTTCCGGGAACAGCGGACGGATAGGACGGTCGATCAGGCGGGATGTCAGTGTTTCTTTTTCGGAAGGACGGCCTTCGCGCTTGAAAAAACCGCCCGGGATTTTACCGGCGGCGTAAGTTTTTTCAACATAGTCAACGGTCAACGGGAAGAAGTCCTGGCCTGGCTTGGCGTCTTTGCGCGCCACGACCGTTGCCAGCACGACGGTATCTTCGATCGATACCAGGACCGCGCCGGAAGCCTGACGGGCGATTTCACCGGTTTCCAGCGTGACTTGATGTTGGCCGTACTGGAAGGTTTTCGTAACTTTATTAAACATGGGTAATCCCTTTCTAATTGCCGACAGATTTTCAGGAGCTGTCGTTCACCTCACCACAGGCGGCCTCTCACGCGTGAGTGGCCGCCTTTACAACTGATCTGTACCGCTGCGCGCTGTTTGAGGACACGGGCGCGGCGTTGCCGCGGCCACATATCGATTGTCAAACAGAATCAAAAAAACAAGTTCAAATGACAAAATGCCCGCGTCAGCGAACTGGCGCAGGCATTTCTGTATAAACCGTATGCGGCAAAAATTACTTGCGCAGGCCGAGTTTAGCGATCAGGTCGCGATAACGGGTAGCGTCTTTCGCTTTCAGGTAGGACAACAGGCTCTTACGACGGTTGACCATCATGATCAGACCGCGGCGGGAGTGGTGATCCTTCGAGTGGGCTTTGAAGTGGCCGTTCAGTTCGTTGATACGAGCTGTCAGCAAAGCAACTTGCACTTCTGGGGAGCCGGTGTCGTTTTGACCACGTGCGTTGTCCGCGATGATGGCGGTTTTGTTGATGTTTTCTACTGTCATGATAAACCTTTCACATGCGGTGCAAAGAGTCTGAACCCGAAGCACCGTGAACTACGATTAAAAAATACCGGTCAAAAGACCAGACGCGCGAGTATATCGGAAAAATGCGTCCGTGTATCCAATCGCGCCGGCTTTTCTTGGTGCATGATGGGGCAATGATGGAATTCGGGAGCGATTCGATGCAAAAATTAAGCACAATGGCAACATTCATCCTGGCGCTGGGCTTGTCCGGCTGCGCCGGCCTGGGCGGTCCGCCGCCGGCCTTGGGCGAGCCGCGCGCCGCCCTCGAAGCGCAGAAAGGCCGGCCCACGGCCATCTACCCGGACGGCGCCGACACCCTGCTCGAATACGCCACCGGACCATACGGCCAGCTCACCTACATGGCGCGCATCGGCCCGGACGGCCTGCTGAAATCCTACGAACAGGTACTGACGAGCGAAAAATACGCCACCATCAAAGTCGGCGTGGCGACCAAACAGGACGTGCTGCGCGCCATAGGGCACCCGGCCGAAACATCCTTCCTGCCGCGCCAGCAACTCGAGGTGTGGTCCTACCGCTACAAGGAATCCGGCGTCTGGGACTCCATGATGCACGTCCATTTCGATCAGGCCGGCATCGTGCGCATGCTGATGAACGGGCCGGACCCTATGAAAGAAGAACACCGCGGCTTCTTCCGCTGAACGAAACCGAAAACCGGGGACAGACCACGATTTTTTTGGTGCGGCGGTTTAGAGTTGCGGGTTGAGTTTTTCGATTTTCGAGTGCAGTTTGTTGAGCGCCGACAGGTAGGCCTTGGCCGAGGCGACGATGATGTCCGGGTCGGCGCCGACGCCGTTGACGATGCGCCCCGCTTTCGACAGCCGCATCGTCACTTCGCCCTGCGATTGGGTGCCGGTGCTGATGGCGTTGACGGAGAACAGCACCAGCTCGGCGCCGCTGGACACCTGGCTTTCGATGGCGTTGACGGTGGCGTCGACCGGGCCGTCGCCCTCCCCTTCGCAGCTCAGTTCCTTGCCGTCCATGGAGAACACCACCTTCGCGCTCGGCGTCTCGCCCGTCTCCGAGCGCTGCGCCAGCGAGACGAAGCGGAAGAATTCATGCTCCTGGGCTTGTTGCTCGTCGGTCACCAGCGCCATGATGTCTTCGTCGAAGATCTCCGATTTGCGGTCGGCCAGTTCCTTGAAGCGCACGAAGGCGGCGTTCACCTCGGCCTCCGACTCCAGCGCGATGCCCAGCTCATGCAGGCGCTGCTTGAAGGCGTTGCGGCCCGACAGCTTGCCCAGCACGATCTTGTTGGCCGACCAGCCGACGTCCTCGGCGCGCATGATCTCGTAGGTCTCGCGCGATTTCAGGATGCCGTCCTGGTGGATGCCCGAGGCGTGCGCGAAGGCGTTCGCGCCCACCACGGCCTTGTTCGGCTGCACGGCGAAGCCGGTGATCTGCGACACCATCTTCGAGGCGGCGACGATCTGCGTGGTGTCGATGCCCACTTCCAGGTTGTAGTAGCCGGCCCGCGTGCGCAGGGCCATGACGACCTCCTCCAGCGCGGTGTTGCCGGCGCGCTCGCCCAGGCCGTTGATGGTGCATTCGATCTGCCGCGCGCCGCCTATCATGACGCCGGCCAGGGAGTTTGCCACGGCCAGGCCCAGGTCGTTGTGGCAGTGCACCGACCAGATCGCCTTGTCGGAATTCGGGATGCGCTCGCGCAGGCGCTTGATGGTCTGGCCGAAGATCTCCGGCACGGCGTAGCCCACGGTGTCGGGGAAATTGATGGTCGTCGCGCCCTCGGCGATGACGCCCTCCAGCACGCGGCAGAGGAAGTCCTCGTCCGAGCGGCTGCCGTCCTCGGGGCTGAATTCGATATCGTCGGTGAACTGGCGCGCGTAGCGCACCGCGTTGCGCGCCTGCAGCAGCACCTGCTCGGGCAACATGCGCAGCTTCATTTCCATGTGCAGCGGCGAGGTGGCGATGAAGGTGTGGATGCGCTTGCGCTCGGCCGGCGCCAGCGCCTCGGCGGCGCGCGCGATGTCGCGGTCGTTGGCGCGCGACAGCGAGCAGATGGTCGATTCGCGCACCGCCGTGGCGATCGCCTTGATGGCCTCGAAGTCGCCCTGCGAGGCGGCGGCGAAGCCGGCCTCGATGACGTCCACCTTCATGCGTTCGAGCTGCTTGGCGATGCGCAGCTTCTCCTCTTTGGTCATCGAGGCGCCGGGCGATTGCTCGCCGTCGCGCAGCGTGGTGTCAAAGATGATGAGTCGGTTGGAATTGCTCATAGATGCTCCTGTTAGGCATGAAATGAAAATCGGGAACCGACTCGCCGCCGGTCGCTCAGTGACGCTCGCTCAGGTCGACGGCGCCTTTTTCCGTTTGCACGATGCTGACCGGCTTGCCCTTGGCCAGGCGCCAGAAATACACCGCGTAGCCGGACAGGCCGTAGACGACGAAGATGGGGAACAGCACCTTCGGCGGATCGATCGACACCAGGGCGAAGGCCAGGGCGATCAGGAACACGACGATGAAGGGCACCGACTTGCGGAAGTTGACGTCCTTGAAGCTGTAGAAGGGCACGTTGGTGACCATGGTCAGGCCGGCGAACAGAGCGATGCACCAGGAGACCCAAGGCAGTTGGATGCCGGACACCTGCAGGTCGTCCATGAGCAGGATGTAGCCGGCCACCATGGCCGCCGCCGCCGGGCTGGGCAAGCCCTGGAAGAAGCGCTTGTCGACCACTTCGATGTTGGTGTTGAAGCGCGCCAGGCGCAGCGCGCCGCCGGCGCAGTAGACGAAGGCGGCCAGCCAGCCCAGCTTGCCCATGCCGCGCAGCGACCATTCGTAGATCACCAGGGCCGGCGCGGCGCCGAAGGAAACCATGTCGGACAGGCTGTCGTACTGGGCGCCGAATTCGCTTTGCGTGTTGGTCAGGCGGGCGATGCGCCCGTCCAGGCCGTCGAGGATCATGGCGATGAAGATCGCCCATGCCGCGTGTTCGAATTTCTGGTTCATCGCCATGACGATGGCGTAGAAGCCGCAAAACAGGGCCGCCGTCGTGAAGGCGTTCGGCAGCAGATAAATTCCGCGCCGGCGCAGCGTCTTCTGGCCGCTCGCCTCACCGGCGGGCTGGCGCGCGAACTTGCTGAAGCGCGAAGCCTTGGCGACCTGGGGTGCGCCATTCTTGGCTCTGCGACGGGGAAAGTATGCCATATGATTCCATTTCAATATGCGAGCAGCTGATCAAATACACGATGCGCCCGCGGCGGCGCGCGCGCCACCGCGGCGCAAGCACCGCCGTGCGCCCCATTATAGAGGAGCGCACAGGTGGAGAACAAATGCCTTACTTGAACTTCACCTTGCCGACCAGGCGCATTTCCAGGGTCGTCTCGCCCGGCTCGAAGCTCGGCTCCTCGATCTGCGCGCTATCCTTGGCCATGGCGCGCATCATCATCGGCGCCGCCTGGCCGCCTTCGCGCTGGGCGTAGTTGCCCGAACCTTCGAAGTCGACCGTCTCGAGCACGGCGTCGGACACCTTGCGGCCCATCGCGGCGGCGATCGAGGCGACGCGCTCGTTCAGGTTCTGGTAGGTGGCGGCGATGCGCTGCTCGTCGAGCAGGCGGGTGGTGGCCGGAGCCAGGCCGAAGTGCAGGCCGTTCAGGCTCAGCACGCCCTGCGCGGCGGCGACGGTCTTCGGCAGCGCGGCCAGGTTGCCGGTCGTCACCTGCAGGTACTGGCCGACCCGCCAGGCCGTCGGCACGCGCGGTTTCGCCTGTGCGCCGGGCGCCTGCGGCCGGTCTTCCGGATACACCGGGTAGGTGTAGTAACCCTGGGTCTTCAGCATCGCCTGCGGATCTTCCTTCTTGACGATGGCGATGCCCTTGTTCATTTTTTGATTCACGCGCGAGGCGGCCGCGGCTTTGTCCTTGTCCTGCTCTTCGATCGCCAGGGTGGCGACGACCTGGTCGTTGACATGCTTGACTTCGCCGTATGCGGGCACCACCACGAGCGTGCCGGTGGTCGGCAGGGTCTGGGCGTGCGCCTGGGCGGCCAGAGCGACGCCGGCGACGAGAAGGGTTTTCAATACGGTCATAGATGCTCCATGGTTGATGAAACGCGAATGGGGCGCACAGGCCCCATTCATTTGCGAAACCAGCAAAACTGGCAGTAATTTCAACTTTACCTGAATTTACAGGATTCCGGCCCGAACTCACAAATAGTTGCAAATCAGCCAGAATCTTCCGTCATCAACCGCATGCGCGGAACCGGCGTGGCGCCGGCTCCGTGATACTTAGTTTTTCGACTGGTCGACCAGTTTGTTTTTGGCGATCCACGGCATCATCGCGCGCAGCTTGCTGCCGACTTCTTCGATCTGGTGCTCGGAGGTCAGGCGACGACGCGAGATCAGGGTCGGCGCGCCGGCCTTGTTTTCCAGGATGAAGCTCTTCGCGTATTCGCCGGTCTGAATATCCTTCAGGCACTGGCGCATGGCGTTCTTGGTGTCTTCGGTGACGATGCGCGGGCCGGTGACGTATTCGCCGTATTCGGCGTTGTTGGAGATCGAGTAGTTCATGTTGGCGATGCCGCCTTCATAGATCAGGTCGACGATCAGTTTCAACTCGTGCAGGCACTCGAAGTACGCCATTTCCGGGGCGTAGCCGCCTTCGACCAGGGTCTCGAAACCGGCCTTGATCAGTTCCACGGCGCCGCCGCAGAGAACCGCTTGCTCGCCGAACAAGTCGGTTTCGGTTTCTTCGCGGAAGTTCGTTTCGATGATGCCGGCGCGGCCGCCGCCGTTCGCCATCGCATACGACAGGGCGATGTCGCGCGCCGCGCCGGATTTGTCCTGGTAGACGGCGATCAGGTGGGGCACGCCGCCGCCTTGGGCGTAGGTGCCGCGCACGGTGTGGCCCGGCGCTTTCGGGGCGATCATGATGACGTCGAGGTCGGCGCGCGGCACGACTTGGCCGTAATGGACGTTGAAACCGTGGGCGAAGGCCAGCACGGCGCCCTGCTTGGCGAACGGCGCGACGTTTTCGGTGTAGACTTGGGCGATGTTCTCGTCCGGCAGCAAGATCATGATGACGTCGGCGGCCTTCACCGCGTCGTTGACTTCGGCGACCTTCAGGCCGGCGTTCTTGGCCTTGTTCCACGAAGCGCCGTCCTTGCGCAGGCCGACGGTGACGTCGATGCCGGAATCGTTCAGGTTTTGCGCGTGGGCGTGGCCTTGCGAACCGTAGCCGATGATGGCCACTTTCTTACCGGCGATGAGGGAGAGGTCGCAATCTTTGTCGTAAAAAACGTTCATGTTATATCCTGATTATGTATGTGGTGCGCGGGGCGCGAAAAAGGTGTTGCTGCTGGGTCAAACTTTAAGGATGCGTTCGCCGCGTCCTATGCCGGAACCGCCGGTGCGGACTGTTTCCAGAATCGAGGCGCGGTCGATCGAATCGATGAACGCGTCGAGCTTGACCTTGTTGCCGGTCAGTTCGATCGTGTAGGTCTTTTCGGTGACGTCGATGATGCGGCCGCGGAAGATGTCGGCGGTGCGCTTCATTTCCTCGCGCTCCTTGCCGACGGCCCGCACCTTGATCAGCATCAGTTCGCGCTCGATGTGCGCGCCCTCGGTCAGATCGACCACCTTGACGACCTCGATGAGCCGGTTCAAGTGCTTGGTGATCTGCTCGATGATGTCGTCCGAGCCGCTGGTGACGATGGTCATGCGCGACAGGGTCGGATCTTCGGTCGGCGCCACCGTCAGCGTTTCGATGTTGTAGCCGCGGGCCGAGAACAGGCCGACGACGCGCGACAGCGCGCCGGCTTCGTTTTCCAGCAAGACAGAGATAATGTGGCGCATCTTACAAGTCCTCCGAGCCGAGCAGCATTTCGGACAGGCCCTTGCCCGCTTTCACCATCGGCCAGACGTTCTCCGATTGATCGGTGATGAAATTCATGAACACCAGCCTGTCTTTCATGCCGAACGCCTCTTTCAAGGCGCCATCGACGTCGCCCGGTTTTTCAATTTTCATGCCGACGTGGCCATACGCTTCGGCCAGCTTCTCGAAGTTCGGCAGCGAATCCATATACGACTCGGAATAGCGCGAGCCGTAGTCGATCTGTTGCCATTGACGCACCATGCCGAGGAAACGGTTGTTGAGCATGATGATCTTCGGCGTCAGGTGGTACTGCTTGCAGGTGGCCAGTTCCTGGATGCACATCTGGATCGAGCCCTCGCCGGTGATGCAGGCGACGGTGGCGTCCGGATTGGCCATCTGCACGCCCATGGCGTAGGGCAGGCCGACACCCATCGTGCCCAGGCCGCCGGAATTGATCCAGCGCCGCGGCTTGTCGAAGCGGTAGTACTGCGCCGCCCACATCTGGTGCTGGCCGACGTCGGAGGTGACGAAGGCGTCGCCCTTGGTGAGCTCGAAGACTTTCTGCACCACCGATTGCGGCTTGATGACCAGGTCCGAGTCGGCGAATTTCAGGCAATCGCGGCCGCGCCACTCTTCGATCTGCTTCCACCACGACTTCAGCGCCGGCGTGTTGACCTTCGCCTCGGCCGCGTCCAGCTGGGCCAGGAACTCGATCAGCACGTCCTTGACGTTGCCGACGATGGGAATGTCGACCTTGACGCGCTTCGAGATCGACGATGGGTCGATGTCGACGTGGATGATCTTGCGCGGATGCGAGGCGAAATGCTTGGGATTGCCGATCACTCGGTCGTCGAAACGGGCGCCGATGGCGATCAGGACGTCGCAATGCTGCATCGCCATGTTCGCTTCATAGGTGCCGTGCATGCCCGGCATGCCGAGGAACTGCTCGCTCGAGGCGCGGTAGCCGCCCAGACCCATCAGGGTGTTGGTGCAGGGGAAACCGAGCCTGTCGACCAGCTTGTTGAGCTCCGGGGCCGCGTTCGCCAGGATCACGCCGCCGCCCGTGTAGATCATCGGCCGTTCGGCCTGCAGCAGCAATTGCACGGCCTTGCGGATCTGTCCCGAATGGCCCTTGTCGACCGGACGGTAGGAACGCATCTCGACCTCTTTCGGGTACGAGAACAGGCATTTGTGCATGCTGATATCCTTGGGGATATCGACCAGCACGGGACCGGGACGGCCGGTCTTGGCGATGAAGAAGGCTTTCTTGATCGTTTCGGCCAGATCCTTGACGTCCTTGACGAGGAAGTTGTGCTTGACCACGGGACGGGTGATGCCCACCGTGTCGCACTCCTGGAAGGCGTCCTGGCCGATGGCGTAGCTCGGCACCTGGCCGGAGATGACCACCATCGGGATCGAATCCATGTACGCCGTCGACAGGCCGGTGACGGCGTTCGTTACGCCGGGACCGGAGGTGACGAGGGCCACGCCGACCTTGTTCGAGCTGCGCGAATAGGCGTCGGCGGCGTGCACGGCGGCCTGCTCGTGGCGCACCAGGATGTGTTGGAATTTGTTTTGCTGGAAGATCGCGTCATAGATATACAGGACGGCTCCGCCCGGATAGCCGAAGACGTGCTCGACGCCCTCTTCCGCCAGACAGCGCACCAGTATTTCCGCGCCTGTGATGGGTAATGCTGCTTCGGTATTCATAAAACATTCCTTTCAAGGTCCATTGGAGATTGATCGGATGCTCTTTCCTCACGAAATACACGCTGCGCGACAGTGCTCCTGCTTCCCTTCTTTCTGCGGTCACGCCGTTTCTTTGGGTACCCGTAGATACCTTACAAAACGCCGCTTAACGCAACTCGTTCGGCCGGAGTTTCTGTGGCGCCTGCATGAACCTCTCGCGCTTGTGGCGCGGGTTAGAGCAAACTGCCTACATATGAAAGCGCGTCCTGTCGCTGTTGGCTTTGTGTGCCGAGCGCGACCAGACCATAGAGCTTCGGGGTGTTCAAAGCGTTCCATACGTTACTGCGTCGCACCATCGCGGTCAAGGTAATTTCTTGGGAATGTGATTTTATGCCGCGAAACGTCGTAAAAAACCTGCAGGAACAGCGGTTTTTTGCTAGCATGCGCTCAGTTCGCAAAACGCCGCAGCCCAGGAGGCCGCCAGCGCGGCCGCCACGGCCGCCGCAGCCTCCCAGACCAGTGTCCCTAACCACCGTATCCCGGCAGCCCGCTCCACATTGCATGGCAACAGACAAAGAACTCTCCGACTTTCTTGAAAATGTAGAACGGCGCGCCTTCAAACAAGCCGTGTATGCCGTCCGCAAAGACGAGTCCGCGCTCGACATCGTGCAAGACGCGATGATCAAGCTCGCCGAAAAGTACGGCGACAAGCCGGCCGCCGAGCTGCCGATGCTGTTCCAGCGCATCCTGCAGACCACCATCCTCGATTATTTCCGGCGCGAAAAGGTGCGCAACACCTGGGTCAGCCTGTTCTCGGCCATGAAGCCGGCCGGCAACGACCACGAGGACTTTGATATACTCGACAGCTACGAGGCCGAACAGGGTTCGCAAGCCTCCGAGTCCAGCGCCGACCAGGTCGAGCGCGCGCAAACGCTGCAAGTCATCGATGAAGAGGTACAAAAACTCCCGGCGCGTCAACGGGAAGCCTTCCTCATGCGTTATTGGCAGGACATGGACGTGGCTGAAACAGCCGAAGCGATGGGATGCTCCGAGGGTAGCGTGAAAACGCATTGCTCGCGTGCAACTCACACCCTCGCTGAATCGCTCAAAGCCAAAGGAATAAAATTATGAATACCGATGACCTGAATTTCGCCTACAAGGTGCGCCACGCCCTTAACGAACAACTCGACCACCTGCCGGCCTCGACCAGCGAGCGGCTGGCCGCCGCGCGCCGCGCCGCCATGTCGCGCAAGAAGGCCCACGCGCCCCTGCAGGTGCGCCAGGGCGCGCTGGCCGGCGGCGCCGGCGCCTTCTTCTCGCAACCGTTCTCGTGGCTGGGGCGCATGTCGGTGGCCCTGCCGCTGCTGGTGCTGGCGGCCGGCCTGGTCGGCATCTACCAGTTCGAGCAGGAACAACACATCGCCGAACTGGCCGAGCTGGACGCGGCCGTGCTGTCGGATGAATTGCCCCTGTCGGCCTATCTGGACCATGGCTTCAACGCCTACCTGACGACGAAACGCGAGCAATAGGCATGGCCGGCAACAAAGTTCGCAACGCCTTGATCGGCCTGGGCGCTGTCGCCGTGGCCGCGATTTCCTGGGTCGGCGCCAATCCGCCCCTCACGGCGAAGCCGGCCGCGGCGCCCGTCGCGCCGGCGGCTGCGCCGGGCGCCGCGAAGGCGCTCAGCGCCGGCCGCGCCGCGACGCCGAAAGGCGCGCCCAAGGCCCTCGACAAGCCGCTCTGGGCCGAGCTCACCCATTCCCAGCAGGAAGCCCTGCAACCGCTCGGCGCCGCCGAATGGGACCAACTCGACAGCCTGCGCAAGCACAAATGGCTGGACATCGCCAACCGCTATTCCTCCATGAAGCCGGACGAGCAGCAACGCGTGCACGAGCGCATGCGCGACTGGGTCAAGCTGACCCCGGAGCAGCGCCGCGTCGCGCGGGAAAACTACACGCGCTCGAAAAAGATCGAGCCGGGCCAGAAATCGGCGCAATGGGAGCAGTACCAGCAATTGCCCGAGGATGAAAAGCGCAGGCTGGCGAACGCGGCCACCCTGGCCGCCGCCCGCAAACAACTGGCCAACCTGCCCAACGCGTCGCAAAGCCAAGCCAAATCCATCCCGCCGATCAAGGCCGGCGTGGTGATGCCGCCCGCCTCGCCCACGGTGACGACGCCGCCGGCCATCGTCCCCGCCGCGCCGCCGGCGCCGGGCCCGGCCGCCGCCGGCGCCCTTCCATTCACCGCCACCCCGGCCAACCCGGCCGCCTCCAGCAATGTCAAACAGTAAGCCCAGCATCGCCACACCGACCGTCCAACGCCGCCTGATCTGCATGATTTACGAAACCCTGCTGCTGCTGGCGGTGGAGCTGGCGGCCGTCTCCGTTTTCCTGCTGCTGACGCAAAACCACCAAGGCGCGCCCTATGAGCACGCGCTGCAATTCACGCTGTTCCTGGTGACGGCCGCCTACTTCATCCATTTCTGGACCGACAGCGGCCACACCCTGGCCATGAAGACCTGGCGCATCAAACTGGTCAAGCCCGGTTATGCGCGCCTGCCGATCAAGGTCGCGGCGGCGCGCTTCCTGCTGGCCTGGGGCTGGTTCCTGCCGGCGCTGGCGGTCTGCTACGCCCTCGGACTGCACAAGGGACAGATGGCCATCGCCATCGGCATCGGCATGGCCGCCTGGGCCTGCACCGCCTTCCTCGACAAGGACCGCCAGTTCCTGCACGACCGTCTGCTCGGCACCCGCCTGATCTCCCTGCCGAAGGCCGTCAAGGCGGCCAAGAAAAGCGCCTGACAGCCGTACAATGAAGGGGAGCGGGCCCGCCGGGCCCGCTCCCGGCCGCGCGCCGCCGGATTCAGCGGCGGGTGCGGCACCTCACTCAGAAACGTTCGAATTCCTGCAGATAGCGCCATTGCCCCGACGGCAGCGCCGCCATCGACATGCGCCCCACGCGCAAGCGCTTCATCGCCACCACCGACAAACCCACCAGCCGGCACATGTGCGCGATCTGGCCCGGCTGCACGCCCTTCAGGGCGAAGCGCAGGCGGGTTTCGTTCTGCCAGCTGACCTTGATCGGCGCCAGCGCCTTGCCGTTGAAGGGCAGGCCATGGTTGAGCAGTTCCAGGCCGTTGGCGACGATCGCGCCGGCCACCTCGACGATGTATTCCTGCTCGACCCGCGCCGCCTCGTCGACCAGCTTGCGCGCGACGCGGAAGTCCTGCGTGAAGATGAGCAGGCCGCTGGCCGTCGTGTCGAGCGGGTTGGTCAGCGTCAGGCCGCTCAGGTGGCGCTTCAGATAGCGCTGGCCGCTGCGGTCGGTCGGCGTCTGCGTGTCCTTGCCGATGCAAGTGAGCGCGGGCGCGCCGTCGGCGCCGATGCCGGCGTTGAAACCGGCCGGCTTGTGCAGCAGGATGGTCACCGGCGGAATCTCCTCCAGCGTGGCGCCGGGCGCCAGTTCGACCGTCTGTCCGGGCGCGACGCGGGCGCCGGACTCCTCCACCAACTGGCCGTCCACGCTGACCCAGCCGCCCTCGATATACAACTCGGCCTCGCGGCGCGAACATGGGAGCGACTCCGCCAGGCGTTTGGCGAGGCGGACGGTGGAATCTGTACTGGAGGATGTCATTGAATGAAGAGTCGGACTGAAGGAAAGCGGTATTGTACCCGCTCCCGGCGCCGGCCCCGGCCATCGCCGGCAGCGCGGGGCGGCGCGCGCCTCAGCTGCGCAGGTGGGCGGCGCACACCTCGAGCATGCGCTGCAGCTCGGCGCGCGGGGCGTCCAGGTGGGTCACCAGGCGCAGGTGCGGCCCCATCGCGACGCGGATGCGCTCGGCCTGCAGGGCCGCGTTCAGGCGGGCGCACAGCTCGGCCGCCATGTCGACGTAGAAAATATTGGTCTGCGGCGTGCTGACCGTCAGTCCCGGCAGGCGCGCCAGTTCGCCGGCCAGCCAGGCGGCGTTAGCGTGGTCCTCGGCCAGCCGCGCGACGTTGTGCTCCAGCGCGTACAGGCCCGCCGCCGCCAGACCGCCGGCCTGGCGCATGCCGCCGCCCAGCATCTTGCGCCAGCGCCTGGCTTGGGCGATGAAGGGCTTGCTGCCGCACAACAGCGAGCCGACCGGCGCCCCCAGGCCCTTCGACAGGCAGACCGAGACGCTGTCGAAGCCCGTCACGGCGGAGCGCAGGCTGAGGCCCTGCTTGACGGCGGCGTTGCAGATGCGCGCCCCGTCCAGGTGCGTGGCCAGGCCGCAGCCGTGCGCCAGCGCGGTGGCCCGCTCCAGGTAGTCGGCGCCCAGCACGCGCCCGCCGATGGTGTTTTCCAGGGCCAGCAACTTGCTGCGCGCGAAGTGGAAATCGTCCGGCTTGATTTGCGCGGCGATGTCGGCCAGCGCGATGCTGCCGTCGGCCTGGTTGAGGATGGGTTGCGGCTGGATGCTGCCCAGGACCGCCGCGCCGCCCGCTTCGTAGCGGTAGGTGTGCGCCTCCTGGCCGACCAGGTATTCGTCGCCCCGGCCGCAGTGCACCAGCAGGCCGAGCAGATTGCTCTGCGTGCCGGACGGCGCGAACAGCGCCGCCTCGAAACCGAACAGCCCGGCCGCGTACTCCTGCAGGAGGTTGACGCTGGGGTCGTCGCCGTAGACGTCGTCGCCCAGCGGCGCGGCCGCCATCGCCTCGCGCATCGCGGCGCCGGGACGGGTGACGGTGTCGCTGCGCAGGTCCAGCCATTGCTCGTTCATATCACTCATTTCCGGTCGCCTCGTGTGCGGGTTTACTCGACGGCTTGCGCCTTCGCCACCTGCTCGGCAAAGAAGCGCGCGCCCATCTCCTCCAGCCCCAGCGTCTCCAGCACCTCTTGCAGGCGCTCGGTGGGACGCTGGCGCGGCAGGTTCTTGTAGCTGGCGATGATCAATTCGTTCTTCATCGAATGCTCCCAGCCCACCAGTTCGGTCACGCTGACCTGGTAGCCGTGCGCCTCCAGCTGCAGGCAGCGTAGCACGTTGGTGATCTGGCTGCCGAACTCGCGCGTATGCAGCGGATGGCGCCACAACTCGGTGAGCGCGCTCTTGCCCAGCGCCTTGCCCTTGTTCTTCTTCAGCACGGTCGCCACTTCGGCCTGGCAGCACGGCACCAGCACCATGAACTTGGCGCGTTTCTTCAGCGCGAAGGCGATGGCGTCGTCGGTCGCCGTGTTGCAGGCGTGCAGGGCCGTGACGACGTCGATGCGCTGCGGCAGCAACGACGATTCGGTCGATTCGGCCACCGACAGGTTCAGGAAGGACATGCCGGGGAAGTCCAGCTTCTTCGCCAGTTCCTCGGACTTCTGCACCAGCTCTTCGCGCGTCTCGATGCCGTAGATGCGCGAACCGTCGCTGAGCGTCTTGAAGAACAGGTCGTAGAGGATGAAGCCCAGGTAGGATTTGCCGGCGCCATGGTCGACCAGGGAGATGGCCGGATGGTCTTGCTGGATTTCCCTGAGCAGGGGCTCGATGAACTGCACCAAGTGGTAGACCTGCTTCAGCTTGCGCCGGCTGTCCTGGTTCATCTTGCCCTCGCGGGTCAGGATGTGCAGCTCCTGCAGCAGCGCGATCGACTGGCCCGGCTTGATCTCGGGCATGGCGGCGACCGCGGCGGCCATGTTCGCGGCGGCGTCCGCCACCGGCTTAGCGCGCTTCATCGATCCACGCCGCCTGTATCGCTTCCAGCACCTTCTCGCCGCCGCGCGTATGGTCGTCGTCGAAGCCGTCCAGCTCCACCACCCAGTTGTGCAGGTCGGTGAAGCGTATCGTCAGCGGATCGATCTCCGGGAATTTCTCGTACAGCGCTTCCGCGATGACGTTAATGTCGTTCCATTTCATGTCCGGCTCCGAAAAATTAGTGGCTGCCTTCGCTGACCTGGTTGATGGTGTACTTGGGAATCTCGACCACCAGGTCGGCGTCGCCGACCAGGGCCTGGCAGGACAGGCGCGAGACCGCTTCCAGGCCCCAGGCCTTGTCGAGCATGTCCTCCTCCGTTTCGCCGGCTTCGCCCAGCGAGGCGAAACCTTCGCGCACCAGCACGTGGCAGGTGGTGCAGGCGCAGGATTTTTCGCAGGCGTGCTCGATGTTGATGTCGTTCTCGAGCATGATGTCGCACAGCGATTTGCCGGCCGGCGCGTCGATGACGGCGCCTTCGGGGCACAGCTTTGGATGGGGCAAAAATACGATTTGTGGCACGTGTAACCTCTAGGTGGAATGGGTAGTCGGACGCTTATGCGACCTGGTCCAGCGTCTTGCCCTTCAGGGCGCTGCGCACGCTGCGGTCCATGCGGCGCGAGGCGAAGTCCTCGGTGCCGGCGGCCAGCGCTTCGATCGCCAGCTTCAGGCCGTGGTGGTCGAGCGCGCCGTCGGCCGACGCCGCGATGGCGCCGCGCACGCGCGCCATCAGCGCGTCGACGCCGAGCCGCTCGGCCGCGTCGAGCAGGGCGCCGTCCTCGTCGAGCGCGGACTGGGTCGCCAGCACGATGCGCTCGGCCTCGACCTGCTCTTCGCGCAGCGCGCGCGCGACCATGTCGACGTCCGCCGATTGATACGAGTCCTGCAACATGCGCGCGATCTCGTCGTCGGCCAGGCCGTAGGCCGGCTTGACGCTGATCGAGGCCTCCACGCCGGAGCGCAGTTCGCGCGCCGACACCGACAGCAGGCCGTCCGCGTCGACCTGGTAGGTGATGCGGATGCGCGCCGCGCCGGCCACCATGGGCGGGATGCCGCGCAACTCGAAGCGGGCCAGCGAGCGGCAGTCCGACACCAGTTCGCGCTCGCCCTGCAGCACGTGCACGGCCAGGGCGGTCTGGCCGTCCTTGAAGGTGGTGAATTCCTGCGCGCGGGCGCAGGGAATGGTCGAATTGCGCGGGATGATCTTCTCGACCAGGCCGCCCATGGTCTCTATGCCCAGCGACAGCGGGATGACGTCCAGCAGCAGCCAGTCGTCGCCGGCGGCGCGGTTGCCGGCCAGCAGATTGGCCTGGATCGCCGCGCCCAGCGCGACCACCTTGTCGGGGTCGATGTTGGCGTGCGGGATGGTGTGGAAGAAGTCGCCGACGGCGCGCCGCACGTGCGGCATGCGCGTCGCGCCGCCCACCATGACGACGCCGTCGACGTCATCGACGTCGACGTGGGCGTCGCGCAGGGCCTTTTTGATCGCGTTCATGGTCTTCGCCACCAGGTGCTTGGTGATCTCGGTGAAGGTCTCGGCCGTCACGCGCAGGCGCACCTCCTCGCCCGAATTCAGGGCCGCGTCGACGCTCACCTCGTCCTTGGTCGAAAGCAGCTCCTTGGCCTCGCGCGCCTTGACCATCAGGATCGCCGTGTCCTCGTCCGACAGCGGCGCCAGCTTTTCCTGCTCGTGTATCCAGCAGAACAGGCGGTGGTCGAAATCGTCGCCGCCGAGGGCCGAATCGCCGCCGGTGGAGAGCACTTCGAAGACGCCCTTGCTCAGGCGCAGGATGGAGATGTCGAAGGTGCCGCCGCCCAGGTCGTAGACGGCGTAGATGCCTTCGGAGGCGTTGTCGAGGCCGTAGGCGATGGCGGCGGCGGTCGGCTCGCTGAGCAGGCGCAGCACGTTCAGGCCGGCCAGCTGGGCCGCGTCCTTGGTGGCTTGGCGCTGGGCGTCGTCGAAATACGCCGGCACCGTGATGACGGCGCCCACCAGTTCGTCGCCGAGGGCGTCCTCGGCGCGCTGGCGCAGCGTGGCCAGGATCTGCGCCGAAATCTCCACCGGGCTCTTGACGCCGGCGATGGTCTTCAGTTGCACCATGCCGGGCGTGTCCTGGAAATCATAGGGCAGGTTTTCCGCGTGGGCGATGTCGGCCAGGCCGCGCCCCATGAAGCGCTTCACCGAGACGATGGTGTTCTTCGGGTCGGTGGTCTGGGCGGCCTGCGCCTTGAAGCCGATGTTGGCGTTGCCGTTGGCCAGGTAGCGCACCACGGACGGCAGCAGCGGGCGGCCCTCCTCGTCGTTGAGGACTTCGGGAATGCTGCTGCGCACGGTGGCGACGAGCGAATTGGTCGTGCCGAGATCGATGCCGACGGCCAGGCGGTGCTGGTGCGGCGCGGTCGACATGCCCGGTTCGGAGATTTGCAGAAGTGCCATGTATGGTTGCCTTGTGGCTCAAATTAAAGTAGTTCGGATGTCGGGCGCAAGCCGGGCCGGCGCGGCGGCGCCCCGCCCGCCCGCGCGTTCGCCGGCCGTGTCATGCCGGCCGCCGCGGGGCGCCGCTAAGCCTCGATCGCCTCGAAGGCGAAGCGGACCTCTTCGCCGAATTTTTCCAGGAACATCAGCGCGCGCACGCCCTGCGCCGCCGCCGCGAAGTCGCCGCCGTCGAGCTGGGCGCCGACCGTGGCCAGGCGCGCCTTGCGCTCGGCCTTGAGTTGCGCGTCGAGCGCCTCGAGGGCCGCCATGTCGCGGCCGGCGCGCGCCTCGCCGAGTTCCTCGCGCCATTCCATCTGCTGCATCAGGAAGGCCATCGGCATCGCCGTGTTCGACTCCGTCTGCAGGTCGACGCCGTTCTGCTCGCACAGGTACTGGGCGCGCTTTTGCGGATGCTTGAGGGTCTGGTAGGCTTCGTTGGCGCGCGTGGCCCACTGCATCGCGACGCGCTTTTCGGCGTCGGTCGCGTTGACGAAGCGGTCCGGATGGACCTGGCCCTGGACGTCGCGGTAGGCCGCGTCGAGCGCCTTGGCGTCGAGCGCGAACCGCTGCGGCAGGTGGAATAGTTCGAAGTGATTTTGCATGGCTACGTGTATCTGTTCGCTACAGTATCGATCAGATGACCGCGGCGCAGGGGTGTTGTCTTAGATGCGGAAACTCTCGCCGCAACCGCAGGCGTCTTTTTCGTTCGGATTGTTGAACTTGAAGCCTTCGTTCAGTCCCTCGCGGGCGAAATCGAGTTCGGTGCCGTCGATGTAGGGCAGGCTTTTCGGGTCGACGAAGACCTTCACGCCGTGCGACTCGAAGACGCTGTCCTCGCCGGCGATTTCATCGACGTACTCAAGCTTGTAGGCCAGGCCGGAACAGCCGGTGGTGCGCACGCCGAAACGCAGGCCGACGCCCTTACCGCGGCGTTCGATGTAACGGCTGATGTGCTTCGCCGCTTTTTCCGTCAGTGTAATTGCCATGTATCTCTCCGCGCCCGCCCCCCTGCGGGGACGGGTATCAATTGCTTAAGCGACAGCCGGGTGGCGCGTCTTGTAGTCCAGTACCGCGGCCTTGATCGCGTCTTCGGCCAGGATCGAGCAGTGGATCTTCACCGGCGGCAGGGCCAGCTCTTCGGCGATCTGCGTGTTCTTGATCGACAGCGCCTGGTCCAGGGTCTTGCCCTTGACCCATTCCGTCACCAGCGAGCTCGAGGCGATGGCCGAACCGCAGCCGTAGGTCTTGAACTTCGCGTCTTCGATCAGGCCGTCGGCGCCGACCTTGATCTGCAGCTTCATCACGTCGCCGCAGGCCGGCGCGCCGACCATGCCGGTGCCGACGCTGTCGTCACCCTTGTCGAAAGCGCCCACGTTGCGGGGGTTTTCGTAGTGATCGAGTACTTTTTCCGAGTATGCCATTTTGATGCTCCTAAATTTAAACCGGGCCCCGCAAGCGGGAGCCATGAACGCAATTAGTGCGCCGCCCACTGGATCGAATTGATGTCGATCCCTTCTTTGAACATGTCCCACAGCGGCGACAGCTCACGTAATTTGGTGACCTTGGCCTTCAGCAGGCCGATGGCGAAATCGATGTCCTCTTCGGTCGAGAAACGGCCGATCGTGAAGCGGATCGAGCTGTGCGCCAGTTCGTCGCTGCGGCCCAGGGCGCGCAGCACGTAGGACGGCTCCAGGCTGGCCGAGGTGCAGGCCGAACCGGACGACACGGCCAGATCCTTGATCGCCATGATCAGCGATTCGCCTTCGACGTAGTTGAAGCTGACGTTCAGGTTGTGCGGCACGCGGTGCTCCATGTCGCCGTTGACGTAGACTTCCTCGATTTCCTGCAGGCCCTTGGCCAGACGGTCGCGCAAGCCCTTGATGCGGACGATTTCCGTGTCCATCTCCAGCTTGGCCAGGCGGAAGGCCTCGCCCATGCCGACGATCTGGTGGGTCGGCAGGGTGCCCGAGCGCAGGCCGCGCTCGTGACCGCCGCCGTGCATCTGCGCCTCGATGCGCACGCGCGGCTTGCGGCACACGTACAGGGCGCCGATGCCTTTCGGACCATAGGTCTTGTGGGCCGTGAAGGTCATCAGGTCGACCTTGGTCTTTTGCAGGTCGATGAGCAGCTTGCCGGTCGCCTGGGCGGCGTCGCAATGGAAGATGATGCCCTTCGAGCGGCACAGCGCGCCGATCTCGTCGATCGGCTGGATGACGCCGATCTCGTTGTTGACCAGCATCACCGAGACGAGGATGGTGTCCGGGCGGATCGCCGCAGTCAATTGCTCGATGGTGATCAGGCCGTTGTCCAGCGGCTCCAGATAGGTGGCTTCGAAGCCGACCCGTTCCAGTTCGCGCACGGTGTCCAGCACGGCCTTGTGCTCGGTCTTGACGGTGATGATGTGCTTGCCCTTGGTCTTGTAGAACTGCGCCGCGCCCTTGATGGCCAGGTTGTTGCTCTCGGTCGCGCCGGAGGTCCAGATGATCTCGCGCGGATCGGCGTTGACTAGGGCGGCGACGTGGCCGCGCGCCTCTTCGACGGCTTTTTCCGCCGTCCAGCCGTACATATGGCTGCGCGAGGCGGGATTGCCGAACTGCTCGCGCAGGTAGGGAATCATCTTGTCGGCCACGCGCGGATCGATCGGCGTCGTCGCCGAATAGTCCATATAAATGGGGAAATGCGGGGCGGTTTCAAAGCGCACTACTTGGCCAACGTTTTTTTCAGGGGCATTCATCAAATCACTCCATGCATTCAAGCAGACTATATATTCTCTTGACCCACCGCAACGTGGTTACGGTGCATCACCATCACGTTTTGATCGGCATTCTTTTGTCTCTGTTGGTCAACCAGGTCCTGCAGCGACACAGAATCCAGATAATCGACCATTTTTTCATTCAATGTGGACCACAACTCGTGCGTCATGCAGCGCGCCCCGGTGGCGGCGTCGGCGCCGTGGCAGTGCTCCTTGCCGCCGCACTGGGTGGCGTCGAGCGGCTCGTCGACGGCGATGATGATGTCGGCCACGGTGATCTTCTCGGCCCGCCGCGCCAGACTGTAGCCGCCGCCCGGCCCGCGGATCGACTCGACGATCTCGTGCCGGCGCAGCTTGCCGAACAACTGTTCCAGATACGACAGGGAAATCGACTGGCGCTGACTGATGCCCGACAGCGTCACCGGACCCTTGCCCTGGCGCAGGGCAAGATCGATCATCGCTGTCACGGCAAAACGGCCTTTAGTAGTCAGACGCATACGACCTCGGTTGAACTCGGTTAAAATACTGCCCGTTCAACGCGGGGAAAGCCCTGATTAGTTGAACGATTTAGTCAAGTATAACAAATCCCCGCAGCTTTGTCAGAGCGCCCCCAAAAGCGCCGGCGCCCTGCCCGCGCCGGCTCAGGCGCGCAGCGCCGCGCGCACCCGCATCAGCGCGTAACCGAGCAGATTCAAACCCTTCCAACTGGCCGGCTCGGCCAGCGCGGCGTCGCCGGCGGCCAGGCCGACGCCCCAGATCGGGTCGACCGGACTGGCTTCGACGATGACGCTGGCGCCGCTGGCGAGGAGGAATTTGCGCAGCGCCGCATGCTGGGAAAACTTCGCCAGATTACCGTCGTAGACGATGCCTTCGCGCGCCTCGACCCAGCGCGCCGAGTCGAAATTGGCCACCTCGCGGCCCAGCTTCTTCACTTCGGCCGGCAACTTGGCGGCGATGATGCGCGCCTCCACCGCCGCGTCGCCGAACAGCGCCGCCTTGCGCGCCATCATGTAGTGCTCGGCCGTCGGATAGCGCACGCCGGCGACGCTGAAGGCGGCCGGATACCACTGGCTCAGGCAGCTTTTATCGACCGTCGCCGCCTGCGCCGGGGTGTGGCCCCAGAAACACAGATAGTCCAGCTCGGCGCCGGCGGCCAGCGCGGCCAGCAAGTCGTGGGTGTTTTTCATAGCCATCGTCATCCTGTCAAGAGCTCCATTCGCAGATTCATCAAGGCGCGGGCGCCGCGCGCAGCAGGTGCATCGGCCCGAACAGGGCGCGCATCGCTTCGTTGCCGATAAACGACAAATTATAGGGGTGTTCGGCCTGCACCTGCGGCAAGCTGGCCGTCACCGGCAGGCGCTTCAACTGCTCGGCGATCTTGCCCCACAACACCAGGGTCGGCGCCGCCGGCCCGGCCAGCGCCTCCAGCACCACCTGCAGGAAGGGCAGCCAGGCCTTGGCGTCCCGCGCCGGCGCCACGTGGGCGCGGAACACCAGCGCCGCGTTCAGCAGCAGGAAACCGCGCGCCGTCAGGTTCGCCTGCAGGCCGGCCAGCGTCTGCACCGTGCCGGCCGGGTCGGCGCGCGCCCGCAGGGCCACGGGCGCCAGCGCCGCGCCCGACGTGTCGGCCAGCGACAGTTGGCCGTCGGCCACCAGCAGCATCTTCATGAAATTGCGCAGCGAGGTGGCGCGGTTGACCGGCTTCGCCAGGCCGCTCTCCGACCACAGGCCGCCGACGGCGCCGTCCATGAAGCAGACGCCGGTGGCGCTGGCGGCGCGCGGATACGGCCCCTCGCCCACCAGCACGTACTTGACCTCGCTCAGCGGCAGCGCGAAGGCGGCGAACAGCCTTTGCTCGGTCGGCAGGTAGTCGTCGACGGCCAGCGCCGGCAGGTAGGCCGGGTCGGCGGCGACGACGGCGGCCAGTCCGCGCAACAGGATGGCGCGCCAGGACGGGTCGGCCAGGCGCAGGGCGTCGAGGATGGGGGCGGGTAGCGTGGCGGAGGGCATGGTCGGGTTGCGGGCAAAGGCAGGATTGTAGCGCAATGCTTTTCCGGCGTTCGCAGACATTTGTCACACGGCTTGATATGCGTGCCGCAGCGCGGCGCCTGAGGCGGACGCCTGAGGCGACGCGCAAAAAACGGCGGCGCGGCCGTGGGCCGCGCCGCCGTTGCGCTTGCGCGCCCCTTAGGAACGTGCGCGAAATAACTTTCCTTAGAAGGCGTGCATCATGCCGACGTTGAACAACGTCGAGTAATCGAAGGGCTTGCCGTCATGGCCGTCGTAGCCGTCGACGCCGAAGGCCGCGTTGCCCTTGTTTTTGATCTTGGCGAAGGAGGTGTACAGCTTGGTGCGCTTGGACATCGAGTGCAGATAGGCGACGCTGAATTGATCGGCGCTGTTGGCGTTCGAATTCTTGCCCTCGGAACGGTTCCAGCTCGCCAGCACTTGGCTGGACTGGCCCAGCGGCGCGCTCAGGCCGAGCAGATAATAATCGCCCTTATCTTCGAAACCGGCCGAATGCGCCTTCTTGCTGCCGATCAGGCCATGCAACTTGACCGGGCCGAAGTCGTAGGTGGCGCCCAAGGCGTCGCTCTTCTGGTTGTAACCGACCGTGGCCGGATTCACGACGTTGGCGCTGTTGTCATGGATGTGCACATAGCCGACGAACAGCGGGCCGTTGCTGTAGCTGATGCTGGCGATGCCGATGTCGCCGTTGCGGCCGGTCGACTCGCCCACGCCGTACAGCACGCTGCCATTGAAGCCTTGCACGGTCGGCGTGTCGTAGCGGACGCTGTTGTCGGCGCGGAAGGCGGCCAGGCCCATCCAGCCCTGTTGCGGCACGCCGCCCAGGCGGCCGACGGGATACAGACCCTTGTTGCCGGCGTGGATATTGGCGGCCGAACCGGCCAGGCCGACGCCCATCGGATCCACGCCGCCGAGCAATTCGAAGGCCGGGGTATCCTGGCGGCCCAGATGCACGGAGCCGTAGCCGCTGTTCAGGCCGACCCGGGCCGCGCGGCCAAACAAACGACCGCCCTGCTCGGAGCGGCCGGTGTCGAGGGTGATGCCCATTTCCAGCTTGAAGTCGGCGCTCAGGCCACCACCGAGGTCTTCCATGCCCTTGAAGCCGAGGCGGCTGCCGGCCAGATTGTTGCCGGCGCTGGAATCGACGCGATTCACCGAGCCGTTCGATTGCAGGCCGCCGTTGCTGCCGGAAAAATGGTTCAGCGAAACATCCCCGATGCCGTAGATGGTCACGTTCGATTGCGCCGCGGCAAACGCCGGCAGGCCCAGCACCGCCAGCGCCAACAAGGTTTTTTTCATTTTTTTGTCTCCTGAGGGGATAGATTGCTTTAGGCAATAATAACGTCGAATACCCGGCGCGCCTATCATTCCGAGGGCAAATGTATTATTTATGCAACAGCCATCCACGGCTTGCTGAGCCAGCACAAGCGGGCGCCCCCGCCCGCCCCCCGCCCGCCTACAGCTCGGTGCGCAACTCGAACAGCTCGGGGAACAGCACCACGTCGAGCATCTTGCGCAAATAACTGACGCCGGCCGTGCCGCCGGTGCCGCTCTTGAAGCCGATCACGCGTTCGACCGTCGTGGCGTGGCGGAAACGCCAGAGCCGGAACGCCGTTTCCAGGTCGACCAGCTTCTCGGCCAGTTCGTACAGCGGCCAGTAGCGCTGCGTGTCGCGGTAGACCGTCATCCAGGCCGCCTTGACGGAGGCGTCCGGGACGGTCGGCAAGCGCCAGTCGCCGTCCAGGCGCGCCGCCGCGACCGGCAGGCCGGCGCGCGCCATCACCATGATCGCCTCGTCATAGATTGAGGGCGCGCGCAGCACGCCGTCGAGCGCGGCGTGGGCCGCCGGCTTGTGGCTGTGCACCTGCAGGTGGGTGGCGTTCTTGTTGCCGAGGATGAACTCGATCTCGCGGTACTGGTGCGACTGGAAGCCCGAGGAGCTGCCCAGATAGGGACGCAGGGCCGTGTATTCCGGCGGCGTCATCGTCGCCAGCACGTCCCAGGCGTGCACCAGTTGCTGCATGATGCAGGCCACCCGCGCCAGCATCTTCAGGCTCGCCGGCAACTGCTCGGCGCGGAGGGCGGCGCGCACCGCGTGCAACTCGTGCAGCATCAGCTTCATCCACAACTCGCTGGTCTGGTGCTGCACGATGAACAGCATCTCGTTGTGCTCGGGCGACTTCGGGTGTTGCGCCGCCAGGATGGTGTCGAGCGAGAGATAGTCGCCGTAACTCATGTCGGCGCTGAAATCGAGCTTGGCGCCGTGGTAATCGGTCTTCTGGGCGAATGGACATTCCATGCTCGGCTCCTTCACGTGACGGCGCCGCGTTCGGCGTCGCGTTGGTAATCACCCTGCTCGAGGATGCGCTTGAGCGTCTGCGCCGCGTGCCAGACCTCGGCGTAACTGGTGTACAGGGGCGTGAAGCCGAAACGCATCACCTGCGGCTCGCGGTAGTCGCCGATGACGCCCTGGGCGATCAGCGCCTGCATCAGCGCATAGCCGTCCGGATGGCTGAAACTGACGTGGCTGCCGCGCTGGGCGTGCGGGCGCGGCGTCTGCAATTCCAGGCCGTGGCCGGCGCAATGGCGCTCGACCAGCTCGATGAACAGGTCGGTGAGCGCCAGCGACTTGGCGCGCAACTGCGCCATCGGCACCTGCAGATGGACGTCCAGCCCGCTTTCGACCAGCGCCAGCGAGGCGATCGGCTGGGTGCCGCACAGGGCGCGGCGGATGCCGGCGGCGGGATGGAAGGAGGTTTCCATCGCGAAGGGCTGGCGGTGCGCCCACCAGCCCGACAGTGGCTGGCAAAAATCGTCCTGGTGGCGCTGCGGCACCCAGATGAAGGCCGGCGAGCCGGGGCCGCCGTTCAGGTATTTATAGGTGCAGCCGACGGCGAAGTCGGCCTTGGCCGCCTGCAGGTCGACCTCCACCGCGCCGGCCGAATGGGCCAGGTCCCAGATCATCAGGGCGCCCGCCTCGTGCGCGGCGGCGGTGACGGCGCGCATGTCGAACATGCGGCCGGTGCGGTAATTGACATGGGTCAGCATGACGACGGCCGCGTCGCCGTCCAGCGCCTGCGGCAACTGGTCCCAGGACTCCAGCAATTCCAGGCGGTAGCCCCGCTCCAGCCATTCGATGATGGCCTGCGCCATGTAGATGTCGGTGGGGAAACTGTCGCGCTCGGTGATGATGGTGCGCCGCCGCGCCGTCGCCGGATTCTCCGCCTGCAGCTTCAGGGCCGCCGCCAGCGCCTTGAACAGGTTCACCGAGGTCGAATCGGTGATCACCACCTCGCCCTTGGCGGCGCCGATCAGCGGCGCCAGCTTGTCGCCCAGGCGGCATGGCAAGTCGTACCAGCCGGCCGTGTTCCAGCTGCGGATCAGGCCGTAACCCCATTCCTCCTCCAGCACTTCGCGGGAGCGCTGCAAGGCCGCCTTCGGCCGCGCGCCCAGCGAGTTGCCGTCCAGATAGGTGACGCCGGCCGGCAGCGCGAATTGCTCGCGCAGCGGGGCCAGCGGGTCGGCGGCGTCGAGGGCCAGGCAATCTTCTTGTGTATGCATGCGAATTACTCCTCCGTGGAAATCGATCGTGTCAGCTTTGATGCGATTATTTTAGGGGAGCGGCGCGCATTTATTTCTTCAAAATTGAGCGCAATCAAGGTCAATTTCGGGATAATATGCGAGAAAATTCAATTAAATCAGTGGATAGTGCGAATGAACCTGGATGTGATCGATTTTAAAATCCTCAAGGCCCTGCAGCGGGATGGCCGCATCAGCAATCTGAAGCTGGCCGAAAAGGTCTTCCTGTCGCCGTCGGCCTGCCTGCGCCGCGTCGGCCTGCTGGAGGAGGCGGGCATCATCCGCGGCTACACGGCGCAGCTCGACGCCGGCCTGCTGGGTCTGGAAGTGGAGGCCTTCGTGATGATCACGATGCGCCGCGACGCCCACCGCTGGCACGAACAGTTCGTCGCCGAACTGCAGAACCTCGACGAGGTGATCGGTTCGTATGTCGTCACCGGCGAGGCGAACTACCTGCTGCGGGTGCGCGCGCGCAACCTGAAGCACTACTCCGACTTCGTGCTGGAGAAGCTCTACAAGATGCCCGGCGTGCTCGACATCCGCTCCTACATGGTGTTGCAGACGATGGGGGAAAGCGCCCTGATCGGCGAGACTCTCTTGCCGGGCAAGGCTTAGGCATCGAGTAGGGAACGGAGTTACCCCCGTCGCCCTCTCACACCACCGTACGTGCGGTTCCGCATACGGCGGTTCATTTAACAAACTGGAAGCGCTGCTGAGTATCTAACAGCGAAACCAACCCAAGTGCATCGAAGGCT
>JANXSQ010000264.1 GCA_025356595.1 Janthinobacterium sp. | reverse complement strand
AACTTTGCCTAACATTTCCATGGTGATCACCTATTAATTCTCCCGCCTAATGATTAGGCAGGAGTAGTAGAACACCTGGGTCAGTTTTCGGTCGGCGCGAGGCCTATAGGTGGGTCAATTTTCGGTCGGCGCCAACAAGTGCGGAATGCCGGGCATCTCGGCGATGTAGTTGACCCAGATCATGAACAGCACGACGGCGCCGCGGAAGGCGTCCAGGCTGAGCAGGCGTTCGGCGGCGGGCTGGGGCAGGGACATGGTGCGGCTTTCGGTGACGGGGAGGCTGCTAGAAAAAAGGGCAGCCCCGGCCCATGCCGGAAGCTGCCCCATGTCTGGTGCGCACGCTCAGGTAGCGGCCCGGAATACTGCGCCCATGCGCCGCCGGCCGCGCGCGGCGGGCGTCAACATGGTCGCGCTATTCCCGGCCCGCGTTTACTTCGCGGCGGTGGCCACCGTCAGCGGCCGGTTCAACCACAGCAGCCAGTAGCGCGCCAGATCGCCCAGGCCGTCGTTGCCCTGCACCGTGGAGAGCGTCGCGACGGCGTCGTCCTTGCGGCCGGCCATCGCGTACGAGTAGCCGAGGCGCAGCTTGGCGTCTTCGGGGCGCTTCAGGCCGCCCTTGGCGATGCCTTTCTGGATCAGATCCAGACCCTTGTCGAACTGCTCCATCGTCACATAGGCGTAACCCAGGTTGACCAGGCCGGTGCCGTCCTTGGCCTTGGCGGCCGAGGCTTCGCCCGCGGCGATGTTCTTCACGTCGTCGGCGGCGCCCTTGGCGGCTTGCTCGCGCACCTTCTTGTGCTTCGGACCGTTCGCTCCCGTGCCCAGCACGCCGGCGGCGAAACCGGCGTCCATGACTTTCTTCGCCTCCGTCGGCAGGCCGGCCAGCAACGCCAGCTCGGCCATTTCCGTGTACTCTTCCGGCGCCATTGCCTTCACGGCGGCGAACTCGAGGCGGAAGACATCGAGCTGGAAGCGGGTCGAATAGCCTTCCTTGCCCTGCGTGCGGTTGAGCAGGTCGGTCCAGTAGTCATCCGAAGGGTAGAACTTGACCAGTTGCTCCAGCGCCAGCAGATAGGTGGCCTTGTCCTTGGTCTTGGCGCCGGTGTTGGCCAGCAGTTGCAGCTCCTCGATGGCGGGCTGCTTGCCGGCCTTCTGGTTGGCGTGCAGATCGACCAGCAATTCTTCCTTGGCCTTGGCCAGGTCGTTGCTGAAGTAGTAGGAACGGATGATGTAGGGCCGCACGCGGGTCTGGTCGCCGGTCTCTTTCTGGTAGCGCGTGAACCAGACGATCGCCTGCGCGTAGTCCTTCGCGTTGTAATGGTAGTTGGCCAGCGCCTGGATGAAATCGCCCCGGTCGGCCGCAGGCAGCTTGCTCGAGGCGATCACCGCTTCGAGCGACTTGATGGCCATCGCGCTGTCGCCGGTGACCGAGGCCAGCGCGATGCGCAGGCGGTTCAGCACGAACGATTCATAGGCCGTCTTGTCGGGCAGGGCGTCGGCCTGGTTGATGCGGTTCAGCACCTCGGCGTAGTTCTTCGCGTCCATGAAACCCTTGACGGCGGTCGGGTCGATGAGCTTGAACATCTCCATGCGCACCGTGTCGGCCTTCGGCGCTTCGGCGGCCGGTTTGTCGGCCGCCTGGGCCAGGGAGGCGCCCAGCAGGGCCGGGGCGAGGTTCAGGCCGATGGCGGCCAGGAGCAGACTGAGACGGGCGAGACGGAATTGGGACATGGTAAATCCTTCAATCAATGACGTGAAGACGAACTGGCGGGTGAGCGCGCGGCTGCGTCGCGAATGGTTGGGTAAAGCATCGCAAGGAACGGTATTCTGCCAGCGCCGGCGGCCGCGCACCAGGCGCGCCGTCTGGCAAGAGGCGTATTGTCACACAAAGCGGCGCCCCGCAGAGCTCAACTGGGCGGCGCCAGCGCCAGGCCGGCGGCGTCGAACAGCAGGCAGCGCTGCGCCGGCAGGTGCAGGCGCAGGCGCGCGCCCGGCGCCGGCGCCGCGGCCTCGGCGGCCAGCTTCAGCGCCACCATCTCGGCGGCGCCGTCCAGCGTCGCGTAGACGATGGACAGCTCGCCCAGGTATTCGATGTGGCCGACGCCGGCCTCGACCAGGTTGGCCTGGGCGTCGTCGGCCGCGCGCAGGACGATGTGCTCGGCGCGCACGCCCAGCGTCAGCGCCGCGCCGGGCGCCACGCCGGCGCCGTCGGCCGCCACCGTGATCAGGGCGCCGCCGGGCAGGCGCACGCTGACGGCGCGCGCGTCGGCCGCCTGCGCCACGCAGGCGATGAAGTTCATCTTCGGCGCGCCCAGGAAGCCGGCCACGAAGAGATTGCCGGGACGGTTGTAGAGCTCGAAGGGCGTGCCGACCTGCTCGACGCGCCCGGCGTTGAAGACGACGATGCGCTGCCCCAGCGTCATCGCCTCGACCTGGTCGTGGGTGACGTAGACCATGGTGGTCTTCAGCTCGCGGTGCAGGCGGCTGATCTCCACGCGCATCTGCACGCGCAGGCTGGCGTCGAGGTTCGAGAGCGGCTCGTCGAACAGGAACACCCGCGGCTTGCGCACGATGGCGCGGCCGATGGCGACGCGCTGGCGCTGGCCGCCCGACAGATCCTTCGGCTTGCGCTGCAGCAGCGGGCCGATCTGCAGGATGGCGGCGGCGCGCTCGACGGCTTCCTTCACCTGCGCGGCCTTCTGGCCGGCCAGCTTGAGGGCGAAGGCCATGTTCTCGAACACCGTCATGTGCGGATACAGGGCGTAGGACTGGAACACCATCGCCAGGCCGCGCTGCGCCGGGGCGATGTCGTTGGCCAGGCGCCCGCCGATGTGCAGCTCGCCGCCGCTGATGCTTTCCAGGCCGGCGATCATGCGCAGCAGGGTCGATTTGCCGCAGCCGGAAGGGCCGACGAAGACGACGAACTCGCCGTCGCCGATGGCCAGGTCGACGCCGTGGATGACGGCGTGCTTGTCGTCGTAGCGCTTGACGATGTTCTTCAGGACGATGTTGGCCATGCCGCTTACGCCGCCGCCGCTTGGGCCGTGGCGGGGCCTTCGTCCTTGGCGCGGATCGGCATGAAGCGCACCATCAGCAGCACCGGCAGGGCCGACACCAGCACCCACAGGAAGAAGTTCGGATAGCCCAGCGCCGTCTGCACGGCGCCGCTGAGCATCTTGAAGATGACGAAGCCGAGTTGCATGACGCCGGTGGCGAAGGCGTAGTGGGCGGTCTGGTACTTGCCGACGGCGACGACCTGCATCATGAACAGGATCAGGCCGACGAAGCCGAAGCCATAGCCGAACATCTCGACGCTGAGCGCGGCGCCGATCAGGGTGATGTCGCTGGGCAGGGCGTGGCTCAGGTAGTAGAACACCAGGTTGGGCAGGTTCATGGCCAGGATCAGGAAGAGGATGGCGCGCTTCAGGCCCAGCCAGGAGGTGAAGTAGCCGCCGGCCACGCTGCCGAGCAGGAAGGCGACCGTGCCGGCGGTGCCGTACAGGGCGCCCACCTCGGCGGTCGACAGGCCCAGGCCGCCGAGGGCGCGCGCCTCGCGCAGGAACAGCGGGCCGATGGTCTGCACCTGCGCCTCGCCGGCGCGGAACAGGATGATGAAGACGATCGCCAGCCAGATGCCGGGCTTGTTGAAGAATTCCCGCAGCACGTCCCACAGGGTGGCGGCGATGGCGCCGGCGCTCTGCCGCGCCTGCACCGGGTTGGCCGCCAGCGGCAGCGCCCAGGTGTGGTAGGCGGCCAGCAGCAGCATCATCGCGCCGAGGATCAGGAAGATGATGGTCCAGGCGGGGGCGACGCCGATGCTCTTCTCCAGGTAGCCGGCGAGTATCACCAGGCCGCCCAGGGAGATGAACTTGCCGGCGTTGAAGAAGGCGCCGATCCAGCCGGCGTAGGCGGCCTGCTGCTTGTCGCTCAGGCTGGCGATGTAGAGGCCGTCGCAGGCGATGTCGTGGGTGGCCGAGGAGATCGCGGCCAGGCCCAGCACGGCGATGCTGGCGGCGAACCAGGCCGGCGTGTGCAGGGCCAGCGCGACCAGGCCCAGGCTCAGGCCGCCGGCCAGCTGGAAGCCGACGACGATGATCTTCTTGCTCGGCGCCAGCTCCAGGAAGGGACTCCACAAGGGCTTGAAGACCCAGGCGAAGCCGAGCAGGCCGGTCCAGTAGGCGATGTCGGCGTTCGACACGCCCATGCTCTTGAACATCAGGCCGGCCACCAGCGCCACCGCGTAGAAGGGCAGGCCCTGGGCGAAGTACAGGGTGGGAATCCAGGTCGCAGGGCTGCGCGGTTTTTTACTCGTCTCTAGCATTGAAGTCTCCTTTTGTTATTTTTCGGCGCGCGCTTACTCGAAACCCGGCACCGGGCAGCGGCCGCGCGCCTCCAGCGTGCCGGCCAGCCAGGCGTTGATGGCCGCCAGCGCCGGCGCCGCGAAGCCGTAGGTGAGCAGGGCGGGCGCGGCGATGTCCAGCGCCTGGTAGGGATTCCACAGCGCCAGGTGCAGATCCGGACGCCAGGTGGCGCGCGCGTGCGCGCCGTAGCGCAGGCGCGAGGTCGAGGCCAGCACGACGAAGCGGCCGTCGTCGGGCAGGGCGCTCCAGTCGAAGGCGTCGGCGTCGGCGAAGGTCGTCAGTTCGACGTCGTACAAGCGGCCCAGCGAGGCGGCCACCGCCGCCGCCGGCACGCCGGCCTCCGAGACGCCGTCGCTGACCACGTCCTGGCGCACCACCAGGCGCAGCCGCGCGCCCGCCGGCGGACGGCGCACCGCGCCGCGCGCGGTCAGGCTGCGGCGGTAGGCGGCGGCCATCAGGGCGCGGTCGGCGGCGTCCTCCGCGTAGGCGCCGCCCCGGCAGGGATAGGCCAGCGCCAGCGCGGCCAGACGCGCCAGGCGTTGGTTGACGGCGTCCAGGCCGAGCTGGCCCGAGTCGATCGCGGCGGCGATGGCGGCCAGGGTCTCCTCCTGCGTGGCCGGGGTGCCCAGCGCCATCACCATGTCGGCGCCGGCCTCGAGCGCGCGCACGGCGGCGTTGCCGACGCCGTAGCGGCCGGCGATGGCGTGCATGTCCATGCCGTCGGTGATGATCACGCCGCGGTACTGCCATTCATCGCGCAGCAGTTCCTGCAGGATGCGGCGCGACATGGTGGCCGGATTCTCGGCGTCCAGCGCCGGGTAGACGATGTGCGCCGTCATCATCGCCGGCGCCGTCGGGGCGGCCGCGCGGAAGGGCGCGAACTCGAATTGCCGCAGTTGCTCGAGCGGCTTGTCGACGGTGGGCAGGTCGCGGTGCGAATCGACGTGGGTGTCGCCGTGGCCGGGGAAGTGCTTGACGCAGCAGGCCACGCCCTCGGCGTGGCTGCCGGCCATCCAGGCCATGGCCAGTTCGGTGGCGCGGCGCGGATTGGCGCCGAAGGAGCGCTCGGCGATGACGGGGTTGTCGGGATTGTTGTTCAGGTCCAGCACCGGCGCGAAGTTCCAGTTGAAGCCCAGCGCGCGCACCGCGCGCGCCACGGCGGCGCCCACCGAATACGCCAGTTCCGTGTCGTCGGCCGCGCCCAGCGCCATCGCCGCCGGCGGCGCCGGCACCCAGGTCGAGCGCACCACGGCGCCGCCTTCCTGGTCGATGGCGATCAGCGCCTCCGGCCCCATCACGGCGCGCAGATCGGCCGTCAGGCGCGTCAGCTGGGCCGAGTCGAGCATATTGCCGCGGAACAGGCAGACGGCGCGGATGGCGTTGGCGCGCAGGAAATCGGCGGTCGCGGCATCGAGTTCGGTGCCGGGAAAGCGGATCATGATCAGTTGGCCGGCGAGGCGGCGGGCGTTGTGGGTGTGTGGGCTCATTTGACTGCTCCGTCCATGCCGCGCATGAAGAATCGTTGGGTGAATAGGAATGCCGCCAGAGTCGGCAGGATGGTCAGGATGGTGCCGGCGGCGACCACCCGGGTGCTGCTGCCGAAGGTGCCGCGCAGGTACAGCACGCCCACCGACAGCGGAAATTCGTCCGGCTTGCTCATGACGATGGCGGGCCAGATGTATTCGTTCCAGGACTCCACCGCCGTCAGGATGCCGACCGTGGCCAGCCAGGGCGCGATCAGCGGCAGCATGATCTTGCTGAAGATGGTCCACTCCGAGGCGCCGTCGACGCGCGCCGCGTCCACCAGGTCCTGCGGCACCTCCTCGAAGGCTTGCTTGAGCAGCAGGATGGCGACCGCCGTGACGACGTTGGGCAGGACCACGCCGGTGTAGGTGTCGACCAGGCTGAGTTGCGTGACGGTGATGAAGTTGACCAGGAAGTTGACCTCGGAGGGCAGCACCAGGGTCGCCAGGATCAGGCCGAAGACCAGCTTGCGTCCGCGGAAATGCAGGCGCGCCAGCGGGTAGGCCGCCATCGAGCACAGCAGCAGTTTCCAGAACACCGTGCAGAGCGCGATCAGGATCGAGTTCCTATAGAAGGACAGCATGGGGATGGCGCGGAACACCTCGGCGAAGTTTTCCAGCGAGGGCGCCCGCGGCCAGAAGGTCGGCGGGTAGGCGAAGATGTTGCCCTCGGTGGAGAGGGCCGTGACCAGTGTCCACCAGAAGGGGAAGACGCAGACCAGGGCCAGCGCGCACAGCAGCAGGTAGTGGGCGACGACGGCCAGGCGCGGGCGCAGTGGGGGCAGCTTCATCAGCGGTGCCTCGGTTTCAGGTAGCGCAGGCAGAGCAGGGCGATGCCGACGCAGAACAGCGACACCACCATGCTGGCGGCCAGCGCGCGCGGCAGTTTCAAGTGCTTCAGGCCTTGGTCGTAGGCGTAGTACAGCGCCGTGAAGGTGGAGTTCATCGGCCCGCCCTGGGTCAGCACGTCCACCTCCTGGTAAGCCTTGAGGGCCGCCAGCACCGACAGGATGGAGCACACCATGATGGTCGGGCGCAGCATCGGCACGGTGATTTTCCAGAACAACTGCCAGCGGTTTGCGCCGTCCAGCACGGCCGCCTCCTGCATGTCGGCCGGCACCGCCTGCAGCGCCGCCAGGTACATCACCATATACCAGCCCAGGCCGCGCCACAGGGTGACGAACATGACGGCGAACAGGGCCAGCGTGTCGTCGGTCAGCCAGCCCAGCGGCGCGTTCACCAGGCGCAGCGACTGCAGAATGTAGTTCAGGGTGCCCTGTTCGTGGAACATGAAGCCCCACATGATGCCCACCACCGAGACCGTCGTCACCACCGGCACGTAGAAGGCGGCGCGGAACAGGGCGATGCCGGGCAGGCGGGTGTTCACCAGCACGGCCAGGGTCAGCGCGCCGACCTGCACGCAGGGCACCATGAGCAGGAACAGCAGGGAGTTCTTCAGGCCGGAGACGAACATCTCGTTGTTGAAAATGTAGCGGAAATTGTCCAGTCCGACCCAGGCGGTGGGGTGCACCAGGCTGTAGTCGGTGAAGGCCAGGTAGGAGCCGAAGCCGACCGGCCAGAAGGAAAACAGGGCCAGCAGGAGCAGCGCCGGCGTCAGGAACAACCAGGCTTGGACGGAGTGGCGGCGCGCGGCGCTCATGCTCTACAGGGCGCGCTGCGAGGCGAGCTTGCGGTTCCAGATCAGCACCGCCTGGTCGAGCGCCTGCTGGACGTCCTGCTTGCCGGTGACGCCGGCTTCGACCGCCTTCACCAGCGAGCGGCGCAGTTCGTCGTAGTCGCTCACGCCGGCCACGTACAGGGTGCGCGAATGGGCCATCGAGCGGGCGCCGACGGCGACGGCTTTTTCGGCCGCGCCGGCCTGTTTGGGCAGCTCGAGGAAGAATGGGTCGGCGGCCGCCTTGATGGAGGAGGGGAAGACGCTGGCCTGTTTGGCGAAGGCCAGCTGGTTGTCGTCGTTGCTGAGGAAGCGGGCGAACTTGCCGACCGCCGGCAGCAGGCGCACATGCACGCCCCTCGGGATGGCGAAGTGGATCAGCCAGCCGCCGTCGGCGATGCCGGTCGGCCCCAGCGGCGCCGGCGCCACGTCGGTGATGGCGTAGATGTCGCGCGCGTCGCTCTGGATGCGTTTCAGCGCCGTCGGCGGCGCCAGCAGCATGCCCAGGCGGCCGCCTTTGTAGGCGTCGACCACGGCCGGGAAGTTGTCCTCGGCGAACAGGCTTTCCTTGAGCAGGCCGCCGGCCTTGTAGGTGTCGGCCAGCTTCTGCACCAGCGCCACGTGCTGCCGGGAGTTGAAGACGGCGCGCCCGTCGGCGATCACCGCCAGGCCCTGCTGCATGAACAGGCCGTCGATCTTGGCCAGCGCCGGCGCGATGCCGGCCTTGCCGGTGCGCGCGGCGATCTGCCGCGCGAAGGCCAGTTGTTCGTCGAGGCTGCGCGGGCCCCGCTCCAGGCCGGCCTGCTTGAACAGCACGGTGTTGTAGGCGATCACGGCGACGTTGCTGTACATCGGGAAGCCGTAGGTCTTGCCCTTGAAGGTCAGGTCCTGCAGGGTGCTGGGAATGTACTGGGCGCGGGCGTCCTGGATCAGCAGGTCGACCGGCGTCAGCAGGCCGTCGCGGGCGTACTCGTCGGCCCAGGGCACGTTCAGGTTGACCAGCGCCGGCGGCGTGCCGGCGACGATGCGCGTGACCAGCTTGGTCTGGATCACGTCCCAGGGGAAATCCACCCACTCGATCTTCACGCCGGGATTCTGCGCCTCGTACTGCTGCACCAGTCCCTCGAAATAGGGGGTGAACTTGGGCTTCATGCTGAAGGTCCAGAATTCGATTTTTTCCACGGCCGCGGCCGATGGCGCGATCAGGCTGGTCGCCATGACGGCCGCCAGCAGTGTCTTGATGATCATAGTTGTCCCGGACGCTGAGCGTCTCATATTCTGTCTCTTTGCCGGGCGGGTCGCGCGACCCGCCCGGATACCGCTGCTTGGATTGCCGAGCCGCCTAGTTGGTCTTGGTGACCTTGCTCAGGTGGCGCGGCCGGTCCGGGTCCATGCCGCGCGCGGCCGCCAGCTTGGCGGCCATCACGTAGAAGGCCTGGATGGCGACGATGGGATCGAGGTCGGGCGTGGCCGCCGTCGGCAGCGTCAGGTCGCGTTCGGCGACGTCGGCCGGCGCGGCCAGCAGCACGCGCGCGCCGCGCTCACGCATCTCGCGCGCCAGTTGCAGCAGGCCGGCCTGGGTCGGGCCGCGCGTGGCGAAGATCATCAGCGGATAGCCGTCCTCGATCAGCGCCATCGGGCCGTGCTTGATCTCGGCGCCGCTGAAGGCCTCCGCCTGCAGGGCCGAGGTCTCCTTGAATTTCAGGGCCGATTCGAGCGCGATCGGGAAGCTGATGCCGCGCCCGACGACCATGATGTTCTTGGCCGGGGCCAGCACGTCGATGGCGGCCGACCAGTCGCACTTGGTGGCCTCGAGCAGGGCCTCGGGCAGCGCCGCCAGGCCGGCCAGCAGCTCGGGATCGTTCTGCCACTGCGCCACCAGGCGGGCCCCGGCCACCAGGCTGGTGATGAAGCTCTTGGTCGCGGCGACGCTCTGCTCGCGCCCGGCGTGCAGGGGCATGGCCCATTCGGCGGCCTGGGCCAGCGGCGAATCGATTTCGTTGACCAGGGCGATGGTGGTGGCGCCACCGTCGCGGAAGTAGCGGATCGGCTCGACCACGTCCGGGCTCTGGCCCGATTGCGAGATGGCGATGGTCAGCGTGTCGCGCGTCACCAGCGGCGATTTGTACAGGGTCACCAGCGACATCGGCAGCGAGGCGACGACCCGGCCCAGGCGGGCCATGATCAGGTAGGCGCAGTAGTTGGCGGCGTGGTCGGAGCTGCCGCGCGCCACCGTCAGCGCCGTCGAGAACGAGGTGCTCCTCAATTTGCGGCCCAGTTCCGCGTAGCGTTCGGTGTCGCTGGCCAGTTGCAGGGCGACGCATTCGGCGGCGGAAATGGCTTCTTTAAGCATCATTGAGGTCACAGGATTCTCCTTCTATATAGACAGCTTTGAGGTTGAGGTCGCGGTCCAGCACGACCATGTCGGCGTAACTGCCGTGGGCCAGGCGGCCGCGTTCTTGCAGGCCCAGGTAATCGGCGGCGTGGGTGGAGACGCGCTTCGAGGCGTCGGCCAGGTCGAGGCCCAGTCCGACCAGGTTGCGCAGCGCCTGGTCCATCGTCAGGGTGCTGCCGGCCAGCGTGCCGTCGGGCAGGCGCACGCCGCCCATGCATTTGTGCACGGCGTGCCGGCCCAGCATGTACTGGCCGTCCGGCATGCCGGTGGCGGCGGTCGAATCGGTGACGCAGTACAGGCGCGGAATGGCGCGCAGCGCGACCTTGATGGCGCCCGGATGGACGTGCAGCAGGTCGGGAATCAGTTCGGCGTATTCGGCGTGCGCCAGCGCGGCGCCGACCATGCCCGGCTCGCGGTGGTGCAGGCCGCTCATGGCGTTGAACAGGTGCGTGAAGCCGGCCGCGCCGTGCTCCAGCGCGGCCACGCCGTCCTCGTAGGAGCCGAGCGTGTGGCCGATCTGCACGCGCATGCCGGCGTCGGACAACTGGCGCACCAGATCGAGGTGGCCGGCGATTTCCGGCGCCACCGTGATCAGGCGCAGCGGCGCGTAAGTGGCCAGGCGCTGCACCTCGGCCAGGGTGGCGGCGCGGGCGTAGTTCGGCTGCGCGCCCAGTTTGCCGGAGTTGATGTAGGGGCCCTCCAGGTGGGCGCCGAGGACCCGCGCGGTGCCCGGACGGCGCCGCGCGGCGGCCTCGCCGATGGCGCGCAGGGCGATGTCGATGTCCTCCGGCGGGGCCGTCATGGTGGTGGCCAGCATGCTGGTGGTGCCGTGCCGGGCGTGCATGGCGGCGATGGCGTAGACCGCGTCGCCGCCCTCCATGACGTCCTTGCCGGCGCCGCCGTGCACGTGCAGGTCGATGAAGCCGGGCAGGATGTAGTCATCGCCGTTGAAGGAGGGATTGACCGGGGCGCCGTCGATGCTCGCGACGCGCTCGTCGAAGGCGATCTCGCCGTGGATCCAACCGCCTGGGGTCAGGATATTGCCTTTAATTGCACCGCTCATCTGCGCGACTCCGCTACGAATTCATAATAATCACTGCGGCAATACGAGTGGGTCAGTTCCACCGCTGCGCCGTTGTCGAGGTAACTGACGCGGGTGATGTGCAGCATCGCCGCTCCCGCTTTGAGGCCCGCCAGCTTGGCCTGTTCGGCGCTGGCGTTGACGGCGCGTATGTGCTGCAGCGCGCGCATCGGAATCGTGCCCTTCGATTCGAGGTAACCGTACAGCGAGTCGGTGACGCGCTGCGGGTCGGGCATGTAGAGGGCCGGAATGGTGGTCGTCTCGATCGCCATGACGACGTCGTCGGCGGTGCGCAGGCGCTTCAGGCGCGCCACCGGCATGTGCGGCGACAGGCCCAGCGAGAGCAGTTCGAGCGGCGCGGCCACGCCTATGTCGCGCTGCAACCAGCGCGAGCCGGCCGTGAAGCCGCGCTGGCGCAGCTCCTCGGAAAAGCTGGTCAGGCGCGACAGCGGCTGCTCGAGGCGCGGCGTGATGTAGGTGCCGGAGCCGCGCTTCCTGGTCAGCATGCCGCGCTCGCACAGCATGTCGATGGCCTTGCGCGCCGTGACGCGGGAAATCTGCAGCAGCTCGGAGAGCACGCGCTCGGAGGGCAGCGCCTGGTTGGCGCGCCAGTCGCCGCCGGCGATGCCGTCCGAGAGCATGTTCGCCAGCTGCATGTAGAGCGGCGTGTCGCTGTGCGGGTCGGGCGTGAAATTGGCCAGTTTCTCTAGCATGGCGCGCCTTCCCTCAGGTGCTGCTGGATCAGGCGCAGCGCGCCGGCGGCGGAATCGCCGTGGGCCGGCACGATGCGCTCGAGCAGGCTGCGCGGCAGATAGGCGCGCAGCGGTTCGGCCAGGCCGCCGCACAGGGCGATCGGCAGCAGCTTGGTGGCGTCGAGCGCCTCGGCGATCAGCGCCACCTGCGCGCCGGCCTCGCCGAGGATGGCGCGCGCGGTGGCGTCGACGGCTGCGCTCTCGAGCACCAGGCGCGCCAGTTGCGCGTAGGCGGTCTGGTTGGCGGCCGCCAGCCAGCCCTGCACGGCGTCGCGCCGCTCGCCGCAGGCGGCGATGACGGCGCGCGCCAGCGGCCCGGCGGCGACGCGTCCGTCCATCACCTGCTGGGCGTGGCCAATGGCGCGCATGCCGATCCAGGCGCCGCCCGCCTCGTCGCCGGAGGGGAAGCCCCAGCCGCCCACTTCGCGCCGGCTGCCGTCGCTGTCGAGCACTTCGCCGACGCTGCCGGTGCCGATGGCGACGACGGCGCCGGGCTGGCCCTGGTGGGCGCCGTAGAGCGTGGTCAGGGCGTCCGACTCGAGGACGATGGCGGCGTAGCCGGGATTTTTCTCCAGGAATTTGGCGGCCCACTGGCGGTTGTGCACGCCGGCCAGGCCCAGGCCGATGCCGATGTGGCGCAGCGGCGGATGGGGAATGCCGGCCGCCGCGAAGGCCTTCAGGACGGCGTTGCCGACCGCGATCCAGGCCTGGTCTATGCCGTGCGCCAGGCCGGAGGGGCCGTTTTGCCCCTGCGCCAGTTCGCTGCCGTCGGCCCGCGCCAGGCGCACCCGTGTGCCGCTGCCGCCGCCGTCTACGCCGATTAAATAGTCGATCATTTTTTTATCGAGTCCACTGACTGGTTGGAATGTGCCCCCCCCTGCCGGGTATTTATGTCTCGTTGCGGGGAGCTGGAGGCACTATATGATCGGCCAACCAGCTTGTCAACAGGTATTTAAGTGGTATTGTTAGCGCCGAAAGTGGACTGCCACGCCGGCCTCGCCTTGAAAGCTTAAGTGATTGTTTTTTAAGGGAAATTTATGCTGCGTGAATGGTATTGAAATTGGCCTTGTTCAATGCCAATTTTTCACCCGGCGCCGCGCTGCGGGCGCGCGGCGGCGCTTGATAACGGCGCCCATCCAGAGTACAGTCCGCCCTTTACACCTCAGTTGGAAACAGAAAATGAATGACAAGGCAGCAATGAGCGATTATTGGGACGATTGGCAGCGCGAGGCGCTGGTGGCCGGCGTCGCCGCGCCCCTGGCGACACTGGGCATGGAAGTGTTGCGCGCGCACCGCAAGAACCGCTGGCCGAAAGAGTTCCTCGGCCGCGAAGACGATGGCCCGCATATGTTGACGATGTGCCTGGAAGAACCGGCTGAAACCGAGCTGTTCTTCATCGAAAACCTGTATCCCTACGATACCGCGCTGATCGAGTCGACCAAGGTTCGCCTGGGTCTGGCTTAAAAACGGCCGTAGTGGAAGGCGGGGGACCCGGACGGGCCAGCCGCCTTCCTTGCCTCCGGTGCGGCTAGACTACTGCACCTGGCGGGCGCCGGCGCGGTCCACGCGCACCACGCGCGAAGCGGCGCCGCCCGGCTCCGCGCCGGGCTTGCGCCTGACGTTGACGAAGGCTTGGCCCGGGCCGCGCACGCGCAGTTCGGCGTGGCCGGCCAGCAACCGGCGCGCGTCCAGGTTGCCCGGGCCGGACAGTTCGGCGTCGATGCTGTCGGTGCTGCCGCTCAGCGCGGCGTCGCCCGGACCCTGCATGAGCAGCCGCACCGACTTGCCGGCCAGCGTGGCCGTCAGCTTGCCGGACCCCTGCAGCGTGGCCTCGAGCGCCTCGCTGACCAGTCCCAGCGTCAGATTGCCGGGGCCGCGGTTGCGGCCGCTGGCGCGCAGCACCTTCAAATCCTTGCCATCGAAGTCGCCGCCACCATCGAGCTCGACCATGAGCGTGGCCGCGCTGCCGGCCAGCGTCATACCGCCGGCGCCGCGCAGCAGCACCGTCACGCTGCGCGCGCGCACCTGGCCGGCGTCGAGGTCGCCCGCGCCGTCGATTTCGGCGTGCAATTGCTCGCTGACGGCGCCGGCGCGCACCTTGCCGGCGCCCTGCAGGCGCAGCGTGGCGCTGGCCGTTTGCAGGCGCCGCAGGTCGGCGTCGCCGCTGCCGCTGCCCTGGAACGTCAGTTCGCGCGCGCTGCCGGCTACGCGCAGGGCGCCGGCGCCGGACAGGTCCAGCTTCAGTTGGCGGCCCTGGAACTGTTCCAGCGTCACGTCGCCGCTGCCGCCGGCGCGCAGGCCTTGCAGGCCGGCGGCGCGGATGCGCACGGTGACGGGCTCGTCGTTGTTGCCGAACTGGGAGAGGAAATTGCGCGCCTTGTGCGGGCGCACGAACAGGGTGCCGTCGTTGACGACGGTTTCGACTTCGGCCAGTTGCCCGGCCGGGCCGGACAGCTCCAGGGCGCGCGCGCCTTGGGCGACGATGAGGACCTGATACGGACCGCTCAGCTCGATCGCGCTGAAGGCGGCCAGCGCGCGTTGCTCGGTCTGGACGGTGGCGCTGTGCGCCGGCGCGCCGAGGGCGCCCAGCAGCGCCAGCGCGGCGGCGCATGGAAATAGTGTGTGCATGGAGGGTAGGCCTTGGCGCGCGGGGACGGAAAGATGGACGATAGGATAAAAGTGCAATGCGCGGCGCGGAAAAGGACAGACGGCCCGATACGCGGCGTCAACTGCAGAAGCGGGGCGCTGGAACGGGCGCCGCCGCGGCCTTCATTCGACCTGGAACTTCTCTTCCTGCGGCTCCTGGCGCAGGCGCAGGGCCAGCAGCACGGCGCCGATCAGCATCATCGAGTAGGCGTGCGGTTCGGGAACGGTCGCCATCTTGAATTTCGCCGCCGGGGCCGGACGGGCTTGCGGCGATGGCGCGGCGCGGCCGGCCCGCGGGCTCGAGGCCGGGGGCGGCGCGGCGGGCGCCCCTATATTGGCGGCGCTGGCGCGCCAGTCGGGCGCGCTGCTCTCGCTCGCGTCGATATACACGGCCGTCGCGGCGGTGGGGGCCGCCGTCAGCCACAGGGACAGCAGCAGCGCTGCCGGTGCCATCGGGCTCATCTCGTGTTCTCCAGTATCCGATTGATTCAAGGAACAGCCAATTTGCAGCCTTGCCGCATGGGTTTTTTCTCGCGACAGTTTGCATTGGATCATAATAAAATGATAAATGGAATTAAATTATGACAATAAAAGAAGCGTGCTCGGCAATGCTTGCGCTATCGCCGGGGCGGCGCCGCCCGGCGTTTCCAAAGCGGACTGGAGCAGGCACGGAACTGGTGCGCGAAAAGTCGCCGCGCCGTCGTTTTTCCGCCCCGCCGCGCGCCGCGGGCGGCCGCCGCCACGCTTCGGTTTGCGCCGCCGCCGGCCGATACAGTGGGGGAGGGCGGGCGCGGCGGCGGGGAAATCTTGTGTGGTTTACACGCCGTAATGTCATAATGCCCGCAGTGATACGCCAGCCGGGGCCACGCGCCGGCCAGTGGGGGGAAGGCCGATGATCAAATATATGGGCAGCAGGAAAAACGCCGACGGCGCCGTGCTGTATCTCTTCCTCGTCAACGGCGCGCAGAAGGAGCTCAGGCAGGACGCGCTGAAGCGCCACCCCGGTTGTTACGAGGCGCTGCCGGCCGCCGCGAAAGCGCTGATCGACGCGAACCGCAGCTGGATATCAAAATTATGAGCGCCCGCGACGGCTGCGGACGCAACGGTGGTTCAACAACGCAATGGAGTCAGGCACTATGAGCAAAGCACAGGACAGTAAGAAGGAAAACAAGAAGGAACCGGCGAAAACCATGAAAGAGAAAAAAGAAGCGAAGAAGGTCAAGAAGGAAGAGCGCAAGCACTAAGGCCATGCTGCCCGGCCGCACCGTTTTGGCAAGGCCGGCCGCGCCGCGGGCGCGGCTGGCGGCGCTGGCCCTGTGCCTGTGCGCCTGGGCGCAGGCGGCGCCGCCGTCCACCTTCGGCAGCGTCGTCGGCAACGCCGTGCTGTGCCTCGACCACATCGACAACGCGTATTTCTACAGCTATCTGTCGAGCTCCTTCGGCCCGGCCTACAAGCGCGAGGGCGGCGCCTACTGGTTCAAGGCCGACGCCACCCTGTGGGGCGCGCCGATCACCGACGTCATCGTCAGCGACGACAGCAGCGCGCTGACCTTCCTCGGCGTCGTCGCCGACGTCACGCCGGAGAAAATCGACGAGGCCATCGTCGCCGCGTCCGGCCTGCATTACACCAAGCTCGACGCCGGCAAGTTCCCCGTGCGCGAATCCAATCCCGGCAGCAAGATCGTCTATTTCCGCAGCAAGGCGAAGGTCTTTTGCGCCAAATTCAAGCCCTTGCCACCGCCGCTGGCGTTGCCGGGGCCGAAGTGAGCGGCGCGCCGTCCGGCGGCCGCGCCGCCGCATTTTCAGGGTTTCCATGTACACGCCATTTTTCCAGCTGAAGCAAGCGCCGTTTTCGATCGCCCCCGATCCCCGTTACCTGTTCCTGAGCGAACGCCACCGCGAGGCGCTGGCGCACCTGCTGTACGGCGTGGGCGGCGGCGGCGGCTTCGTGCTGCTGACGGGGGAAATCGGCGCCGGCAAGACCACCGTGTGCCGCTGCTTCATCGAGCAGATACCGGCGCACTGCAAGCTGGCCTACATCTTCAATCCCAAGCTCTCGGTGGACGAGTTGCTGCTCTCGGTGTGCGAGGAATTCGGCATCGCGGCGCCGCAGGGCGGCGTGAAGAAGCACGTCGACGCCATCAACGCCTACCTGCTGGCCAGCCACGCCCAGGGCTTGAACAATGTGCTGATCATCGACGAGGCGCAGAACCTGTCGGCCGACGTGCTGGAGCAACTGCGCCTGCTGACGAACCTGGAGACGAGCGAGCGCAAGCTCCTGCAGATCATCCTGATCGGCCAGCCGGAGTTGCGCGCCATGCTGGCGCGCCCGGAGCTGGAGCAACTGGCGCAGCGGGTCATCGCGCGCTACCACCTGGGTCCCTTGTCGGAGGAGGAGACGGCCGGCTATGTGCGGCACCGGCTGGCCGTGGCCGGCACGCAGGCGGCGCCGTTCGCGGGCCGCGTGCTGCGGCGCATCCACCGCCTGAGCCATGGCGTGCCGCGGCGCATCAACCTGCTGTGCGACCGCGCGCTGCTCGGCGCCTATGTCGAAAACCGCCGCGAGGTGACGCGCGCCATCCTGGACCAGGCCGCCGCCGAAGTGTTCGCGCCGGGCGGCGCGCGGCGCGGCGCCGGGCGCTGGCCGTCCGTGCTGGCCGGGGCGCTGGCCGGCGTGCTGCTGACGGGGGCGGCGGCCTGGCAATTCCTGCCGCGCGGCGCGTCC
>JANXSQ010000030.1 GCA_025356595.1 Janthinobacterium sp. | reverse complement strand
CCCGCGGCCACCGCTTGCGGGGCCGGCCCCACGCCCGCCGTTTTAAAAAGGGCCTGTGGCCCGGCCACACCGTTTCACTGTTTGCATACTATAAAAAACTTCCAGCTGCCCGCTTGAGAAAGAGACTATGTTCACAAAAATCCTGATCGCCAACCGTGGCGAGATTGCCTGCCGAGTGGCCGCCACCGCGCGCCGCATGGGCATAAAAACCGTCGCCGTGTACTCGGAGGCGGACGCCAACGCAAAACATGTGGCGGTGTGCGACGAGGCGGTCCTGATCGGGCCGGCGGCCGCCAAGGAAAGCTATCTGCGCGGCGACAAGATCATCGCCGTCGCGCTGGCCACCGGCGCCCAGGCGGTGCATCCCGGCTACGGCTTCCTGTCCGAGAACGCCGACTTCGCCGACGCCTGCGCCGCCGCCGGCCTGGTCTTCATCGGCCCGCCGGCGGCGGCGATGCGCGCCATGGGCTCGAAATCGGCCGCCAAATCGCTGATGGAAAAAGCCGGCGTGCCCCTGGTGCCGGGCTACCACGGCGACGTCCAGGAGGCCGGCTTTCTGCACCAGCAGGCCGACCAGATCGGCTATCCGGTGCTGCTCAAGGCCTCCGCCGGCGGCGGCGGCAAGGGCATGCGCGTGATCGAGCATTCGGACGACTTCAAGGCCGCGCTGGCCTCCTGCAAGCGCGAGGCGATCAGCTCCTTCGGCGACGACAAGGTGCTGGCCGAGAAATACCTGTCGCGTCCGCGGCACATCGAAATCCAGGTCTTCGCCGACACCCTGGGCAACTGCATCTACCTGTTCGAGCGCGACTGCTCGGTGCAGCGCCGCCACCAGAAGGTGCTGGAGGAGGCGCCGGCGCCGAACATGCCGGCCGAGCGGCGCGCCGCGATGGGCGAGGCGGCCGTCGCCGCCGCCCAGGCGGTCGGCTACGTCGGCGCGGGCACGGTGGAGTTCATCGCCAACCAGGACGGTTCCTTCTACTTCATGGAGATGAACACGCGCCTGCAGGTCGAGCATCCGGTCACCGAAATGATCACCGGCACCGACCTGGTCGAATGGCAGTTGCGCGTCGCCTTCGGCGAGCCGCTGCCGAAACAGCAGCACGAACTGACGCTGCGCGGCCACGCCATCGAGGCGCGCATCTACGCCGAGAATCCGGAGAAGGGCTTCCTGCCCTCGATCGGCACGCTGCGCCACCTGGACACGCCGGCCGCCGTCGCCTTCACCCTGGGCGGCGCGCCCGGCACCGGCGTTCCGGCCGGCGTGCGCATCGATTCCGGCGTGCGCGAGGGCGACGCCATCTCGCCCTTCTACGATCCGATGATCGCCAAGCTGATCGTCTGGGGCGCCGACCGCGGCGAGGCGCTGGCGCGCATGGCGCAGGCCCTGTCCGAATACCAGATCGTCGGCCTGGCCACCAACATCGCCTTCCTGAAGCGCCTGATCGAGGGCGCCGCCTTCGCCACGGCCGACCTGGACACGGGCCTCATCGAACGCAACCAGGACAGCCTGTTCCCGGCGCCGCGGCCGGCCCCGGCCGGCGCGCTGGCGCTGGCGGCGGTGGCGCTGATCAGCGCCGAGAAAGAGCGATCCGAGGCGCAGTCGGCCGGCAATCCCTCCGACCCCTGGGGCAACGCGCTGGGCTGGCGCCTGAACAGCGCCTTCCTGCGCGTGCTCTCCTTCAGCGACGAGTACGCGCTGGCCAGCGCGGAGAAGGCCTACCTGAGCGAGGTCGAATACCACGCCGGCGGCTGGCGGCTCGACGGCAAGGCGCTGACCCTGATGACGCGCGAAGGCCTGTACCTGAGCGTCAAGCTGGGCGAGAACGCCGTGCACGGCACGGTGCGCCGCGACGGCGAGGTGTTCCACGTCTTCACCGGCGGCGAACACTACGCGCTGCACTACAACGATCCGATGGCGCACGCCGGCGAGGCCGAGGCCGAAGGCGGCCGCCTGACCGCGCCGATGCCGGGCAAGGTCGTGGCGGTGCTGGTCGAGCAGGGCCAGCGGGTGCAGAAGGGCGAACCGCTGGTCATCATGGAGGCCATGAAGATGGAGCACACCATCGCCGCGCCGCACGACGGCCTGGTCGAGGAAATCCTCTACACGGTCGGCGACCAGGTCGCCGACGGCGCCCCGCTGCTGGCCTTCACGGCCGTCTGAGGGAGGCCCCGCATGCATATTCTTTTGCACCGGGCCGACGGCGACACGGCGCCGTGGGTGGCCGATTTCGCCGAACTGCTGCCCGAGGCGCGGATCGTGTTGTGGCGCGAGGGCGAGAAGGCGCGCCCCTGCGACTACGCCGTGGTCTGGGCGCCGCCGCAAGCCATCCTGCGCGAGCTGTGCGAGGTGAAGGCGGTCTTCAACAGCGGCGCCGGCGTCGACGGCCTGCTCAAGTACGCCGACGCGCTGCCGACGCAACTGCCGCTCATCCGCCTCGACGACGCCGGCATGGGCGTGCAGATGGCCGAATACGTGACGCACGCGGTGCTGCGCTATTTCCGCCGCTTCGACGAATACGAGGCGCAGGCGCGCGCCGGCCAGTGGTTGCCGCTGGAGCCGCGCCGCAAGGACGATTTTTCGGTCGGCGTGCTGGGCATGGGCGTGCTGGGCGCGCGCGCGCTCGAGGCGCTGGCGCCGTTCGGCTTCCCGCTGCGCGGCTGGAGCCGCACGCCCAAGGCGATGGCCGGCGTAGCCTGTTACTCGGGCGCCGAGGGCCTGGACGCCTTCCTGCGCGCCAGCCGCGTGCTGGTGTGCATGCTGCCGCTGACGCCCGAGACCAGCAACCTGCTCGACCGCGCGCGCCTGTCGACGCTGCCGCGCGGCGCCTATCTGATCAACGTCGCCCGCGGCGCCCACCTGGCCGAGCCGGATCTGCTCACCCTGATCAAGTCCGGCCACATCGCCGGCGCCACGCTGGACGTCTTCCGCAACGAGCCGCTGCCGGTGCAGCACCCGTTCTGGCAGGAGCCGCGCGTCACCATCACGCCGCACATCGCGGCGCTCACGCTGCGGCGTGAAAGCATCGCCCAGATCGCCGGAAAAATCCGCCGCCTCGAAGCCGGCCTGCCCGTCGCCGGCCTCGTCAACCGCCAGCAAGGATATTGAAATGAAGCCCCAAGCCAGTCTGCCCAAGCACGTCAAGATCGTCGAAGTGGGGCCGCGCGACGGCCTGCAGAACGAGAAGGAAACCATCCCCGCCGCCGTCAAGGTCGAGCTGATCGACCGCCTCAGCCGGGCCGGCTTCGCCAACATCGAGGCGGCCTCCTTCGTGTCGCCGAAATGGGTGCCGCAGATGGCCACCAGCGCGGCCGTGATGGCGGCCATCGAACGCCGCCCCGGCGTCATCTACTCCGCGCTGACGCCGAACATGCAGGGCTTCGACGCCGCGCTGGCGGCCGGCGCGGGCGAAGTCGTCATCTTCGGCTCGGCCTCGGAGGCCTTCTCGCAAAAGAACATCAACTGCTCGATCGCCGAATCGATCGCCCGCTTCGAGGGCGTGGCGCTGGCGGCCAAGGAGCGCGGCCTGCGCCTGCGCGGCTCGATCAGCTGCGCCTTCGGCTGCCCGTATCAGGGCGAGGTGGCGCTGGACGCCGTGGCCGACGTGGTGGCGCGCATGCGCGAGCTGGGCTGCGACGAGATCGACATCGCCGACACCATCGGCGTGGCGACCCCGCGCCAGACCCAGGCGGTGATGCTGCGCGCGGCGCGCGAGTTCGACCTGGCGCGCCTGTCCGGCCACTTCCACGACACCTACGGCCAAGCGCTGGCGAACATCTACGCCAGCCTGGAGGTGGGCGTGGAGATCTTCCATTCCTCGGTCTCCGGCCTGGGCGGCTGCCCCTACGCCAAGGGCGCCACCGGCAACGTCGCCACCGAAGACGTGCTGTACCTGATGCAGGGGCTGGGCATCGCCACCGGCATCGACCTCGACCTCGTCGTCGACGCCGGCCAGTTCATCGCCGCGCACCTGGGCCGCAAGGGCGCCAGCCGGGCCGGCAACGCCATCGCCGCCAAGCGCGCAGGGTAGACGGGCAGGGCGGGCGCAACGCCGGAAGGCGGGGCGCCTCGCTCGACGATCAGGACAGCGAACAAAAAAAAGACCCGAGAGCCAGAAGCTCTCGAGTCTTTTTTTCTACTGCCAAATCTGGTCGGAGTACAAGGATTCGAACCTTGGACCCCCTGGTCCCAAACCAGGTGCGCTACCGGGCTGCGCTACACTCCGAAGACCAAGATAATACAGGCCGAATCGATTTCGGTCAAGGCCCCCTCACGAATTCACTTAGCAAGAACCGAAAGCCGGGGCTCAGACCACGGTTTTCGAGCAATTGTTTCTCCAAAATCGTGGACACTCCCCCGGTTTTTCGGCCTGAGGCGTTTGGCCCTTGCCTGAATCTTAAGACAAAGCCCTTGGTCTTCGATGGTGGCCGTGCTATCTTGCCATTTTTAGAACTAATGAAGGATGCGCCTCATGTTTCAACGCCTGCTGCCCGCACTGTGCTTGTCCTTGTCCGTGTCGTCCGCCTGGGCGCAGGCCGACACGCCAGCCGTCGAGGCCGAGGCCGTCGCCGTCGCCGTCGCCGAGAAGATCCTGGTGGTGGGCCAGCGGCCCGGGCCGGGCTTGTGGAAGGTGACGAAGGACGATCATGTGCTGTGGGTGTTCGGCACCTACTCGCCGCTGCCGGAAAAAATGGAGTGGCGTTCGCAGCAGGTGGAGGCCATCCTCGCCCAGTCGCAGGAATACCTGACGCCGCCGCGCACCAAGGCGAGCGTGGGCTTCTTCCAGGGACTGAGCATGTTGCCCAGCCTGTTCGGCCTGAAGAAGAATCCCGACGGCGCCACCTTGCAGGACGTGCTGCCGGCCGATGTCTACGCGCGCTGGCAGCCGCTAAAAGCGAAATACCTGGGCGACAACGATGGCATCGAGCGCGAGCGCCCCATCTTCGCGGCCGAGACCCTGTTCAACGCCGGACTGCGGTACGCCGGGCTATCCAAGGACGGCGAGGTGAGCCGCAAGATCGACGGCATCGTCAAGCAGCACAAGCTGAAGGTCACCAAGACCGACATCCAGCTGACGATGGACGACCCGTCCAAGCTGCTGAAGGATTATAAGAAATCGCAATTGGCCGATGGCGTCTGTTTCGCGAAGACGCTGGCGCGGCTGGAAAGCGACATCGACGCCATGCGCGTGCGCGCCAATGCCTGGGCAAAGGGCGACCTGGAGGGGCTCCAGAAACTGAGCTACGTCGACCAGGAGAGCGAATGTCGCGACGCCATGCGCAACGCCGACTTCGTCAAGAGCCAGCCCGGTTTCCAGAATGTGAAGGAACGCGCACAGGCCGCCTGGCTGGCCTCGGCCGAGAAGGCGCTGGCCGTCAACGCCAGCACCTTCGCCACGCTGAGCTTGGCCAACATCCTTGATCCACAAGGCTATCTGGCCATGCTGAAGGCCAAGGGTTATCAGGTCGAAACTCCGGATTGAGGAGTCGGGTGGCTTGAAAAATCGCCAGGTTCCATGCCGGCGAAGGCGGCAAGGCGCGCCCGGCGGCCGCTGCGATATGATTTGCCAACTGGATAATCTCGAAAGGCAAGTCGCATGGAACAAACGCAAGACCAGGTGGGCAGCGCGCCGGCCGCCGGCCAGCCCGGCCTGAACGTGGTTGAAATCAATATGACGGCGCCACTGCTGAAAAAGGTCGCGCCGCAGCTCTTCTTCGACCGCTACAAGTGGTTGCCGTTTCCCTTCCTGCTGCTGTTCTTCGCCGCCGTGGCCGCCGCCCTCGCCATGCTGTGGGCGGCGGCCAATCTGGTCGAGCTGCAGCACGCGAACCGGCTCGCCGGCAAGGCCGTGGCCGTCGCCCTCGGTCATCCCGACCTGCTGTCGCTGGGCGAGCAACCGGCCGGGCGCGCCTTGCTGGCGAGCGCGGCGAAGCTGCTCGACGCCCGGCTGAGCGATGCGCTGCTGAGCAAGGTCGTGTTGATACAACTGGGCGCCGCCATGCCCTTGTGCGTGCTGGTGGGGGTGTTCTTTTACCTGCGGATACAGCAGAAACTCATCGCCCCGCATCGGCTCACCCTGCGCTTCGATGCCGACGGCTTGCGGCTGCGGCGCGGCGACAGCAGCGTCCACCATCCCTGGTGCGCCGTCGAGGCGGTCGTGTTCCAGCCGCCGCCGGGCCGCCTGCCCGGCTTCGTGCTGGTGCGCCTGCAGTTCGGCTATACCTATGTCTGGCCGGATCAGGCCTTCGCCAGCCGCGCGCAGTGGTTGTACGTCGGCCACCAGCTCAGCGCCCTGCATCTGGCCAGCCGGCAGGCCGCCGCCGCGTGACAAGCGGCCGGCGCGCCTACTCGCCGCTCTCGGCCTTCATCTGCAGGGCGCGGTCGTACAGGGCGTTTTTCTTGCGCCCGGTGATTTGCGCCGTCAGGTTGGCCGCCTGCTTGACGCTGCATTCGGCCAGCAGGATCGCCAGGATGCGTTCGGCCTCGGCCTCTTCGGCGTCCTGCGCCGCCGTCGCGCCCTCCAGCAGGATGACGTACTCGCCCTTTTCGCGGTGCGGGTCGGCCTCTATCCAGGCCACCGCCTCGGACAGCGGGCAGCGGTGGATTTCCTCGAACATCTTGGTCAGCTCGCGCGCGAACACCACCTGGCGGCTGGGCTCGAAGACGGCCGCCAGCGCGCCGGCGCAGTCGAGGATGCGGTGCGGCGCCTCGTAGAACACCATCGTCGCGCTGACCGTGCGCAGGCCGGTCAGCATGTTTTCGCGCTGCTTGGCCTTGGCCGGCAGGAAGCCGACGAAGTAGAACTGGTCGTTCAGCAGGCCGCTGGCGGAGATCGCCGTGATGGCCGCCGAGGCGCCCGGCAGCGGCAGCACGCGCAGGCCGGCCGCGCGCACCGCGTCGACGATGCGCGCGCCCGGGTCGGAGACGGCCGGCGTGCCGGCGTCGGACACCAGCGCGATGCGCTCGCCGGCCTGCAGGCGCGCGATCAGCAGCTCGGCCACTTCGCGCTCGTTGTGCTGGTGCGCCGCGATCAGCGGCTTGTTCAGGCCGAAGCGCGTCATCAGGTGCGCCGTGTTGCGCGTGTCCTCGCAGGCGACGGCGTTGACCAGACTCAAAAGATGCAGGGCGCGCAGGCTAATATCGGTGACATTGCCGATCGGGGTCGCCACTACATACAATGTTGAGATAGGATAGGTCTGATGTGCCGCCTCCGCCATAACGGGCAGGGTGGCGATGGAAATGGATTCTTGTGCGCTCATGTGGGGAATTGGATGCTAGCTAAAAGTGTGAAGGTGCTGCTGGTCGGTGGCGCGGTCGGGATTCTCAGCGCGTGCAGCACGCCGTGCGACGCGCCCGGCCGATTGTGCGCGCCTATCTCCTCAATTACAAGTACGCCGACGGCGCCGCCCGCGCCGCGCCCCGCGCCCGCGCCCGTGCGCGCCGAGCCGCAAGAGGAGCCGGCGCAGACCTTCCGCGTCGACAGCCCCGACACGGCGGCGCCGCCGTCCATCGCGTCGCCCGTCGCGGCGCCCGACAGCGCGCCCTTGAGCGGCGCCGCGCGCGGCGTAGCGCCGATCCGCATCGGCCTGCTGCTGCCGCTGCGCTCCGAGGCGCTGGGCCAGGCCGCCGCCGCGCTGCGCGACGGCTTCCTGGCCGCCTACGAGCGCGACCGCGACGGTTTCGTGGTCAGCGTCATCGAGAGCGGCGAGACGGCCCAGGACGCGCTGGCCAGCTACGCCCAGGCGCAGGAGCAGCAGGACATCCTGGTCGGTCCGCTGGCACGCTCGGCCGTGACGGCCGTCGCCGCCAGCGCGCTGGTGCGCAAGCCGACCATCGCGCTGAACCATCCGGACGGCCGCGGCAAGCCGGGCGAGACGGCGCTGCCGCCGGCCATGCTGGTGATCGGCCTGTCGATCGAGGACGAGGCGCGCCAGGCCGCCGCCTGGGCCGCCGCCGAGCAGCCGGGCGCGCGCGCCCTGATCGTCTCGGCCGGCGCGCCGTGGCAGCGGCGCAGCGCCGCCGCCTTCGCCGCCCAGTGGCAGCGCCTGGGCCTGCCGGCCGACAGCGTCGAGCTGGGCGCGCTGAACGGCTACCTGGCCGACGCCGAGCTGGTGCAGTTGCGCGCGCGCGTGCAGAACACCCCGCCCGGCCTGCTCTTCGCCGCCCTCGACGCCGACCAGGCGCTGCAGTTGCGCGTCGCGCTGGGCAACGAACTGCCCCTGTACGGCACCTCCTCGCTGAATCCCGGCGCCGGGCGCGGCGAGGGCGGCGCGGCGATGGACGGCGTGCGCCTGCTCGACCTGCCGTGGCAGGTGCAGCGCGACCATCCGGCCGTGATGGTGTATCCGCAGCCGCTGGCCGGCGACGGGCGCCGCCCCAGCGCCGACATGGAGCGCCTGTACGCGCTGGGCATCGACGCCTTCCGCGTGGCGCGCGAGATCGCCCTGCATCCGGCCTCGCGCTTCCGCCTCGACGGCGTCACCGGCAAGCTGTCGGTCAGCTTCGGCCAGGGCGCGGCCAGCTTCGAGCGCGTCGAGCAGGGCGCCGTCTACCGGAACGGCGCGCTGGCGCCGCTGGCGGCCCCCGAAGCGCCCTGAAGCGGCCATGCCGGCCGCGCGCCTCAGCGAGAAGCAGCGCCAGGGCCGGCTCGGCGAGGACGCCGCGCTGGCGCACCTGCTGCGCCACGGCCTGATCCTGGTGGAGCGCAATTTCCTCTGCAAGGGCGGCGAGATCGACCTGATCATGCGCGAGCGCGACGCCCTGGTCTTCGTCGAGGTGCGCCAGCGCGGCGGCGCCAGCCACGGCGGCGCCGCCGCCAGCGTGACGCCGGCCAAGCAGCGCCGCCTGGTGTGCGCCGCGCAGGTCTACCTGCAGCGCCTGCCGCGCCTGCCGCCCTGCCGCTTCGATCTGGTGGCGATCGACGCCGGCGCGCTGCGCTGGCTGCGCAACGTCATCGAAGTGTAAGCATTTTTAACAGAGCTTGCCCGCCGCGGCGCGCGCCTGCACTATAATCGGCAGCTATGAATAATCAACGCATCCTCTCGCACTTCCACGAAAGTGCCGAACTCAAAATCCAGTCCGCCACTGTGCTCGCGCATCCGATCGCGCAAGCGGTGGACTTGATGTTCCAAGCCCTCTCCAACGGCAACAAGATCCTGGCCTGCGGCAACGGCGGTTCCGCCGCCGACTGCCAGCATTTCGCCGCCGAACTGGTGGGACGCTTCGAACGCGAGCGCTTCCCGCTGCCGGCCATGTCCCTGACCACGGACACCTCGATCCTGACGGCCGTCGGCAACGACTACAGCTACCGCGAGATCTTCTCGAAACAGGTGCAGGCCTTCGGCCAGGCCGGCGACATCCTGCTGGCCATCTCGACGTCGGGCAACTCGGCCAACGTGCAGGCGGCCGTGGAAGCGGCGCTGGAGCGCGAAATGCGCGTCGTCGCGCTGACCGGCAAGGGCGGCGGCGCCATCGGCAAGCTGCTGACCGACGCCGACGTGCACATCTGCGTGCCGGCCGAGCGCACCGCGCGCATCCAGGAAGTGCACCTGCTGACCATACATTGTATTTGCGACGGCATCGACGTCGCGCTATTCGGAGGTGACGACAATGATTAAAAACGACGCAGGCCCGGTTTGGTCGCGCATGCAACGCCCGCTGGCGGGCGCCCTGTTGTGCGGCGCGCTCCTGAGCTCACTGACCGGCTGCGTCGAAATGATCATCGGCGGCGCCGTCATGGGCACCGTCGCGGCGGCCGACCGGCGCACGCTGGGCGCGCAGACGGAGGATAAGTCGATCACCGTCAAGGCCGAGGTGCGGGTGCCGAACCTGGTCGGCCAGGCCGGCCACGTCAACATCGCCAGCTTCAACCGGCGCGTGCTGCTGACCGGCGAGGTGCGCGACGAGGCCATGAAGGCCGCCGTCGAGCGCGAGGTGCGCGGCATCGGCGGCGTGGACTCGATCGCCAACGAGCTGGCCATCGCCGGCCCGTCGACCTACACCTCGCGCTCCAGCGACGCGCTGGTGACGACCAAGGTGAAGGCCAGCCTGGTCGACATGAAAACCATCTCCGCCAACTCCTTCAAGGTGGTGACCGAGCGCGGCATCGTCTACATGATGGGCCGCGTGACGCAGCGCGAAGGCGTGGTCGGCAGCGACGTCGCGCGCGGCGTCGGCGGCGTGCAGCAGGTCGTCAAGCTGTTCGACTACATCAGCGAAGAGGAATTGAAGCAGTTCCAGCCGGACGCCACCCCGGCTCCGGCCGCGAAGGCCAACTAGGCTACTGAATCGGCCGCCCCGTAGTCCGAAGCAGGACAGGGGCGGCGCCGTCCCAGGCGCGTCCTCAGGCACGCTTAAGCCGGGCGGGCTATAATCGCCGCATCCCTCGAATTCCCCATTCAGATCCTATGCCAGCCACCACCGCCACCTCCAAATCCTGGATCAAACCGGCCATCGCCGTCGTCGCCCTCGCGGCGCTGGGCGCGGCCGCGTATGTGTCCCTGAACAGCCGCAGCAGCGCGCCCGAGGTGACCTTCCTCGGCATCAACGGCGAAAAGATCACGCCGCAAAGCCTGCGCGGCAAGGTCGTGATGGTCAATTTCTGGGCCACCTCGTGCACCACCTGCGTCGCCGAGATGCCGCAGATGGTAGAGACTTACAATAAATACAAGTCGCAGGGTCTGGAATTCGTCGCCGTCGCGATGAAATACGATCCGGCCAACTACGTCGTCAACTACGCCGAAACGCGCCAGTTGCCGTTCAAGGTGGCCATCGACGTGTCCGGCGAAGCGGCCAAGGCCTACGGCGACGTGGCGCTGACGCCGACCACCTTCGTCATCGACAAAGAAGGCAAGATCATCAAGCGCTACGTCGGCGCGCCGGAATTCGCCGCGCTGCACACGCTGCTGGAAAAGGCCCTGAAGGGCTGAGAGACTGACTCAGAATCCCGCCTGCAGCGACAGGTACAGGCCGTTCTGGCGGCGCGGATTGAAGACGGTGATGTCGCCCAGGTCGGCGTAGGCGGCCGTCAGCGACAGGTGCTTGCTGGGGAAGTAGGCCAGGAAGACGTCGTAGTAGGCCTTCTCGCGGTCGACGCCCAGGTTGTGCGGCTTGCGCCGGTACTCCACGCCCGCCACCCACTGGCGGTCGATCAGGTAGGCGGCCGAGGCCTCCGCCATCACGCGGTAGGCGTCGCCCCGTTCGCCGCCGAATCCCAGCAAACCCATCTGATTCGCCCTGGTCGCGCGCAGCGTGCCGTTCAGCAGCAGGCTCTGCTCGAACAAGATCTTGGTGGCGGCCAGGTAGTAGTCAACGCCGTGGTCATCCCTGGCCCCCAGTTGCACGACATTGCTGACGCCCAGCGCGCCCAGTCCCCCCACGCCGCGGTTGTGCTTGAACATGGCGCCGACGGCGATCTGCGGCAACAGGCGGTCCTGCTCATAGACGGCGTCGCCCGCCACCTTCAGCTTGAGGCCGACAATGTCCTGCTCGATGCGCAACTGGTCGAGCGGCGCCAGACTGCCGCGGAACTCCTGGCGCGCCAGCGACAGCTCGACCCGGTCGGCCAGGCCGGCGGTCACGCCATACGTGGCCAGCGCGTAGTCCTGCGTGCGCACGCTGGTGTAGTGGAGGTTGGCGCCGTAGCTGTCGCGCGTGCCGTAGCCGCCGATCAGCGCCCACGGCGTGATGCCGCCCCCGCCGGCGCCCTCGAGCTGGCTGACGCCGCCGGTGGCGAGGAACTTGCCCATGTCCGGTTGCCATTGCGCCCGCGCGGCGCCGGCGCACAGCAGGGCGCCGGCCAGCAGCGCGCCGGCGAACTTGAGTGAACGATATGGTTGCCGCATGATGCCTCCCGCCTGTTGCACATGGGCATAGCTTGACTGAAAGCGCGCCGTTTTTCCAGAGCGAACGAGAATTTCACGCACCGATGCGCACGGCGCCGGCCCGGGCTCCGGACCCGGCCCTTTTCAGTCTAGCGCGTGACGATGGCGCGCTGCATGGGCGCCAGCCTGGCGATGAGCTTGTTTTGCACGCGGGCGGCGACGCCGTTGCGCTCCATGGCCAGCTGCAAATCCTCGGCCAGGGCGTTGAACTGGGCGTTGTTGATTTTCAGGTCGATGTGCACCGACTCCATGTCCTTGCCCTTGTACTTGCCGGTGTAGCGGCAGGGGCCGCCGCTGAACTCGCACAATTGCTCGGCCAGGCGCTCGGCCAGTTGCTCCATGTCGAAATCCTCGAACGTCGCCTTGATGCGCGGGTCGGCCAGCGCCAGCGGCATGAAGGTCCGGACGATGCGGGCGATGCCCGGCTTGCCGCCCAGGCCGCGGAAGGTGGAATCTTCGGTGTAGGGCGTCTGCGCCTTGGCCGGCGCCGCCGCCAGCAGCAGCGCCGCCAGCGTCCAGGTATTCCATGCTTTCATCGTCTCTCCCGCGCTGGGTTTAAGTCTTACTTCGGATACAGGATCATTTGCGTGCAACGGAACAGGGCCATGGTCTTGCCGGTCGCCGCGTTCGTCACGACGGCGTCCCACACCTGCGTGGTGCGACCGCCGTGCGCCAGCGTCGCCGTGCAGACGACGGCGCCTTCGCGCGCCGTGCCCAGGTGGTTCGACTTCAGCTCGACGGTGGTGAAATTGACGGCGCCCTCGGGCAAATTGGCGATGCAACCATAGCCGCAGGCGGTGTCGGCCAAGGTGACCACGCTGCCGGCGTGCAGGAAACCGTTCGGCGCGAGCAGGTGCGGGCCGACCTCGAAACGGGCGTTCAGGGTGCGCTCGCCGATGTCGGTGACGACAATGCCCATGTGCGCGGGCAGGGTGCCGACGCCGATTTCGTTGAAGTAGGCTGGGGTCAGGGTAGGTTTGGTCATGGTTTTTTCGGTGATGGTGGCGTCGGGGCGACTCTGCCGCGATGATAACAACATTCGCCCATCCTTTCAGGGCGCGCCCCAAAAGCGCCCCCGGCCGCAGGCGCGGCGCGGGGGCGGCGCCCTGCTACGGCGCCGGCGCGGCCAGCCGCGTCACCAGCAACTGGTCGATGCGGTTGTTGTCGATGTCGACGACTTCGAACTTGAAACCGGCGTGTTCGACCCAGTCGGTGCGCTTGGGGATCTTGCGCAGCATGTAGAGGATGAAGCCGGCGATGGTTTCGTAGTTCTCGTCGTCCGGGAAGCCGGCGATGTCGAGCGCGTACTGCACGTCCTGCACCGGCGTCAGGCCGTCCACCAGCCAGGAATTGGCGTCGCGGCTGACGATCTGCTCCTCCATCGACTGGCTCACCATATTCCCCATCAGCGTGCTGAGCACGTCCGTCAGCGTGATCACGCCGACCACCAGCGCGTATTCGTTGAGGATGACGGCGAAGTTGTCGCGCTTGCTCTTGAAGCGGCTCAGCACTTCCCACAGCGTCAGCGTGTCCGGCACCACCAGGGCGCTGCGGATGGTCAGCTCGCTGATGGCCAGCGAGCGCTGGTTGAGCAGGCGCAGCAGGATGTCCTTCGAGTCGACGCAGCCGACCATCTCGTCGATGCCGTCGTTGCAGACCAGGAAGGTCGAATGCGGATGCTCGGTGATCTTCTGCCGGATGCTGTCGGCGCCCTCGTGCAGCGAAAAGAAGATGATGCTGTCGCGCTGCGTCATGGAGGCCGTCACGGTGCGCGTCTCCAGCTCGAAGACGTTCTCGATCAGATGGTGCTCGCGCTTGTGCAGCACGCCGGCCTGGGCGCCGGCGTCGATCATGGCGACGATGTCGGCCGAGGTGATGTCGTCGTTGCGCACGGTCGACACCTTGCACAGGCGGAAGAACAGATTGGCCAGGCCGTTGAAGAACAGCACGGCCGGCTTGAAGACGCGGATGCAGAACAGCATGGGCTGGATGATGACCAGGGCGACGCGCTCCGGCGCGATCATCGCCAGGCGTTTCGGGATCAGGTCGGCGATCAGGATGAACAGCGAGGTGACGAAGAGGAAGGAGAGCAGGAAGCTGGCCGTCTCGACGCCGGGGCCGCCGTCGTAGAATTCGCGGATGAACTGGGCGATGTAGGGCGGGAAGGCCGCCTCGCCCAGAATGCCGCCGAGGATGGCGACGGCGTTCAGGCCGATCTGCACGACGGTGAAGAAATGGCCCGGCTGGGCCTGCAGGGCGAGCACCTTCTCGGCGTTGCGGTCGCCCTCGCCGGCCAGCAATTGCAGCTTGAGCTTGCGCGCCGCCGCCAGCGAAATCTCGGCGCTGGAAAAGAAGGCGCTACAGCCGATCAACACCCCGATAATGGAAATATTGTTTATAAAAGTCATCTTGTTTCCCCGTGGTGGCCACCGTGTGGCCAACAGCATTATAGGCTTGAAGCATGGCAACAAGCCGCGCCTTCCGCCGGCGCCGATGCCGTTCGGCCGGGAAAAATCAGCGGCGTCCCGGCTTGGGCCGGCGCTTGCGCCACATCAGCAGGCCCGTCACGAAGAACAGCAGCGGCGCCAGGCCAAACAGGCTGATGAAGACGCGGCCCGGCGCGCCGAAGGCCTGGCCGCTGTGCAGCGGGTACAACCAGCCGAGGAAGCGCTCGCCGGCCGCCGCCGTCAGGGGATCGCGCACGCGCAGCGGCCGGCCGCTGACGGCGTCGAGGACGACGCGGGTGGCGCCGTCGCCGGCCGCCGCCTCGCCGGGCTGGCGCAGGCGGATTTCATACGGCGCGGCCGCCTTCGCCGGCGGCGCGATGCGCGACACGCGGCCGCGCGGATACAGCGCCTGCGCCCGCGCCATCGCCGCGCCCGGCGCGATGGCGGCGCCGGCGGCGGCGTTGCCCAGTTTGCCCGCCGGCGCCAGTTCGGACAGCGCGCCCACCAGCGGCAACACCAGTTGCGGCAGGTTCAGGTAGACGCCGGAAAAAGCCAGCATCAGCAGCACCGGCGCGGCGAAGAAGCCGCCCGCCCTGTGCAGCGAAGAATGGAAACGGGGCCAGGAACCGCCATGCGCAACGCGCAGCGCGCGCCGCACGGCCGCCCAGCTGGCGCGCGGCCACCACAGCAGCAGGCCGCACAGCGCCAGCAACAGCAGCGCCAGGCCGGCGATGCCGGTGACGGTCTTGCCCACCTCGCCGGACAACAGGTAGCGGTGCAGATGGAACAGCGTCGGCATCAGCAGCGGGCGGCTCAGGCCGTAGCGGCCCCAGTCGCGCTCGCCCACGACGCGCAAGGTGTAGGGGTCGAGCATCACCTGGCGCGTGACGGCCTGCTGCGCCGCCCCGGCGCCGGCCGGCAGCGGCCGGCGGTACGCGGCGATATACACATCGTGCGCGTCGGCCGGCGGGTTCAGCTGCGTCGGTGTGCCGTAGCGCGGGTCGGCGGCCAGCGTGTCGAAGACGGTCTGCACGGTGGCCGGCGTCACCTCGAAGCGTTGCGACGGCGACGCCGGCGCGGCGCGCAGCAGCGCCGGGTTGAGCAGGGCGTCAAGCTCGGGCAGCCAGGCGATGGCGCTGCCGGTCAGTCCCATCAGGACGAACAGCCCACCCAGGCCGAGGCCCAGGTACAGGTGCAACTTGGCGGCCCATTGCCGCAGCGGACGCGCTGCCATGCGCCGTCAGAAACGGTAGCGCGCGGCCAGCAATAGCGAGCGCGGCTCGCCCGGCATGTTGTAGTCGTTCGCGCCGCTGTGGGCGGCGGCGAAATAGCGCCGGTTGAGCAGGTTCTTCAGCGTCGCCGTGAAGTCCCACTTGGCCGACGCGTAACCGGCGCCCAGTTGCAGCACGGCGTAGCCGGGCAGGGTGACGGCGTTGTCGGACGAGGCGAAGCGGGCCGCCTCGGCGTGCACGCCGCCGGCCGCGTAGTAGCCGCCGTCGAGGCGGCGCTTGAGCCAGACGTTGGCGTTGTGGCGCGGCGTCAAGGCCGCCTCCTTGCCGAGGAAGGCCGAGCCGGGCGCGGCGGCGACGATCTCGCCCTTCATCAGCGAGTAACTGGCGCTGGCCTCCCAGCGCGGCGCGATCTCGCCGGCCAGGGTCAGTTCCACGCCGCGGCTGCGCTGCTTGCCGACGGCGAGGGCGAAGCCCGGATTGAGCGGATCGGCGTTCTGCACATTCGTCTGCGTCATCTCGAACAGGGCGACGGTGGCGCTGGCCTTCCTGCCCAGATCGAATTTGGCGCCGATTTCCTTGTTGACGGTTTCGGTCGGCTGCAACTGGTCGCTATTGTTGAAGAAGGTGAAGGAGTCGGCCATCGGCTGGAACGAGCGGCTCAGGCTGGCGTAGTACGCCGTGGCGCCGTCCGGCTGGTAGACGGCGCCGACGCGCGGCGACAGCGTGCCGTCGGTGCGCGTCAGATCCTGGTTGAGCGGGCGGCGGTCGTCGCGCCGCTGGCGCAGGCGGTCGTAACGCGCGCCCGCCAGCACCTTCCAGCGCGGCCCCAGCGCGACGAGATCCTGCAGGTACAGCGCGGCCGTGTCGAAGGTGCTGCTGTTGTTCGAGCTTGGCGCCAGATCGGCCGGCAGCGGCGCCAGATCGGCCAGCACCGGATGGAACAGGCTGTACGTGGCGACATTGTTGCGCGAGACCAGCCACTCGTCCTTGCGCTGCTGGGCCAGCTCCAGGCCGTACAGGATCTGATGCTGCATGCCGCCCAGCTCCAGCGTCTGCGACAACTCGTTTTGCAGGTACACGCCGTGCTCGTTGCGGGTGCGGTGGGTCTGGCTGATCGCCAGCGTCGGCGCGGCGCCGTCAGTGATCTTGCCGATGCCCGTGTAATTGCGGTCGAGCGAAAAATGATAGCTGCGCAGCACGGTGCGCAAGGCCAGGACGGCGTTGAAGCGGTGCTCCAGGGTGGCGCCCGCGCTGGCCACCTTGGATTCGACGAAGGCCCGCTCGCTGCCGTTGGCGGCGCCGAAATAGGTCGCGATCGGCACATCGAGCGGACGGCCGCGGTAAGCGGGCACGCCCTGGTCGGCCAGGCGCCGATCCTGCAAATAGTCGGCCGCCAAGGTCAGGCTGGTTTGCGGCGCCAGCTTCAGCGTCAGGGTCGGCGCGATGACCTGGCGCTTGAGGAAATACTGATTGCGGAAGCTGCCCGAATCCTCCACCGCGCCCGTCACGCGCAGCAGCGCGCCGGCGTCGGCGCTGGCGGCGCCGGCGTCGAATTCGACGCGCTTCTGGCCTTGCGTGCCGAGCAGCCCGCCCACTTCATTGACCGGCTGGGCCTGCGGCTTCTTGCTGACCCGGTTGACCAGGCCGCCGGCCGAGCCGCGCCCGTAGACGACGGCGGCCGGGCCCTTCAAGACTTCGATCCTTTCGACGTTCGACAGATCGCGGAAATACATCGCGTCGTCGCGCACGCCGTCAAGGAACTGATCGCTAATGCCGCTGAAGCCGCGGATCATCACCTGGTCGCGCTGGCCGTCGCCGACGCTGAAGCCGAGGCCGGGCACGTTCTGCAGCGCGTCCTGCAGCGACAAGGCGTTCTGGTCGCGCATCAACTCCTGCGTGACCACGTTCACCGCCTGCGGAATATCGCGCAGCGGCGCGGCGATCTTGCCGGCCACGGCCGAACTCGCCGCGGCGTAGCCGGGCAGCGGCCCCTGCCCCGTGACGGTCACCACCGGCATCACCGTTTCGGCGTGCGCGCCGTGGACGAACAGGGCGCAGGCGCCGGCCGCGAGAAGGTGGACGGGATGGGTTTGGAATGGCATGGGGGATTCTTTGTCGTGGGTGAAGGCGCCAGACGGGCGCGACCGGAGCGGCCGGCTGCGCCTCGCACCGGCGGCGCGGCGGCCAGCCGGGGACAAGAGTGGAGCGGTCGAACGTGGGCCAACATAATAACACGAATGAGAATCGTTATCAATTAAGTCCGGCATCCGGCGTGGCGGTTTGGCCGCGGGCGAAAAAAAACCGCCGGCTTGCGCAGCGGCGGTTTTCGGCGGGGCCGGGCGGGGCAGACTCAGGCGTTCAGCGCCGCCTCGACGCCGGCGCCGTGCGCCTGCTCGTCGGCGTGGTAGGAGCTGCGCACCATCGCGCCCACGGCGGCGTGCACGAAGCCCATCTTGTAGGCTTCCGCCTCGAACATCTTGAACACGTCGGGATGCACGTAGCGGCGCACCGGCAGGTGGTCGCCCGACGGCGCCAGGTACTGGCCGATGGTCAGCATGTCGACGTTGTGGCTGCGCAGGTCGCGCATCACCTGGAGGATTTCCTCGTCGGTTTCGCCCAGGCCGACCATGATGCCGGACTTGGTCACGGAACCCGGATACAGGGCCTTGAAGTCGCGCAGCAGTTCCAGCGAGTGCGTGTAGTCGGAGCCGGGACGGGCTTCCTTGTACAGGCGCGGCACGGTTTCCAGGTTGTGGTTCATGACGTCCGGCAGGCCGTCCTTGAAGATCGCCAGCGCCTTCGCCAGGCGGCCGCGGAAGTCCGGCACCAGCACTTCGATGCGCGTCTTCGGCGACAGCGCGCGGGTTTGCCGGATGCACTCGACGAAGTGGCCGGCGCCGCCGTCGCGCAGGTCATCCCGGTCGACCGAGGTGATGACGACGTAGTTCAGGCGCAGCTTGGCGATGGTTTTCGACAGGTTGGCCGGCTCTTCCGTGTCGAGCGGGTCCGGGCGGCCGTGGCCGACGTCGCAGAAGGGGCAGCGGCGCGTGCATTTGTCGCCCATGATCATGAAGGTCGCCGTGCCCTTGCCGAAGCATTCGCCGATGTTCGGGCAGCTGGCCTCCTCGCAGACGGTGACGAGCTTGTTCTCGCGCAGGATTTCCTTGATTTCGTAGAAGCGCGTCGACGCCGATGCGGCCTTGACGCGGATCCAGTCCGGCTTCTTCAGGCGCTCGACCTGCTCGATCGGGATGATCTTGATCGGAATGCGCGCCGTCTTGCTGGCGCCCTTTTGCTTTTCGCTCGGGTTGTAGGCGGGGGCGATGCTGGGGCTGGTCTCGGAAGTCATTGGCTATATGCCCTGGGGGCGTAAGTTACGTTATTCGGTTGCTGCTGCGGGGCGCTCCGCGCCATCCACGTCGAGTAAAACGGTCAGTTCGCGGGCCAGCGCCCGCTGCACGTCCGGCAGCGCCGCGTCCACGCCCATGCTGCGCATGTCCACCGTCGCCAGCCCGGAATAGCCGCACGGGTTGATCCAGGAGAACGGCGCCAGGTCCATCGCCACGTTCAGCGACACGCCGTGGTAGGTGCAGCCGTTGCCGCGCACTTTCAACCCCAGCGCGGCGATCTTGGCGCCCTTGCGCGCCCCGCCGGCGATGTAGATGCCGGGCGCGCCATCGACGCGCTCGCCTGCGAGATTATACGCCGCCAGCACATTGATGATGGCTTGCTCGATTTTGTGGACGAATTGGCGCGCGTACAGCTTGCCGCCCGGTTTGTTGCGGCGCAGGTCCATCAGCAGGTAGATGACCACCTGGCCGGGGCCGTGGAAGGTCACTTCGCCGCCGCGGTCGGTCTGCACGACGGGGATGCCGTGCTGCGGGATGGCGGCGCCGGCCAGCAGGTGGTTGCGGTCGGCCGCCAGGCCCAGGGTGTAGACGGGCGCGTGCTCGACGATCCACAATTCGTCCGGCGTGTCGACGCCGCGCGCGTCGGTGAAGGCGCGCATCGCGGCGAAGGTGGTTTCGTAGTCGGCGAGGCCGAGGTGGCGGATCAGCGCCGGCGCGGCGCGGCTGGTGGACATGGGCAGGTCAGTGTGGGCTGGAGGCGCCATTATAAGGCAGGGGCGGCTTTGCTTCGCCGCCGCCGGGAGCCGGCGCGCGCCGCCGCGCCCGCGGCCCGGGGCCGCAGCGCCGGCTGGCGCGCGCCTTGCCCTCGATTACATGACGATCTTCACCATCGGGTGCGCCGACAGCGCCATGTACAGGGCGTCGAGCTGCTCGCGGCTGGTGGCGCGCACCATCACGGTCAGGCCCGTGTAGTTGCCCTTGGGCGAGGGACGCGCCTCCATCCGGCCTTCATGGAAGGTCGGGTCGAAGCCGAGCACGACGTCAATGATGGTGGTGGCGAATTCGATATGGGTCGGGCCCATCACCTTGATCGGGAAGTCGCTCGGATATTCGATCAGGGATTCGCTGCGGGGAATCGCTTCCATGTGTGTTCCAATCAGAGTGCGGAAAAATGAAAAACCAGGCCGTTTCCGCGCGACGCCGCACGGAAACTACCTGGTATTGTAGCGAATATCGACGTCCCGGCCATGATACGGCCGCCGACGCCGCGAAATGTTTTAGGCCGCGCTCTTGGCCGACAGCCGTTTCAGGCGCTCCAGGGTCGATTCGCCGGCCGTGTCGGCCTGGCTGACGGATTTGCGGATGGCGTCGATCTCGGCCGCCTGGTCGATCGGCCGCTGGCCGATGTCGGCGACGATGCGCATGCCGGCCGCCTCGTTGCTGACGGTCTGGGCGCGCCGCGTCAGCGCTTCCAGGGCGCTCGAGTTGCCCTGCAGGCCCTGCAGGCCGGCCAGCTGGCTCTGCCGCTCGGAGCGGATCGATTGCAGGTCCTTCTGCGCCTTGGCCGTGGCCAGCGCCTGCAGCGCCTTCTTGGCGGCGGCGTCGAAGTCGCTCAGTTGCCTGGAGAGCGCGTCGACGATCTTTTGCAGCTCGTCCATGTATTGCTGGGCGTCCGCCTCCTCCTGGATTTCCTGCGGCAGGCGGGCCTTGTTGGCCTCCAGCTCGTCGCAGAACAGATTGATGGTCGCTTCCGAGATCTTGCCGGCGGCCAGGCGCTCGCCCAGGGTTTCCGTGGCTTTTTCGTCGGTGGCGATCAGCTCGCGCAGCTTGACGACGTCGGCGTGCTCCTTGTCGAAGGAGGAGCGCGCCGAGGCCAGCTTCTGCGCCGTCTCGCGCAGCGTGTCGGCCAGGCGGTCGCGGTCGGCCTCGGTCGCCGTTTCCGGGTCGAAGTTGGCGATCGCCTCGGAGACGCGGTCGCCCAGGACGCCGAAGTGTTTGGAAATCAGGCGCGCCGTCAATCCCCAGCCATTCGAATTACTCATTTTGTATTCCTCTCGTTGAAATTGAAAACACCTTCGGGCCGTCCTACTGGATGACGACCCGCTCCTGCTCAAGCGGTATGCCGATGACGAAGTCGACATGGATGCCGCGCTGCGACGTGTCGCCGTTGACGCTGGCGATGATTTCCGTGGTGATCAGCAGATATTCGTGGCTGCCGTCCCTGAGTTCGCGCACATAGGGCATGAAATACATTTCCTGCTTCAAGCCCTGGCTGCCGGCCGCGTCGTCGATGCGCACCTCGGTGCCGGTGAACGGGGCGACGAAGGCGGCCGACGCGTCGCCGGCGTCGCGGCGGTAGTCGAGGCGGTCGCTGGCGCCGAAGATCAGGTCCAGGTCGGCGGCGTCGAGGCCGATGTCGTTCAATTGCTCGCGCCACAGCGTGTAGCTGGGGTCGCCCAGGCCGCAGCCGGACACGCCGGTGTAGGCGTCCTGGTCCTCGGCCGTCTCCGGCACCACGCGGGCCAGTTGGGTGCAGTACATCAGCTCGGCGATCTCGCCCTGGGCGTTGCGGAACACTTGCAGGAATTTCTCCCGCGCGTCGAGGTCGCCCTTGGCCAGGTAGTAGCGGTACAGGCCGCCGGCCATGTTGAGCTTGATCTGCGACACGGCCAGCACGCGCGCGTCGGCCGCGCTCGGCATGCCGATCAGCGAACCGTTGCCGTTGGCGCGGATGAAGGGCGATTGCTGCAGCTTGACGACGCTGCCGATGCGCGCGCCCAGCGGCAGGCCGCCGTCCTCGCGGCGCGTCTGGGTGTCGGCGCCGTGCTTGGCGGCGACGCCGCGCATGTACTCGAATGCATCTTTCCAGCCCATCTCATTCCCTTTCAAAGGAGTAGTTCGCCGCGCTGCGGGCCTTGCCGGCCCGCAGGCGCTTGACGCCGTAATAGATCAGCCAGCCCAGTGCGCCCAGCACGGCCAGCCAGACGAAGGTGCGCAACAGGGCGCCGCCGAAGGAGGCTTGCGGCACGGCCGGCGGCGCGCCGGCGACGCCGCCGTTGCTGTTGCCGCCGTTGCTATTGCCGTTGTTGCCGTTGTTGCCGCCGTTGCCATATGCGCCGTTGTTGTAGCCGCCGTGGTTGGAGCCGCCGTTCATCGCGCGTCCCAGCATGTAGCCGGCCACCGCGCCGCCCAGGCCATTACTCTGCTGCACCACCACCGGCGCCTGCTGCTGCGGCTGGTTGTAGGGCTGCTGCGCCTGGTTATAGGGCTGCTGCGCCTGGTTGTAGCCGGGCGCCTGGTTCGGCGGCAGCATCGGATTCAACGGCGGCAATGGCGGCGGCGCGGCGGCGGCGGCGCGCCGCGCGTCCAGCGTCTTCAGGGCGTTGGCGTTGGCGCTTTTCTGTTCCAGTTCGCGCGACAGGGCCGAATCGGACTTGGCCGGCGCCGCCGCGTCGCCGCGCGCGCCGCCGAAGGAGCCGAAGCCGCTCTTCGGCCGCGCCGGCGCGGCGCCCTCATCGGCGGCCGAGGGCGTGGCGCGCGGCGCGGCGGCCGGCTGCTTGCCGCCGAAGGAGCCGAAGCTCGACTTGCCGCTACCGCTGGCCGGGCGCGCGTCGCCGCCGCGCTGCGAGGAGAAGCCGCTCTTGTAGGACGACGAGCTGCCGGAGGACTTGCCGGTCGGGCGGGAGTCGGCCAGCGCGTTGCCGCCCAGCGGGAGCAGCAGGGCGACCAGCAAGGCAATCTGGAATGACTTCATCGTTGTCTCTTATGCTATAAACTCGGTTGAAAACAAGCATAGCAGCCTACATGGCGCCATGCATCGGTAATAAAAGGCCAACTTCACCATGACACGAAAATATTTGGACATGAACCAGCACGACGCGCTCTACAAAGTGGCGCGCGGCTATCCGGGCGGCATCGACGCGCTGGCCCAGACGATGGGCATTTCCGCCAACGTCCTGCGTAATAAACTGGCACCGACGATCGCTTCGCATTATCCCTCGTTTGAAGAAGTCTCAGCAATTATCGAACGGTGCCAGCACGCCGGCGTCGACGACGCGCTGTTGCCGCTGCACGCGCTGCTGGTGCGCCACGGCATGGCCGCCTTCGTCGTGCCGCAGCCGGAGCAGGTCGGCAGCGACGACCTGTCGCAAACCGTGTGCCGCGTCATGAGCCAGGTGGGCGCCGTCGCGGCGGCCGTCTCGACCGCGCTGATGGACGGCCGGGTGACGCTGGCCGAGGCCGATCTGATCGAGCGCGAGTTCCATGGCGCCCTGGCCGCGCTGGGCGAATGGCGCGCGCGCATCCGCCTGCGCGCCGGCTAGGCGGACGGGAAACGGCCGAACGGCGGAGCTGGCCGACACAACACTGGCCGGGAAAAAGGGCGCTTGGCGGCGGCGGCGCTGGCGCCGTCCGCAGTTTTAGGGTTGGCGCGCCGGCGGCGCGGTTTCGGTCTGCAAGGGGAGGTTGCGGCGCGACGGTGCGGCGCGCTTGGCCGAGGCGGGGCGGGGCGTCGGCTCGGTGCTCAGCGGCGCGTTTTTCAGGCTGCCCGGCGCGAGGATGACGGGCGCGACGTTCTCACCCACCGTCTCGCTGCCGGTCGCCGGCAGCGACATGGGCAGGACGAGCAGCAGCTCGTTGCGCTGGGGATTCGGCCGCGACGACGGCGCGGCCAGCGGATTGGGCGGCGACGGCGGCGCGGCCGGCGCCAGCGGCGCGCAGACGGCCAGCGCCAGCAGCGCGCCTTGCTTGAACGGGAACAGGGTCATGCTGGCGCTCCGGGAAAATGGGCCGGGCCGGCGCCGGCCGGCCAGACAATCATAGCGCGTATTGCGGCCACCGGCTTGCGCCAGGCGCGCCGCCCGGCCCGGCCCGCTCCGCGCCAGGCTGGAGCGGGCGGGCGCTCAGGCGTGGGCGCCGCCGCGCTTGACGAAGAACAGCGCCGTGCCCACCGCCATCAGCATGCCGCCGAAGAAGCGGTTCTGTTTCTTGACGGCGCTGGCGTCGCGGAAGAAGCGCTGCATCGACGAGGCCAGGTAGGCGTAGCTGTGCATCACCATCAGGTCGATCGCGCACATGGTCACGCCCAGTATCAGCAGTTGCGGCAGCAGCGCGCCGTCGCGCTCGATGAACTGCGGCAGCACGGCGACCATGAAGATGATGCCCTTCGGATTCGTCGCGTTCGTCAGGAAGCCCGTCAGGAAGCGTTTTTTCAGCGACGGCAGGACGCTGCGCGCCTGCGCTTCGGCGGCCACGTGGACCTTGGCGCGCCACTGGCTCAGGCCCAGGTAGATCAGGTACAGCGCGCCCACCGTCTTGACGACGTTGAAGGCCACTTCCGAGGCCAGCAGCAGGGAGCCGACGCCGGCGCCGGCGATGGCCAGGATCAGCAGCAGGCCGGCCTGCAGGCCGGCGATGGTGGCGGTGGTTCTGCGCACGCCGTACGACAGGCCGTGCGACATCGACAGCACGGCGCCGGAGCCGGGCGAGACGGCGATGATGCAGGCGGCGATGACAAAGGTGATCCAGGTGGCGAAGCTCATGGGGGTTCCATCGTGACGGGTGGCGGAAGAATCGATTCTACACGGGGCGGCGGCGTCTCGCCGGCCACTGTTGCGCCGCCGCGTCAGGTAAGATCGACGGCATATTTTCCACCACACCAGAGTCCGCCATGAAAAATTCCTCCCGTCCGCCGCCGTCCGCCCCCACCACCGCCGCGGGAGGCCGCTGAGATGGCCGGCACCAGCCTGCTGGCGCTGCTCGACGACATCGCCAGCATCCTCGACGACGTCGCCCTGATGAGCAAGGTGGCGGCGAAGAAAACCGCCGGCGTGCTGGGCGACGACCTGGCCCTGAACGCGCAGCAAGTGTCGGGCGTGCGCGCCGAGCGCGAGCTGCCGGTGGTGTGGGCGGTCGGCGTCGGCTCGATGAAGAACAAGGCCATCCTGGTGCCGGCCGCGCTGGCCGTCAGCGCCTTCGCGCCCTGGGCCATCACGCCGCTGCTGATGGTTGGCGGCGTCTACCTGTGCTACGAGGGCTGCGAGAAAATCGCCCACCAGTTCCTGCCTGCCGCGCCGGACGAGGCGCCGCAGCGCGCCGCCCTGGCGCGCGCGCTGGCCGACCCCGGGGCCGACCTGGTGGCCGTCGAGCGCGACAAGATCCAGGGCGCCATCCGCACCGACTTCATCCTCTCGGCCGAGATCATCGTCATCGCCCTGGGCACGGTGGCCGGCGCGCCCTTCGTCCAGCAGGTCGCGGTGGTGGCCGGCATCGCCGTCGTCATGACCTTCGGCGTCTACGGCCTGGTGGCCGGCATCGTCAAGCTCGACGACGCCGGCCTGTACCTGAGCCAGCGCAGCGGCGCCGGCGCCGTGCACGGGTTGGTGCGCGGCGTGGGCTGCCTGCTGCTGGCGGCCGCGCCGCAACTGATGAAGGCGCTGTCGGTGATCGGCACCGTCGCCATGTTCATGGTCGGCGGCGGCATCCTGACCCACGGCTTGCCCGGCGCGCACGCGCTGATCGAACACGCCGAACACGCCGTGGCCGGCTGGGGCGGCGCCGGTCCGACCCTGGCGCTGGCCGTGCCGACCTTGCTCAACACGCTGGCCGGCTTGGCCGCCGGCGCG
>JANXSQ010000228.1 GCA_025356595.1 Janthinobacterium sp. | reverse complement strand
CTGGCTGGCCTTGCCGGCCGTGATCCTGCTCGGCGCCCGCAGCAACCGCTACCGCAAGGACGGCGCGGTTTCGGCCCATCCGCCATCCAACATCCCCTTCCTCGCACTGGGCGCATGGATCCTCACAGTCGGATGGTTCGGCTTCAACGTGATGAGCGCACAGACCATCGACAAGATCTCCGGCCTGGTCGCGGTCAATTCGCTGATGGCGATGGTGGGCGGCACCCTGGTCGCGCTCGTGATGGGCAAGAACGACCCCGGCTTCGCCTATAACGGGCCGCTGGCCGGGTTGGTCGCCGTGTGCGCCGGCTCCGACCTGATGCACCCGCTGGGCGCCCTGATCACCGGCGGCATCGCCGGCGCCATCTTCGTCTGGATGTTCACCTGGACGCAGAACAAATGGAAGATCGACGACGTGCTGGGCGTCTGGCCGCTGCACGGCCTGTGCGGCACCTGGGGCGGCCTGGCGGCCGGCATCTTCGGCAGCAAGGCGCTGGGCGGCATGGGCGGCGTCTCCTTCATGGCGCAACTGATCGGCAGCGCGCTCGGCATCGGCGTCGCCGTCACCGGCGGCATCGTCATCTACGGCCTGCTCAAGAAAACCGTCGGCATCCGCCTCGACGCCGAACAGGAATTCGACGGCGCCGACCTGGCCATCCACAAAATCAGCTCCACCCCCGAGCGCGACTGACGCTACAAGCGCGCGCTTGTAGCGTGCTGCGGCGCGGCTTTGCGACGCCGCTCAGAACAGATGGTCGATGCCGACCGATATGCCGGTCTGGCTGGTCTGGGTACCGATGCGCGCGCGGCCGCTCAGTCGGGCGTAGTCGATGTCGGCGTACAGATTGCTGCGCTTGGACAGGTAGTAAACCACGCCCAGCATGGCGAGCTTGCGGGCGCCGGCTATGCCGGCGACCGCGGTCTTGGTCTGATAGTAGGCGCCGCTGACGACGATCTGCGGCGCCACTTCGTAGCTCAGGCCACCCCAGGCGTTCTTGGTGGTGCTGTCGACACCCGACGCGGTCGCCAGTTTGTCGTCCATATAACCGGCCGCGACGCGCCAGCCGCCGCCCTTGTAGGCGGCGCCGACGGTGTAGTGTTTGTCGCTGAAGCCTTCCACGTCGCGGCTGCTGTAGGCGCCGCCCCAGTTCAGCGGACCGTCCAAGTAGCTCAGACCGACCGCCTTGGCGGTGTTGGTGCCGGCGCTGCCGGGCTTTTCACCGGGCGCGTATTCGGCCCGCACCTTGTAGGCGCCGAAGGTGCCGGTGTATTGGATGCTGTTGTCGTAGCGCCCGCCGGCGGTGGCCGCCGAGACCGGAATGATGTAGGCGTATTTGTAGTTGAAGGGGTCGTAGTCGTTGGCGGTGAAGAAGGCGATGGTGTATTGGTGGCCGAAGTTCACCTGCCCCAGGGAGCCCGCCAGGCCTACCCAGGAACTGCGGTTGAACAGGCGCCCGGCGGCGTTGTCGAGCGCGCCGGTGCCGGTGTTGAAACCGCTTTCCAGTTTGAATTGGACCTTCAGGCCGTCGCCCAGATCCTCGCTGCCGATGAAGCCCAGCCGGTTCGGATAGTACTGGCCGTTCGAGCCGACCGACAGCTTGCTGCCGCCGGCGGCATCGACGTTGGTCTGGTTGCGCAGGCCGCCGTCGATCGAGCCGTACATGGTGACGCCGCTTTGCGCCTGCGCCGCGCCGGCCAGCGCCGCGCAGACGGTGAGGACAAGGATGTATTTATTCATTTTGCTGTGTCTCCATAGGTTTTGAATGTGCATCGGGTCCGGACGAACGGGTTCGTGTGCCTGTTCTGTCCGGGATGGGTCTTGCCGGCGGCGCCGATGGGCCCCGCCGGCGGCTTGTCGCTATGCGGCCCGGCAAGCCCGGAGCGCACGGCGTTAAAATATCCCGGTAAATTTCCTAGCGCCGCGCGGCCGGCGCGGCGCAAGTCCCGTCTCGCCCCTGCCCCCGCCCCTTTCAACAGGGCGCACCTGTCCCGCGCCACGCGGTCGGGGCGATTTTTAAAATGGATTGATGGCGGGCGCCTGGCCCGCGCGGCGTCAGGTGGCCGGTGTTTCCAGCAGTGTTTCCAGCGGTGTTTGCGGTGGGGTTTCCAGCGCGGTTTCCAGCGCGGTTTCCAAATTACGCACCAGCACCAGCGATTCGCCGCGGCAAATCACCCGGCCGTCGGCGCCGGTCAGCACGCTGGCCAGATTGACCAGGTCTTTGTCGGCGCGCAGGCGGACGATTTCGACTTCGGCCGTGATGCGCTCGCCGACGTAGGCCGGCGCCACGAAGCGCAGCGTTTGCTTCATCCAGCCGGTGCCGCGCCCCGGCAGGCGGGTGCCGAGCAGGTCCGAGAACATGCTCGCCAGCAGCGGCGGCGGCACCAGGCGGCCGGCGAAACCGTGCTCCCGGGCCCAGGCGTCGCTGTGGTGCAGCGGGTTGTTGTCGCCGGTCAGCGCGGCGTAGTCGGCCAGGTCGGCGTCGCTGAGGACGCGCTCGGCGCGCGCCCGCATGCCGCGGCGCAGGCCGCGCAATTCGGCGTCGCTGTGGCCTGCCGCCGCCGCGTCGGCCGGGCCGCCGGCATAGGCCGCCAGCGCCGCCGCGCTACCGGCGTTGCGCACGCGGGCGCGGCCCGAGGCCGTGACGACGCTCTCGCCGCCCACCCGCTTGCGCACCACGGTGCTGAAGCAGTGGCCGCCGTCGGGCCCGGCCGGCAGCGGCGCGACCAGCACCTCGACTTCGTCCCGCGCGAAGCTGGGGTTGGGGAACATCAGCTCCTGTTCCAGCTGAAGCATGCCCGCCTCCGGCATGGCCTCGGCCAACGCGCGATAGATCAGGCCGTACAGGAACATGCCGTGCGCGACGGTCGCGCCGAAGTGGCTGCGGCGGGCGAACTCGGGGTCGCAGTGGATCGGGTTGTCGTCGCCGCTGAGGACGGCGAAGCGGTCGAAATCACTTTGCTTCAGGGTGTGGGAAAAGCCGGATTGGAGTTCGTTCATGGTGCGCTTTCTGTGCCGAGATCGGCGAATTGACTGCGTAGTTTGTGTTTTTCCAGCTTGCCGGACGGCGTGCGCGGCAGCGTCTGCAGGAACACCACGTGTTTCGGCACCTTGTAGCCGGACAGGCGGGTGCGGCAAAACGCCTGCAGCTCGGCCGGCGCCAGCGGCTGGTCGGCCTTGAGCACGACGATGGCGGCGCCGACGTCGCCCCATTTCGCGTCGGCCACGCCGATCACGGCGGCGTCGGCGATCTGCGGCATCTGGAACAGCACGTTTTCCACCTCGGCCGGGTAGACGTTTTCGGCGCCGGAGATGTACATGTCCTTGGCGCGGTCAACGATGTAGTAGTCGCCGTCGGCGTCGAAGTAGGCGATGTCGCCCGAGTGCAACCAGCCGTCGACGATGGCCTCGGCGCTGGCCTGCGGCATATTCCAGTAGCCGGGCGTGACGCCGGGACCCTGGATATAGAGTTCGCCGCGCTGGCCGGGGCCGGCGTCGCTGCCGTCCGCCAGCACCACGCGCGTGCGCATGGAGCCGACCGGCCGGCCGATGCTGCCGACCTTGCGCCGCGCGATGGCCTCGTCGCAGATGAACACGGTCGGCCCGGTCTCGGTCATGCCGAAGCCGAAGCAGATCGTCACGCCCTTCGCCTGGTACAGCTCCAGCAGGCTGTGCGCCATCGGCGCGCCGCCGGCCGACCAGTGCCGCATCGAGCGGAAGCGCGCCCGCTCGAAAGCCGGGTGCTGGCTCAGCATCAGGTACACCGCCGGCACGCCGAGGAACAGCGTCACCGTGCCGTCGAGCAGCGCGAGGGTGGCGCCGGCGTCGAATTGCGCCATGATGTGGACCGTGCCGCCGGCGTGCAGCACCGGGTTGGTGTACAGGTTCAGGCCGCCGGTATGGAAGAAGGGCAGCACGTTGAGCAGCACGTCGTTGCCCGACAGGCCGGTCGCCAGCATGCAGTTGACGGCGTTGCAAAAGACCATGCCGTAGGTCTGCATCACCCCCTTCGGCCTGCCGGTGGTGCCGGAGGTGTAGAGCAGGTGCCAGACCTCGTCCATGCCGCGCGGCGGCATTTCGATCGCGCGGCCGGAGGCGCCGGCCAGGCAGTCTTCGTATGGCAAGGCGTCGTCGCCGTCGGCGGAGCCGTTGGCGGTGCCGTTGGCGGGGCCGATCACCACGGCCGCGCGTTCACGCAAGCCAGGCAACTGGGCGCGCAGGATGCGCGCGGTGGCGGCGAAGGGCTGGCCGTACACCAGCAGCGCCGCGTCGGCGTCCTCCAGTATCGGCAGCAGTTCGGCCGCCGGCAGGCGCCAGTTCAGGCAGACCATCACCATGCCGGCCTTGGCGCAGCCGTACAGCAACTCCAGATAATCCGAGGAATTGTGCGCCAGCACCGCCACGCGCGCCCCCGGCAGCAAGTCGCCGCGCGCCAGCAGATATTCGGCGCAACGGCTGGCCCGCTCGTTGAACTGGCGGTAGCTCAGTTCGCGGCCGCTGGCCAGGTCGACCAGGGCGATCTTGTCCGGCCGGTGCTGCGCCTGTTTGCTCAACCAATCGACTACATACATATTCGGCTCCTTGAAATGTTATGGCTTGCCGCGCAGGCGGCCGACGATGCCGCTCGGGAAAAAGTACACGCTCAGAATGAACAGCACGCCCAACCACAGCATCCAGCGGTCGGGGTGGAACAGGCCGGCCAGCAGGGGCGCCGCCTCCAGCGAGCCGCTGAGCAGCTTCATGCCGTCCTGCAGGTAGTTTTGCGCGATCACGAAGACGGCCGCGCCCAGCGCCGCGCCGTACATCGAACCCATGCCGCCGATCACCACCATCAGCAGGATGTCGATCATGATGTTGAAACTGAGCGTGGTGTCCGGACCGACGTAGCGCAACCACAGCGCGTACAGGATGCCGGCCGCGCACGCCAGCAGCGCCGCCAGGCAATTCGCCACGGTGCGGTACAGCACCGGGTTGTAGCCGATCGCGGCGGCGCGGAAGTCGTTTTCGCGGATCGCCTGCAGCACCTTGCCGAAGGGCGAATTGACCACCCGCAGCGCCAGCAGGAACAGCGCCAGGCTGCAAAAGAACACCAGGTAGTAAGTCAGCAGCTTGCCGCTCCAGTCGACGCCCAGCCAGGGCGCGGAAAGGAATTGCGTGGCCGGCGACAGCAGCGCCGGCAGCTTGAAGCTGAGGCCGTCCTCGCCGCCGGTGAAGGCCGAGAACTGCGAGGCCAGCGTGGCGAAGAAGGAGGCCAGCGCCAGCGACACCATGGCGAAAAAGATGGTCCGCACGCGCAGCGACAGCACGCCCAGCAGCAAGGCCAGCAGCAGCGCCAGCAGCAGGGAAGCGACGGCGCCGGCCAGCAGCGCCAGCCAGTCCGCCTCGGCCTGGAACATGGCGATGCCGACACCGTAGGCGCCGATGCCGAAGAACATGGTGTGGGCGAAGGAGACCACGCCGGTGTAACCGAGCAGCAGGTCGTAGCTGGCCGCCAGCACGATGAAGACGCAGATCCTGGCGGCGACGTTGAGCGCGCGCGTGCCGGGGAACAGGAAGGGCGCCAGCAGCAGGCCGAGCAACAGCGCCAGCAAGAGGCCGGCCAGCAGGCGGCTGCGCGGCGTGTCGCCCGACAGCACGGTGGAGCAGAGTGTTTTCATCATCGGGAGGTCACCGGAAACAGGCCTTGCGGCCGCCACAACAGGATCAGCACCATCAGCAGGATGTTGGCGCCCAGCGCCACCTTCGGCGCCAGGAAGCCGGCGTAGTTGGCGGTCAGCCCGACCAGCAGGGCGCCGGCGAAGCAACCGCCGACCGAGCCCAGGCCGCCGATGATGATGACAATGAAAATGAGCACCATGAGTTGCGCACCGAGCGCGGCGCTGACGCTTTCCTGATACAAGCCCCACAGCACCCCGCCCATGCCGGCCAGCGCGGAGCCGGCCACGAAGACGCCGACGAACAGCAGGCCGACGCGGTAGCCGAGCGCCTCCACCATCTCGCGGTCCTGCACGCCGGCGCGCACCAGCAGGCCGACCTTGCTGCGGTTCAGCACCAACCACATGGCGGCGAAAATCAGCAGTCCCAGCGCCACCGCCAGCAGGCGGAACTTCTCGATGGCGACGTCGCCGACGATCCAGGCGCCGCGCAGGCTGGCCGGGCGCGGCAGCGGAATCTGCTCCGGCCCCCAGATCACGTGGATCAGTTGTTCGGCGACGATCAGGCCGCCGGTGGTGACCAGGATCTGGGTCAGGTGGGCGCCGTACGCGGGCCGTATCATGAGGCGCTCGAAGCCCCAGCCCAGCAGGCCCGTGGCCAGCGCCGCCACCAGCAGCGCGACGCCGACCGCGGCGGCGTTCAGCGCCAGGCTGTCGGCCTGCATCCAGCCCGGCATCAGTTGCAGCACGCTGGTGGCGATGAAGGCGCCGACCGCGATGAAGGCGCCGTGGCCGAAGTTCATCACGTCCATCAGGCCGAACACCAGCGTCAGGCCGCTGGCCATGATGAAGATCATCATGCCCATCGCCAGGCCGGCCACGGTGAGCGTGATCCAGGTCGGCAAACTGGGCAGCAGCGGCAGGGCCAGCAGCATCAGCGCCGGCAGCAGCAGCTTGGGCGGCAGCGTATGGGCGCTCATCGCACCTCCTCCGGCGCGCGCGCGGGCGCGGCGCCAAGGTGCAGGCCGAGCAGGCGCTGCTGCAAAACGGCGTCGCCCGCCAGTTGCGCCATGCTGCCGTGGTGGATCACCCGGCCCGCGTCCATCACCGCCACCGTGTCGCCCAGCGCCTGCGCCACCGCCAGGTTCTGCTCGACCAGCAGCACCGTCGCGCCCTCCGCCTTCAGTTCGCGCAGGGCCGCCACCATGCTGTTCACCATCACCGGCGCCAGGCCCTTGGACGGCTCGTCGAACATATACAGCTTGCGCGGCTCGATCAGCGCGCGCCCCAGCGCCACCATCTGTTTCTGGCCGCCCGAGAGCTTGCCCGCCGGCTTGTCCCAGAATTGCTTGAGGGCCGGGAAGAGCTTGAAAATCCATTCCAGGCGGGCGCCGTTCATCGACCCGCCGCGGGCCGCCAGCAGCATGTTCTCGCGCACCGTCAGGTCGCCGAAGATGCCCATGTTTTCCGGCACATAGGCGATGCCGCGCGCGGCGATGTCGGCCGTGCCCACATCCTTCAGGGCGGCGCCGTCGAAGTGGACCGCGCCGGCGCTGGCGCGCCACAGTCCCATGATGGTGCGCAGCGTGGTGCTCTTGCCGGCGCCGTTGCGGCCCAGCAGCATGGTCAACTGGCCGCGCGGCACCCGCAGGTCGACGCCCTGCAAAATATGATAGGGCCCGATGTGCGTGTGCACCCCGGCCAGCGTCAGCAGCGGCGCGCTCACGCGGCCTCCCCCAGCGCCATCTCGGCGCCCAGATAGGCTTCCTGCACCACGCGCAGGCGCATCACCTCGGCCGGCGCGCCGTCGGCCACCAACTGACCCTGGTTGAGCACGATGATGCGGTCGGCCAGGCGCTCGACCACGTCCATCTTGTGCTCGACCAGCAGGATGGTCTTGTCGCGCCGGCTCTGGATCTGCGCGATCAACTCCAGGATCACCGGCGCCTCGTCGTGGCTCATGCCGGCGGTCGGTTCGTCGAACATGAACACCTCCGGCTGCATCGCCAGCAGCAGGCCGACCTCGAGCTTGCGCTGGTCGCCGTGCGGCAGCGCGCTGGCCGGCGTGTCGCGCCGCGCCGTCAGGGCGATCTGCTCGAGGATCTGCTCGGCCTCGACGATCAGATGGCGCTGGCTGAACCAGGTCGTCAGCAGACGCAGGCCGGTGCGGTGGCGCGCCTGCAGCACCAGGCGCAGGTTTTCCAGCACCGACAGGCGCGGGAACAGATTGGTCAGCTGAAAGGCCCGCCCCAGGCCGCTGCGGGCGCGCGCGGCGGCGCCCTGCCGCGTCAGGTTCTGGCCGTTCAGCAGCACCTGGCCTGCGCTGGCCGGCAACTGCCCCGAGATGAGGTTGAAATAGGTGGTCTTGCCGGCGCCGTTCGGGCCGACGATGGCGGTCAGGGTGCCGGGCCGGAAGGCGCACGAGACCTGATTGACCGCCACGTGACCGCCGAAGTTGACGCTCAACTCGCGCGTTTCGAGAGAAATGGACATGGTTACCCCGGCCGCCCTCGGGGCGGCAAAAAAGGTGTATGGAAGTGCGGACCGAACGCGTCCGCGCTTAAGCGCGCCGCCGGCGCGGCGCCGCTCAGAGCTTGTTACGCAGCGGCACCTTGATCTCCTCGATCTTCAACTCGCGCACCAGCTCCGGCACGCCCCAGGCGAAGGCCGGATCGGCCTTGATCTGGAAGTGGTACATCGACTGCAGCGCCTGGTGGTCCTCCTTGCGGAACACCATCCGGCCTTTCGGGGTCTCGAAGGCCATCCCCTCCATGCCCTTGATCAGCTGTTCCGCACTGGCGTCGCCGGCCTTTTTCAGCGCCTCCACCAGCGCGATGCCGGCCGTCATGCCGCCCGCCGTGAAGAAGTCGGGCGGCGTCTTGAAGCGTTTGTAGTGCTCGGCGACCAACCACAGATTGGCCGGATTCTTCGGAATGCCGAAGTAGTAATAGGTCGCGCCCTGCATGCCGGGGAACTGCTTGTACGCCACCATCGCCGGCAGGATGTTGCCGCCGCTGGCGATCTCGATGCCGTAGCGCTTCAAGTCCAGATCGGCGATCTTGAAGGGATTGCCGGCGCCGGCCCAGATCACGAAAATCACCTTGCGGCCGGGCTGGTTCTTCAGCGCGTCGATCAGGCGCTGGGCGCCGGCGGTGAAGTCGCTGGTGCCGGTGGGCAGATACTCCTCGTGCACCAGTTTGGCGCCCTTGCCCGACAGCGCCTGCGCGAACGCCTTCACGCCGTCGCGCCCGAAGGCATAGTCCTGCGCCAGGGTGGCGATGCTCACGCCCGGCTTGTCGAGCGCCACCGCGTTGGCGATGGCGTCCTGCGAGGAGTTGCGGCCGGTGCGGAACACATAGCGGTTCCACTTGCTGCCGGTGATGGAATCGGCCACGGCCGGCTCGACCAGCAGCACCTTCTTGTACTCCTCGGCCACCGGCAGCATCGCGATCGCCACCCCGGACGAGGTCGGGCCGACGGCCAGGTCGACCTTGTCGTCGCCGTAGGCCTGCGCCAGCAAGGACTTGCCGACGTCCGGCTTGCCCTGGTCGTCCTTCTCGATGACGACGATCTTGCGCCCCTTCACCGTCAGCGTGCCGCCGGTGGCGTACTCCAGGCCCATCATGAGGCCGGTCTGGGTCTGCTTGCCGTAGGCCTCCAGCGCGCCGGTCTTGCTGTAGATGTGGGCGATCTTGATGTCGGCGGCGCGCGCCGGCGCGAGCAGGGCGGCGAGCGCGAGCAGCGCGCCGGCCGCCTTGATCGTCAACGGTATTGTATTCATGTCTCTTCTATCCTTTTTTATATGCAGCGGGTGATGCAATTGAGCCAAGACGCCATGACCGCCAAAGCAAACCAAAGACGGGGGTCCGGATTGACGCCCCTGGTTTTCAATTACGGCGGCGTCAGTTCATTCCAGTCGAAAATCGTCACGCGGCAGCTGATCAGCGAGCTGACGTACAGCTTGCCGCCACCCGAAATCGCCTGCTGCGTCGCGAACAAGCCGCCGGGCCGGGTCCCCAGCGCCGGGTTCAGCCAGGAGCCGTTGAAGGTCGGCACGATCTGGCCGCCGGCGTTCGGCGCCACCAGGTCCGGATTGGTGAACGACTTGGCGACCATGTTGAAGCCGTCGCCGACCAGCAAACGCTGCAGCGTGCTGTCGTAGCCCAGTCCCTCGGGCAGGAAAAACTCGTCGCCGACGATGGCGCCGTTGTGGTCGTATGTGCCGCCGCCCTTGCCGATCCGGCCCAGCAGCGCACCGTTGGCAGGATTCAGCGCCTGGATGCGCTGGTTGCGCCGGTCCACCGCGTAGACCCGGTTGTTCAGCGCCAGAATGCCCTGGATGGTGTCGAAGGTGCCGGCCGCGCCCTGTTTGTAGAAGTTCGCGCCCAGCGCCCAGCTGCTGCCGACATCGGTGCCCTTGCTCGCGTCGGAGCCGCCGGACGCCCAGGCGTAGCTCAGGGTGCCGAGCGCGCGGTTGTACGAGAACTTCCACGCGTAGTTGCCAAAGCTGGTCAGGTAGACCGAGAACTGATCGGCGCCGGCCTCCGGCTTGACGTGCAGCGCGACAGGGAAATTCGCATTGATAAAGCTGATCTTCGGCGCCGCCAGGGAAGTGGTGCGGTAGCTCAGGTTGAAGGTGTAGCGCAGCGTGCCGTCCGCCTTGTAGATGCGCAGCGAGCTGTCGCCGGTGTACGGGAACGGCAGGCTCGTGTCGGCCGCCGTGACCACCGCCACCTCCTCGCCGGCGCTGACCGGGAAGGCGCTGATGCCGGTGACGCCGTAGTTGATGTCGCCGCCGCCGAATTTTCCGAGGTAGGCGCCGGTCGCGCTGTACATATTGATGCGGGTGTTCGGCGTGTCGCTGACCAGCAGACGCGAACTGCCCTGCAAATAGGTCATCGCCGAAATCGCGTGCACCTGTCCCGTCAGCGTGCGCGGATAGCCCCAGAACTCGTTGCTGGCGACGCCGCCGACGCCGGCCGACACCGAGCAGCGCACGATCGAGCCGCCGCTGCTGGCGGCCCAGCATTTCTTGATGCGGTGGTTGCCCGGATCGCTGACCAGAATGACCGGCAGATTGCTGTAGAAGACACCGCCGGACCAGATGCTTTCGACGTAGGGCGTACCGTCGGATTTTTCGACCGGAACGGCGTCGTTCGGCAGTTGGAAGGCGGCGTCCTCGGTGGCGGCGGTGGCCGGCGAGCGCAGCTCGATTTGCTGGATGCCCAGGCGGCCGTAGGTCCAGGCCGCCGTCGCGTCGGCCGAGCCGCTGGCGCGGTAGCTGACGGTGCCGAGCGCGCCGCTTAAATTGGCGAACTTGAGGATCTGGCCGTTGTAGCTGTCGGCCACATACAGGTTGCCGGCTTTGTCGGTGCGCACGCCGCGCGGCCGCTTCAAATGTCCCGCCGACCCGTTGGCGCTATAGCGGCCGATGATGTCGACCAGCGCGAGCGCGCCGCTGGCCTGGTTCACCTCGAAGATCTTGATGCGGTTGTTGCCGTTGTCGCACACGTACAGATAGGTGTGGGTGCCGGCCGGCGAGCGCCAGTAGGTCATCCCCTGCGGGATGCGGAAGCCCGCCACCTTGTCGGGCTGGCCGGCGTAGCTCGAATAATTGCCCGAGTCGGTCCCATAATCCTTGTCGACGCCGGGAATCACCGGGCCGTTCGGCACATACAGGCCGGCGCCGTCGACCGCGCCGCTGGTGTTCAGATAGGTGACCGCGTAGGCCGCGTCGGGATTCAGGCGGAAGCCCTTGACGCGGTTGTTGAATTCGTCCGACACATAGACCCAGCCCTGCGGTGTGACCACCATATTGCGCGGCACGTTGAGCTGCAGGCCGCTGCCGGCGCCCTTCACGCCGAACGACGTCACGTAGTAGAACTTGTCGGCGTCGGCCGCGTCGGGACGGAAGAAATGGATCTGGTGGCTGCCGACGTCGTTCACGTACAAGCCGGCCAGGCGCGAATCGAGCGCCTCGCCGACGGACAGGAAGGCGATGCCGAGCGGCGCCTTGATCGGCGCCACCGCCGTCGCCGGGCTGTCGGCGGCGAGCAGCGTGTCGGCCGCGTCGAGCAGGCCGATCTTCTGGCCGTTCAGGTTCAGCACCACGACCCGGTCGTTGCCCATGTCGGCGACGTAGACGCGCGCGCCGGCCGCGCCGGCCGCGATCGAATTTTTGTCGTAGGTGACCGTGGTCGGCGAATTGAACTGGTAGCGCTGATGGACCGGTTGCGACGTCAGTTCGGCGGAACGGTCTTCGTCGGCGAAGGTCTGCACCGCCTGCGCCGTCTGTACCAGGGCCAGGCCGGACAGCAACGCCGCCCAAAGCACGCCCTTGAAGCTGGATTGCACACTCATGAAACTGTTCATTGTCACTCCTCTATTAGGTGTTAACGCTGTACAGCCTGACTCCCCTGAAACAAGAATCGCTGCATACCTTGCTGTGCTTCGATAGACACTACTTGCTGCAAAAATTCGCTGCGCTCCAACTCCAGCGCCTCGGCCAGGCGCGCCTGGTCGGGCGCCAGCAGGGCGCGGGTGCGGCGCACGCTGCCGGGCACCTTGGCGGCGACGGCGCGGGCGGTGGCCGCGGCCTGGTCGGCCATGTCGATCGAGGCCACCAGCTTGGCCGCCATGCCCCAGGCCAGCGCCTGCTCGGCGCTGATGCGCTGGTTCAGCAGTTGCACCGAGCGGGCCCGCGCCGCGCCGATGAAGCCCGGCAGCAGCGCGGTCCAGCCGCCGTCCGGACTGAAACCGACGTCGACGTAATACGGGGTGAAGCTGGCGCGCGCCGACACCAGCACGATGTCGCAGGCCAGCACCAGGCCGAGCGCGCCGCCGGTGACGGTGCCGTCGACCGCCGCGACGACCGGCTTGGCGTAGCCGGCCAGGCGCAGGATGGCGCGGTTCAGCAGGCCGACCAGTTCGGCGCCGTACGCGCCGATGCGCTCGCCCTGCTCGTGGAAGGCGCGCACGTCGCCGCCGGTCGAAAACGAGGGCCCGGCGTGCGCCAGCACCAGCGCGCCCACGCCGGCGTCGGCCTCGCAGGCGTCCAGCGCCGCCAGCAGCGCGCGCAGCAGCTCGGGCACCAGGCTGTTGTGGCGCGCCGGCCGGTTCAGCACCAGGCGCGCGACCGGGCCGTCGCGCTCGAGCAGCACCAGCGGCGTCATTTGGCGCCGCCCGGACTCAGACCGTTGGTGATGAAATCGGTGGCCGCGTCGACCACGCGGGCGTGCGCCTGCGGGTCGTCCCACAGGCCGTAGCGCATGCCGAGGAAATGACTGATGCCCATCAGGCACCAGGCGCGCACCTCGGTGTCGCCGGCGGTGATTTCGCCGTTCTCCGCCGCCGCGGCAAGGCGGCCCTGGTACAGCGCGCCGAATTTGCTGAAGTAGTTGCGGTAGATCGCCTCGTCGACGAATAGCGACTCGAGCACGATGCGGTACAGATTCTTGTGCTCGGCGACGAAGGACAGGAAGGCCTGCAGGCCGAGGCGCTCGGCCTCGATGCGGCTCTGCGCGGCGCCGGTGCGCTGGCGGATGAAGGCCTGCGTCTCCTGCCCCATGTGCTCGACCAGCGCGCGGAAGGCCTCCTCCTTGTCCGGGAAGTAGATATAGAAGGTGCCCTGCGACACCTCGGCGACCTGGGTGATCTCCGCGATCGAGGCGGCGTGGAAGCCCTTGTTGCCGAACACCTGCTCGGCCGCCTGCAGGATCTTGGCGCGCGTTTTCAGGCCGCGGGCGGTCTTCGGAGGTTCGATTTTCTTGACTGGGGAAGGTTGCATGGCTACTCAATATACAATATGATTCATGTGTCATATTGTATACGGCAAATTTCCAATGTCAACGACTAGCTACACAAATTCCTCCCTCTTGTTGCGCGACGGCGCGCGGCTGCACTACCGCGACGCCGGCAGAGGCCCCGCCCTCATCTTGATCCACGGCTGGGGCGCCTCGGGCGCCTTCTTCGAGCGGCAGATGGCGCTGGCGGCGCGCGGCTTCAGGCTCATCGTGCCGGATCAGCGCGGCCACGGCGCCTCGCGGGACGCCGACCACGCGCTGACGATCGCCCTGCTGGCGGCCGACCTGCGCGAACTGATCGCGCACCTGCAACTGAGCGGTTTCTCGCTGCTCGGCTGGTCGATGGGCGCGATGGTGGCGTGGGAATACCTGCGCGGGCACGGCATGACGGGACTGCGGACACTCAGCGTGATCGACATGACGGCGAAAATCGTCACCGACGCGGACTGGGCGCACGGCCTGAGCGGCGGCTATCCAGCGGCGCTGGTGGCGGCGACCGCCGACACGGTGCGCAGCAACTGGCCGCGCCTGGCGCAAGTGAGCGCGGCCAAACTGTTCGCCCGCGGCGCCGACCCGGACCCGGCGCTGCTGCGCCAATTCACCGCCCTCATGCGCGCCAACGCCGCCGAGGGACTGGCGCAACTATGGACCGACATGGCGCGCCAGGACTACCGCGCCTTCCTGCCGGAGCTCGGCGAGCGCTGCCAGTACATCTACGGCAAGGAAAGCCGCCTGTACAAGGAGGAAACGTTCATCCACCTGGCCCGCATGACGGGGACCACCCGGCTGGCGGGTCTGGCCGGCGCCGGCCACATACCGCAGTGGGAACAGCCGGAGGCGTTCGCCGCCGCGCTGTGCGGCCACCTCGCCGACAGCCGGGCCGCGACGGACCCGGGTACGCAAACGCGTCCCTAGCCGCGACGGGCTTATCCCTCGACGCCGGCGCGCTCCAGCATGGCGTGCAGCAGGACGTTGCAGCCGGCCTCCAGGTGCTCCGGCTTGGCGTCCTCGATTTCATTGTGGCTGATGCCGTCCTTGCAGGGCACGAAGATCATGCCGGCCGGCGCCAGCCGCGCCGCGTAGATGGCGTCGTGGCCGGCGCCGGAGACCACGTCCATGGTGCTGTAGCCCAGCTTTGCGGTGGCGCTGCGCACGGCGTCGACGCATTCCGGGTGGAAGGGGCACGGCGGGTAGTAGGACACCCTTTCGACGCTGATCGCCAGCCCGGAATCGGCGCGGGTCCGCTCGATGAAGGCGAGCATTTCCCCGTGCATGGTGTCGAGCAGGGCCTCGCTGACGTTGCGCAGGTCGATGCTGAAACTGACTTCGCCCGGGATGACGTTGCGGCTGTTCGGGAACACCTGCACCATGCCGACGGTGCCGCGCCCATACGGCGGATAGCGATTGGCGATGGCGACGACCTCCTGCATGATGCGCGTCGCCACCTGCAGCGCGTCCTTGCGCAGGCCCATCGGCGTCGGCCCGGCGTGCGCCTCCATGCCCGTCACCACGCAGTCGTACCACGACAGCCCCATCACGGCCGGCACCACGCCGATCACGATGTCGGCGTCCTCCAGCACCGGTCCCTGTTCGATGTGGGCCTCGAAGTAGGCGCCGATCGGATGCCGGCCCGGCACCTGCTCGCCCCGGTAGCCGATGCGCGCCAGTTCCTCGCCGACCGTCCTGCCTTCCGTGTCCCTGGCGGCGTAGGCCGTCTCCAGGCTGAAGGCGCCGCAGAAGACGCCCGAGCCCATCATCACCGGCACGAAGCGCGAGCCCTCCTCGTTGGTCCAGAAGGCCACTTCGATGGGCGCGATGGTGCGGATGTTGCGCTCGTTGAGGGTGCGCACCACCTCCAGCCCGGCCAGCACGCCGTAGTTGCCGTCGAATTTGCCGCCGGTCGGCTGGGTGTCGATGTGGCTGCCCGTGACCACCGGCGCCAGCGTGTTGTCGCTGCCGTCGCGGCGCATGAAGACGTTGCCGATCTGGTCGATGGTGACGCTCAGGCCGGCCTCCCGGCCCCAGCCGACGACCAGGTCGCGGCCCCGCTTGTCGAGGTCCGTCAGCGCCAGGCGCTTCACGCCGCCCTTGGCGGTGGCGCCGATCTTGGCCAGTTCCATCAGCGCCGCCCACAGGCGCCCGCCGTTGATGCGTAGTGCGTCGTTCATATCGGCATACTCCTTGACTGGTTCATCGGGCCGTGGCGGCGGAAAAGGCGGGCCGTTCGACGTAGCGCCCGGCGCCCTCCTCCGCCATCAGCTCGCCGCGGTGGAAGACCACATTGCCGGCCGCCACGGTGGTGCTGGGGACGCCGCGCACCGTGCGGCCCTCGAAGACGTTGAAGCCGCCCCTGGCGAACTGGCTGGCGGCCGAGATCGTGCGCCGCCCCTCCGGGTCCCAGACCACGATGTCGGCGTCGGCGCCGCTGGCGATGACGCCCTTGCGCGGGTACATATTGAAGATCTGCGCCGCGTTGGTGGAGGTGACGCGGACGAACTCGGAGGGCGTCAGCCGGCCCGTGTTGACGCCGGCGTCCCAGATGACGGCCATGCGCTCCTCCACGCCGCCGCAGCCATTGGGGATCTTGGTGAAGTCCTCGCGCCCGGCCGCCTTCTGCTCGGCGCAGAAGGTGCAGTGGTCGGTCGCGGTGGTCTGCAGGTTGCCGCTTTGCAGGCCGTGCCACAGCGCCTCCTGGTGCCGCTTGCCGCGGAAGGGCGGGCTCATGACGTGGCCCGCCGCGTAGGCCGCGTCGGCGCTCTGGTACACGCTGTCGTCGATCACCAGGTGCCCCGCCAGCGCCTCGCCGTAGACGCGCTGGCCGTTGGCGCGCGCCCGCGCGATGGCCTCCAGCGCCTCGGCGCAGGAGACGTGGACGATGTACACCGGCGTGTTGAGCACGTTGGCGATGGCGATGGCGCGGTTGGCCGCCTCCGCCTCCACCGCCGGCGGGCGCGAGAGCGGATGCGCGTCGGCGCCGCGCATACCCTTCTTCAGCAGGTCCTGCTGCAACTGGAACACCAGCTCGCCGTTCTCGGCGTGCACGGTGGGCAGCGCGCCCAGTTCCAGCGCCCGCGTGAAGCTTTTGATCAGCGTCTCGTCGTTGGCCATGATGGCGTTCTTGTAGGCCATGAAGTGCTTGAAGCTGTTCACGCCGTGCTGGCGCACCAGCGTGCCCATCTCGGCGTGCACGCTGTCGTCCCACCAGGTGACGGCGACGTGGAAGGTATAGTCACCGGCCGATTTCGCCGCCCAGCCGCGCCAGGTGTGGTAGGCCTCGAGCAGCGACTGCCGCGGCGCCGGAATGACGAAGTCCATGATCGTCGTGGTGCCGCCGGCCAGGCCGGCCGCCGTGCCGGTGAAGAAATCGTCGGCGGTGACGGTGCCCATGAAGGGCAGGTTCATATGTGTGTGGGTGTCTATCCCGCCCGGCATCACGTACTGGCCGCCGGCGTCGATGACCTTGGCCGAGGCCGGCGCGTCCAGGCTTTCGCCGACCGCGACGATCTTGTCGCCGTAGCACAGCACGTCGGCGCGGAAGGCCCGGTCGGCGTTGACGACGGTACCGCCGCGGATGATCGTTGTCATTCGGTGCTCCTCAATCAGGATCGAACCACCCGCAGCGCGGGCACGCTTTTACCCTTCATCATCAGCCCGTAGACGAGGGCCGAAAGGGCCACGCCGACGAACCAGGCGTAGGTGTAAATGGTCTTGAAGCCGTCCGCCACGCCGGCGAAGGATTGCGGGAAGGCGGCGTTCAGGAAGCCCGGAATGTTCGGCAGCACGCCGACCACGAAGGCCAGCAGCGCCGCCATGTTCCAGCCGTTGCCATAAGAATATTGACCATCGGCGCGGTAGAGTTGCGCCACATCAAGCTCGGTCTTGCGGATGAAATAATAGTCGACGATCAGGATGCCGGCGATCGGTCCCAGCAGCGCCGAGTAGCCGATCAGCCAGGTGAAGATGTAACCCTGGGTCGATTCGAGTATTTTCCAAGGCATCATCAGGATCGCGATGCCGGCCGTGATGTAGCCGCCGGTTTTATACGAGATCAGTTTCGGCGCCAGCGACGAGAAGTCGTAGGCCGGTCCGACCAGGTTGGCGGCCAGGTTGACGCTGACCGTGTCGATCAACAAAATCAGCAGCGCCACCAGCACCGCCGCGCCGCTCATGCGGCTGGACAGGTCGACCGGATCCCAGATCGCCTTGCCGTACAAGACCACCGTGGCCGACGTGACGATCACCGCCATCATCGCCAGCAGGCCCATAGGCACGGGCAGTCCGATCGACTGGCCCAGCACCTGGTCGCCCTGCGATCTGGCGAAGCGGGTGAAGTCGGGAATGTTCAGCGCCAGCGTGGCCCAGAAGCCGACCATCGCCGTCAGCGAGGGCCAGAACACGGTCCAGAACTGGCCGGCTTTTTTGCCGCCCTCGACGAACTGCGACGGCGCCGCCAGCAGCGAGCCGAAACCACCGGCCTTGTTGTAGACCCATCCGAGCAGCACGAAGCAGATCAGGATTTTCAGCGGCGCGGTGTAGGTTTCCAGTTTGCGGATGGCGTCCATGCCGTGCACGATGTACCAGAACTGGATGGCCCAGAAGGCGAGGAAGCACGCCAGCTGCGCGCCGTTGATGCCCAGGGCGGCGAGTTTGTCGCCGCCGATTTCGTGGCCCGCCAGGGAGCCAAGCAAAGTGTAGATCATCTGGCCGCCGAACCAGGTCTGGATGCCGTACCAGCCGCAGGCGACGACGGCGCGCATCAGCGCCGGCAGCCGCGCGCCGCTGGTGCCGAAGGAGGCGCGTGCCAGCACCGCGTAGGGGATGCCGTACTTGGTGCCGGCGTGGCCGATCAGCAGCATCGGCAGCAGCACGATGGCGTTGGCGAGGAAGACCGTCAGCACCGCCTGCCAGCCGGACATGCCGCTTTCGATCAGGCTGGCCGACAGCGTGTACGCCGGGATGCACATCACCATGCCGACCCACAGCGCGGCGAAGTGATACCAGCGCCAGGTGCGTTGCGCGGCGCTGGTCGGCGCCAGGTCTTCGTTCCACAGTTGCGTGCTGCCGGATGATTCTATGCTCACAGCGGTATCTCCACAGTTAAGATCGAATTGCTTGATTGAGACGCGCCCTGAAGCGGGCCACGGCGTGGCAACCTTGTCGGTTCGGACAAGTCTATCCCAATACTCGCAAGTTTTATACCTAACTTTGAACCGGTTCCGGCGCCGGCTTGGCCGCCTCGGCGCGCGGGTTGCGCGGGTCCTGCGTCCAGTTCATATACGGCTTGCCGGTCTGCTGCGGCACCATGGTGATGCAACCCTGCACCGGGCAGGTGATCTCGCACAGATTGCAGCCGACGCACTCCTCCTTGATGACTTCATAGGTGCGCACGCCGGCCGCGTCGATCAGCTGCGCGATCGACTGGTGCGACGTGTCTTCGCAGGCGACGTAACAGCGGCCGCACTTGATGCAGTCGTCCTGGTTGATCTGCGCGATGACCTGATAATTCATGTCCAGGTATTTCCAGTCGGTCGTATTCGGCACCGCCTTGCCGGAAAATTCGCCGATGTTCTGGTAGCCCTTTTCATCCATCCAGCGCGACAGGCCGTCCTTCATTTCTTCGACGATGCGGAAGCCGTGCAGCATCGCGGCCGTGCAGACCTGCACCGAGCCGCAGCCGAGCGCGATGAATTCCGCCGCGTCGCGCCAGTTGCCGATGCCGCCGATGCCCGATATCGGCAAGCCTTTGGTGGCCGGGTCGCGCGCGATTTCGGCCACCATGTTCAGCGCGATCGGCTTGACGGCCGAACCGCAGTAACCGCCGTGGGTGCTGGCGTTGCCGACCACCGGGTAGGCCACCATGCGGTCCAGGTCCAGGTGCGTGATCGAGTTGATGGTGTTGATGAGCGAGACCGCGTCGGCTCCGCCGTTCCTGGCCGCGCGCGTCGGCGCCCGCACGTCGGTGATGTTGGGCGTGAGCTTGACGATGACGGGCAGCTTGGAGTGCGTCTTGCACCAGCGCGTGACCATCTCCACGTACTCCGGCACCTGGCCGACGGCCGCGCCCATGCCGCGTTCCGGCATGCCGTGCGGGCAGCCGAAATTGAGTTCGATGCCGTCGGCGCCGGTCGCCTCGACCAGCGGCAGAATATCGGCCCACAATTTTTCCTCGCACGGCAGCATCAGCGAAACGATGATGGCGCGGTCCGGCCAGTCCTTTTTCACCTGCGTGATTTCGCGCAGATTGATGTCCAGCGTGCGGTCGGTAATGAGCTCGATGTTGTTGAAGCCGAGGACTTCGCGGTTCTTGCCGTAGTGCGCCGAGTAGCGCGACGAGACGTTGACGGCGGCCGGGTCCTCGCCCAGCGTCTTCCACACCACGCCGCCCCAGCCGGCCTCGAAGGCGCGCACCACGTTGTAGGCCTTGTCGGTCGGCGGCGCGGAGGCCAGCCAGAAGGGATTGGGCGACTTGATGCCGCAAAAATCGATGGACAGATCAGCCATTACGCGGCCTCCAGTTTCATTTGTATGTCGTGATGGATGGCGTGCGCCGCCAGCTTGCCGTGCTGGACCGCCTGCACCGTCAAGTCCTGCCCCCGCGCCACGCAATCGCCGCCGGCGTAGATGCCCGGCAGGATGGTGCGGAACTGCGTGTCGACGTCGATCTTGTCGCCGTCGCGCTTGAGCGTGGAGGCCAGCGGATCGCTGATGCCGCCGCCGTCCAGGCTTTGGCCGATGGCCTTGAAGATGGCGTCGGCCGCGATATCGAAGCGCTCGCCGGTGCCGGCCAGGCGGCCGTCGACGATGGCGGTTTTCTCGAAGCGCATGCCGCGCACGCGGCCGGCGTCGTCCAGCAGCACTTGCTGCGGCTGGGCCCAGGTGCGCAGGCGGACCTGGTTTTCTTTTGCGATGTGCTGCTCATGCCCGGTCGCGCTCATGGCGTCGACACCGCGCCGGTACACCAGCGTGACTTCCTCCGCGCCGAGGCGCCGGATCTGCACCGCCATGTCGATCGCCGTGTTGCCGGCGCCGATGACGATGGCGCGCGCCGGCAGCGGCAGCGCGCCCAGATCGTCGGCCTGGCGCAGCGCGGCGATGTAGTCGACGGCGGCCAGCAGGCCGGGCGCGTCCTCGCCGGTCAGGCCGAGCCGGCGCGACGCGCCGAGGCCGAGGCCGAGGAACACGGCGTCATACTGCGCGTGCAAATCCCTCAGTTGCAGATTGCCGCCCAGCGTGCGGCCGTGCTGGATTTCGATACCGCCTATGCCCAACAGGAAGTCGACCTCCTTCTGCGCGAAATCGTCGGTCAGCTTGTACTTGGCGATACCGTATTCATTGAGGCCGCCGGATTTTTCTTGCGCTTCGTAGACCACCACGTCGTTGCCCAGCATCGCCAGCCGGTGCGCGCACGACAGGCCGGCGGGGCCGGCGCCGACCACGGCGATTTTTTTGCCGGTGGCCGGCGCGCGCTGGAACGGGTGGCCCTTGATGGTCATGTGGTCGACGGCGTAGCGCTGCAACAGGCCGATCTTGACCGGCTGGCCTTCGGCGTCGTGGTTGCGCACGCAGGCGTCCTCGCACAGGATTTCGGTCGGACAGACGCGCGCGCAGCTGCCGCCCAAAATATTCTGCTTCAGGATGCCGACGGCGGCGCCGTTGATGTTCTCGTCGTGGAGGTTGCGGATAAAGCTGGCGACGTCGATTTCGGAAGGACAGATGCGGGTGCAGGGCGCGTCGTAGCAGTACAGGCAGCGCGCACTTTCGATCGCGGCCTGGCGCGCCGTCAGCGCCGGCGCCAGGTCGGTGAAATGCCCGGCCAGCGCATCGTTCGACTGCGTCGGCCGCGGCAGGTAGTTGAGAGAGTCGATCTTCATTCGGTTTCCTGGCGAGTGCGTGGTCTGGGTTATTTCATCTGCGGGAACGCGAATTCCGCGCCCGCGCTGGCGGTGTTCGGCCAGCGCTGCATCACGGCCTTGTGGCGCGTGTAGAAACGCACGCCTTCCGGTCCGTAGGCGTGGTGGTCGCCGAACAGGCTGCGCTTCCATCCGCCGAAACTGTTGAAGGCCATCGGCACCGGCAGCGGCACGTTCACGCCCACCATGCCGACCTGGATCTGGCGCACGAACTCGCGCGCCACGCCGCCGTCGCGCGTGTAGATCGCCACGCCGTTGCCGTACTCGTTACGGTTAATCAGCTCCACCGCGTGCATCACGTCCGGCGCGCGCACAATGCACAGCACCGGGCCGAAAATCTCCTCCTTGTAGATCGACATGTCCGGCGTCACGTGGTCGAACAAGGTGCCACCGACGAAGAAGCCGTTTTCGCGCCCGTCGACCCGGCAGTTGCGGCCATCGACGATCAGGCTGGCGCCCTGCTCCACGCCCTCGCCGATCAGGCGCTCGATACGCTGCTTGGCCGCGCTGGAAACGACGGGCCCCATTTCCGCGTCGGCCGCCATGCCGTCGCGTATTTTCAGCGCGGCCGTGCGCTGCGCCAGTGCGTGCACCAGTTTGTCGCCGGCGTCGCCGACCGCCACCACCACCGAAATGGCCATGCAACGCTCGCCGGCCGAACCGTAGGCGGCGCCCATCAAGGCGTCGACGGTCATGTCCATGTCGGCGTCGGGCATCACGACCATATGGTTTTTCGCGCCGCCCAAGGCCTGCACACGCTTGCCGGCGGCGCTGCCGCGCGAGTAGATGTATTCGGCGATCGGGGTCGAGCCGACGAAGCTCACGGCCTGCACCAGCGGGTGGTCGAGCAGCGCGTCGACGGTGACCTTGTCGCCCTGGATGACGTTGAACACGCCGTCCGGCAGGCCGGCTTCCTTCAGCAGCCGCGCGTGCAGCAGCGACGCCGATGGATCGCGTTCCGACGGCTTCAAAATGAAGGTATTGCCGCAGGCGATAGCGACCGGGAACATCCACATCGGCACCATCACCGGAAAATTGAACGGCGTGATGCCGGCGACGACGCCGAGCGCCTGCCGCATCGACCAGGCGTCGATGCCGCGCGAAATCTGGTCGGTGAATTCGCCCTTCAGCAGTTGCGGAATGCCGACCGCGAATTCCACCATCTCGATGCCGCGCGCGACTTCGCCCTGGGAGTCGGCGAAGGTCTTGCCGTGTTCGCGCGTGAGCATGGCGGCGAATTCGTCGGTGTGCTGCTGGCACAGTTGCAGGTAGCGGAACAGCACGCGCGCGCGCGTCAGCGGCGGCGTGGCGGACCAGGACGGGAAGGCGGCGGCGGCGGCTTGCACGGCGGCGTCGACTTCGGCCGCGGTGCCCAGCGCCACGCGCGCCACCGGCTCGCCGAGCGCGGGGTTGTAGACGTCGGCGTAACGGCCGCTGTCGGTGTCGACGGCGGCGCCGTTGATGTAGTGGGTGATGGTATCGAGTGTGCTCATGGTGTGTCGTTCCGGTCAATTCGGTTAGTGCGTCAGGTGGCTGGCGGCGGCCGGCGGAACTTGGGGTCTGGCCCCGCCGTGGCGGCGCGGCCTAGTCGAGATTTTTCAGCACCTTGGCCAGCTTGCCGAACAATTCGTCGATGTGTTTTTTCTCCAGCACCAGCGGCGGCGACAGCGCGACGATGTCGCCGGTGGTGCGTGTGAGCACGCCGTCGGCGAAGGCCTGCTTGAAGGCGTTGAACGCGCGCACGCCCGGCTTGCCCGGAATCGGCGCCAGCTCGATGCCGGCGATCAGGCCGATGCTGCGGATGTCGATCACGTGCGGCAGCCCTTTGAGCGAGTGCACGGCGTCGGCCCAATACTCCTGCACGCCGGCCGCATGCTCCAGTATCTTCTGGTCCTCGAACACTTCCAGCGTCGCCAGCGCGGCGGCGCAGGCCAGCGGGTGGCCGGAGTAGGTGTAGCCGTGGAATAGCTCGATGCCCGGCGGCGCGTCCATGAAGGCGTCGTGGATGAATTTTTTCGAGAACACGGCGCCCATCGGCACGGTGCCGTTGGTCAGGCCCTTGGCGGT
>JANXSQ010000225.1 GCA_025356595.1 Janthinobacterium sp. | reverse complement strand
GGGATCCGGGCGCGCCGCCGCCGACGCCGGCGCCGGCCCTGCGCGGCGGGCTCCCTGCGCGCGGCGCGGCCCTGTTATATGATAGACCCTGCAGCGATGTTCCCACCTTTAAGCCCCTGAGAGCCTGCCTTGACGAGTTTCCCGACCCCGCGCGATTTGATTGCGCCCACCGGCCCCGAGGATGACGGCAGCGTCGGCGGCGAGCGGGAATGGGAGCTGGCCCTGGCCATCGAGTGCAGCGGCACCGGCATCTGGGACCGCAATCTGCAGAGCGGCGAAATCAGCTATTCGCCGGCATGGAAGCGCATGTTCGGCTACGCCGCCGCCGACCCGATGCACCGCATCGAGGACAGTTACACGCGCGTGCACCCGGACGACCTGGCCATGGTGCAGGCCAGCATCGAGGCCCACCTGCGGGGCCAGACCGAGATGTACGAGGTGCAGCACCGCGTGCGCTGCAAGGACGGCAGCTACAAATGGATCGTCAGCCGCGGCAAGGTGGTCAGCCGCGACGCCGCCGGCCTGCCGCTGCGCATGACCGGCATCACCCACGACATCTCGGCGCAGATGGCGCTGGCCGAGCAGTTGCGCCACAGCGCCGAGCTGCTCACCAATCTGACCGACGACATGCCCGGCATGGTCTACCAGTATCTGCTGGGCGCGGACGGCGGCGCCAGCTTCCCGCACGCCAGCGCCGGCATCGCCGCCATCTATGAACTGGCGCCGCCGCAGGTGCGCCACAGCGCGGCGGCCGTGGAGGCGCTGATCCATCCCGAGGACCTGGAAGCCTATCGCGCCTCGCTGGCCGATTCCGCCGCCGCGCTGACGCGCTGGCGCCTGGAGTACCGCGTGCTGCTGCCGGCGCAGGGCCTGCGCTGGCGCCAGGGCGACGCCCAGCCGCGCCGCCAGTCCGACGGCGGCACGTTGTGGCACGGCTTCATCAGCGACATCACCGAGCGCAAGCACATCGAAGCACAGATGCGGCAACTGGCGACGATCGACTCCCTGACCGGCCTGCCGAACCGGCGCCACTTCATGCAGCGCCTGGAGGAGCAGGTGGCGCTGCTGGCGCGCGGCCTGGAGGAGCGGGCGGTGGTGCTGATGATCGATCTGGACCACTTCAAGGAGGTCAACGACCGCTACGGCCACGCCACGGGCGACCTGGTGCTGCAGCATTTCGCCGCCCTGCTGCGCCTGGAGCTGCGCAAGATCGACGCGGCCGGGCGCATCGGCGGCGAGGAATTCACCGTGATCCTGCCGGGCGCCGACGCGGCGGCGGCGCGCGCCTTCGGGCGGCGCCTGCAGCGGCGCCTGGAGCGCAGTCCCCTGGCGCATGGCGCGGGGGACATCGCGGTGCGCGTCAGCATCGGCGTCGCGCCCATGCGCGCCGGCGAGGCCGGCGTCGACGCGGCGCTGCTGCGCGCCGACCTGGCGCTGTACCGCGCTAAGGCGGGCGGGCGCAACCGCATCGAGCTGGCGCCGGACTGAGGTTTCGGGCGCCCGGCCTCATGCCCCCGTCTCAGGGCCGCCTCAGGCGCGCGCCGCCGGGTGCAGGCGGAACTGGCTGACCACCCGTTCCAGCGCGCCGGCCTGCTCGTGCATGCCTGCTGCTGCGGCGGCGGCCTGTTCGACCAGCGCCGCGTTCTGCTGCGTGGCCGTGTCCATCTGGCCGATGGCCACGTTGATCTGCGCGATGCCCTCGCTCTGTTCGATGTTCGCCAGGCTCATCGCGCCGACGATCTCGCTGACCCGGCGCACGCTGCTGACCACTTCGTCCATGGTGCTGCCGGCCTGCTGCACCAGCTTGGCGCCGGCGTCGACCTGCTCCACCGAATCGGCGATCAGGGTCTTGATTTCCTTGGCGGCGCCGGCCGAGCGCTGCGCCAGATTGCGCACCTCGGTGGCGACGACGGCGAAGCCGCGCCCCTGTTCGCCGGCGCGGGCCGCCTCGACGGCCGCGTTCAGCGCCAGGATATTCGTCTGGAAGGCGATGCCGTCGATGACGCCGATGATGTCGACGATCTTGCGCGAAGCCTGGTTGATGGTGCCCATGGTCTGCACCACCTGGCCGACCACGGCGCCGCCGCGCTGCGCCACCGCCGAGGCGGACTGCGCCAGTTCGCTGGCCTGGCGCGCGTGGTCGCTGTTTTGCTGCACCGTCGAGGTCAGTTCGACCATCGAGGCGGCCGTCTGCTCCAGCGAGCTGGCCTGGGCCTCGGTGCGCGCCGACAAGTCCATATTGCCGCTGGCGATTTCGCTCGAGGCGGTGGCGATGGTGCCGGTGCCGCTGCGCACCTGGCCGACGATGTGCACCAGGCTGTCGTTCATGTCCTTCAGCGCGCGCAGCAACTGGCCGGCCTCGTCGCCGTGGCCGGAGTGGATGCGGGTGCTCAGGTCGCCGGCGGCGACGGCGCGCGCCACGGCCAGGGCGTGGCCGATCGGCTGGGTGATGGAGCGCGTCACCCACCAGGCGAAGGCCAGGCCCAGCAGCACGGCCAGCGCGCCCAGGCCGGCCATCAGATTGCCGGCCAGCGCGATGCGGCCTTTGATGCTGGCGCCGCTGTCGGTGACGGTGCGGCGTTGCAGGTCGGACAAGTCCTTGATGCTGTTCTGCAGGGTATTCAGGGTCGGCAGCGTCTCGCGCGACATCAGCGCGGCTGCTTCGTCGCGCTGTTGCGCGGCCATCAGCTTGCCGACCTTGCTGAACGAGGCGACGTACTGGCCGCGCTGTTGCTTGATCGTGGACAGCAGGGCCTTGCCGGCGGGAAGGTAGAGCAGGCCGTCGATGCGGTCCAGGGCGGCGCCGATGATCTTCTTGTTGGCGTCGATTTCGCTGTAGATCCGCGCGCTGCGGACGGCGTCGGCGATGAACAGTTCCAGCACCAGGGCGGAATTGGCGCGCGTCGTGCTGCTGACCGTGGCGGCGGCGTCGGCCTTGACCCAGTCCTTGTCGATGATGGTGTCGTTGAGCGCGCCGATGCCGCTCAGGTGTTGCATGCCGACGACAATCAGGGCCGCCATCAGTAGTAACACGGTGCCGAAACCCAGGCCTAAGCGGGTCCCGATCTTTAAATTGGAGAGATTCATGTGGGATTCCTGTCGAAACGTGCACCTTGGAGGGGGATTTGTTGCAGTGCACAGTTTTAGTATAGCAACGAAAATACCCGCCGTGGCGGGCTTTGCCGGCATTGCGACAAGAGACGGGGAGGGGGTGCGGCGAAGTGCCTAGACAGGCGCGCCGGCCTAGTCAAAAAGAACTAGGCCGGCGCGATGCATATCGGTGCCGGTGGCGCCGGGATATGCTTTATGCGGCGACCGGGACCACCGGGGCGCCCGTCTTGGCGCCGGCGTTGATGGCCAGTTGGCGGTTCACTGCGCTGAGCACGGCCTTGAACGAGGCCGTCACGATGTTGCTGTCGAGGGCGGCGCCGAACAGGGTCGGGCCGTTGTCCAGGCGCAGTTCGACATAGCAGGCCGCCTGCGCGTTGGCGCCGGAACCGATGGCGTGCTCATGGTAGTCCATCAGCTGGATGTCGAGGCCGAGGGCGTTGACGAAGGCGTCGATCGGGCCGTTGCCGCCACCCTGCAGGGCCAGCGGCGACTGGCGGTGCGCCAGCACGATGTCGATCTGCACCGGCTCGTCGTTGCTGCTGTCCTCGACCATGCGGTGCGAACCGTAGGAGTAGGGCGCGGTCTGCTCGAAATACTCGCGGCAGAAGATCTCGTGGATGTCGCTGGCGGCGATTTCGCGGCCGGTGGAGTCGGCCACCGCCTGCACGGCGCGGGAAAACTCGATCTGCAGGCGGCGCGGCAAGACCAGGCCGAATTCCTGTTCGAGCAGGTAGGCCATGCCGCCCTTGCCGGACTGGCTGTTGACGCGGATCACGGCGTCGTAGCTGCGGCCCATGTCGGCCGGGTCGATCGGCAAATACGGCACTTCCCACAGCGCGCCCGGCTTCTGCTGGGCGAAGCCCTTCTTGATGGCGTCCTGGTGCGAGCCGGAGAAGGCCGTGAAGACCAGATCGCCGGCGTAGGGGTGGCGCGGGTGGACGGGCAACTGGTTGCATTCCTCGACGCACTTGCGCACCGTGTCGATGTCGGAGAAATCCAGGCCCGGATGCACGCCCTGGGTGTACAGATTCATCGCCAGGGTGACCAGGTCGACGTTGCCGGTGCGCTCGCCGTTGCCGAACAGGCAGCCCTCGACGCGCTCGGCGCCGGCCATCACGGCCAGTTCGGCCGAGGCGACGGCGGTGCCGCGGTCGTTATGCGGATGGACGCTGATGATGATGGAATCGCGCCGCGCCAGCTTGCGCGACATCCACTCGATCTGGTCGGCGTAGACGTTGGGCGTGCTGCACTCGACGGTGGAGGGCAGGTTGATGATCATCTTGTTGTGCGGGGTCGGCTTCCAGATGGCGCTGACGGCGTCGCAGATGTGCTTGGAGAAATCCAGTTCCGTGGTCGAGAACGATTCCGGCGTGTATTCGAAGCCCCATTCCGTTTCCGGATGCTGGGCCACCAATTGCTTGACCAGGGTGGTGCCGCTGGTGGCGATCGCGGTGATTTCCTCGCGCGACATATTGAAGACGACCTTGCGGAACACCGGCGCCACCGAGTTGTACAGGTGTACGATGGCGCGCTTGGCGCCGGCCGCCGAGGCGACGGTGCGGCGTATCAATTCATCGCGCGACTGGGTCAGAACGATGATGGTGACGTCGTCCGGAATGCGGTTTTCCTCCACCAGCTTGCGGACGAAATCGAAATCCGTCTGCGAGGCGGAGGGGAAGCCGACTTCGATTTCCTTCAGGCCGATCTGCACCAGCATCTCGAAGAAACGCAGCTTCTTTTCCGCGCTCATCGGCTCGATCAGGGCCTGGTTGCCGTCGCGTAAATCCGTGCTCATCCAGATAGGCGGCTTGGTGATGGCGTTGTCGGGCCACTGGCGGTCGGTCAACTTGACTTGTGGGAAGGCGCGGTACTTCGAAGCTGGGTTCTGCAACATCATGGGGTACTCCTGGGAAGAAAGGGAAAGCCGGACGAAACTTGGATGTGGCGCGAAGGTTGCCGGGCGGCCACGTACACTAGGCCAGGCAACCGATCGCTAGGACTAGCGCTAGCGACGCCGGCGCGTGAGCGCGCGCAGCGGAAACATCGCTGGTGCAGAACAAGGCATGGGGTGCGGAAAACGACATCTGAATAACCTTCCTGGGTTTGAAACGCGCCGGCGTGGCCAGGCGATGCAATACGGCAAGCGAATTAAGCGCTTGCTAGTAGTCGCTTGGCTAGCGACAGCAGGGAGGAGAGATGTGTAAAGGAGGACATGCATTCAATGTAAGGGATGGCGGCGTCGCCTGTCAAGGAAATCACGCCGGAAATTTCGCCACTGTTGCGCGCGCGGACGGCGCGATTGCGCGGGCCGGGCCGGGCGCGGCGGCGCAGGCGAGGGCGGCTCGCATCTTCCTGATAATATTTCCATGTCCGCCAATCCGGCGCTCCCGCGCGCCGGACTGGCGTGGGCGGCATCGGACGCCGAAGGCGTCGTATGCTTTACTATGCCTGTCCCGCGACGGGCTCTTTTTCTGGGAAACACTTTGGTTCAACTACAGCAGGGTTTTCTCTTGACCCGACACTGGCGCGACACGGCCGCCGGCACGGAGGTGGACTTCTGGCTGGCGACCGACGACGGCCCGCGGCATCTCCGCCTGGCGCCGCAAGAGTCGGTGGCCTTCATCCCGGCCGAGCAGCGCGAGCGCGCGGAGGCGGTGCTGCGCGCCGAGCGCGGCTGCGAGTTGCGCGCGCTGGCGCTGAGCGACTTCCACCACCGTCCCGTGCTGGGCCTGTACTGCCGCCAGTACCGCCAGTTGCTGCAACTCGAAAAACGCCTGCGCGAACACGGCGTCGACGTCTACGAGGCCGACGTGCGCCCGCCGGAACGCTTCCTGATGGAGCGCTTCATCACCGCGCCGGTGTCCTTCGGCGGCGAGGCCGGCGCCGGCGCCAAAGCGCCGCTGCGGGTGACGCAGATGAAGCCGGCGCCGGGCTACCGTCCGCAGCTGCGGCTGGTCTCGCTGGACATCGAAACCACCGCCCACGGCGCGCTGTATTCGATCGCCCTGGAGGGCTGCGGCCAGCGCCAGGTGTACATGCTGGGACCGCCGAACGGCGACGACGCGGCGCTCGACTTCGCGCTGGAATACTGCGACAGCCACGCCCACATGCTGGAGCAACTGAACGGCTGGCTGGAGCGCCACGACCCCGACGCCATCATCGGCTGGAACCTGGTGCAGTTCGACCTGCGCGTGCTGCAGGAACACGCGCAGCGCCTGCGCGTGCCGCTGCGCTTCGGCCGCGACGGCAGCGCGATGGACTGGCGCGAGCACGGCGGCAAACAGCGCCACTTCTTCGCGGCGGCGGCCGGGCGCCTGATCATCGACGGCATCGAGGCGCTCAAGTCGGCCACCTGGAGCTTCCCTTCCTTCAGCCTTGAGCACGTGGCGCAGACCCTGCTTGGCGAGGGGAAAGCGATCGACAACCCCTACCAGCGGATGGCGGAAATCGACCGCCGCTTCGCCGAGGACAAGCCGGCGCTGGCGCGCTACAACCTGAAGGATTGCGAGCTGGTCACGCGCATCTTCGCCAAGACCGAGCTGCTCACCTTCCTGCTCGAGCGCGCCAGCGTCACCGGCCTGGCGGCCGACCGCAGCGGCGGTTCCGTGGCCGCCTTCGAGCACCTGTACATGCCGCTGATGCACCGCCAGGGCTACGTGGCGCCCAACCTGGGCGACATCGCCGGCGAAAACAGTCCGGGCGGCTTCGTCATGGATTCGCGCTCCGGCCTGTACGATTCGGTGCTGGTGCTCGACTACAAAAGCCTGTATCCCTCGATCATCCGCACCTTCCTGATCGACCCGGTCGGCCTGGTCGAGGGCGAGCGCGACCACGCGGCCGGCGACGCCACCGTGCCGGGCTTCCGCGGCGCCCGCTTCGCGCGCGACAAGCACTGCCTGCCGGCCATCGTCAAGCAGATCTGGCAGGGCCGCGAGACGGCCAAGCGCGAGCACAACAAGCCGCTCTCGCAGGCGCTGAAAATCATCATGAACGCCTTCTATGGCGTGCTCGGTTCGAGCGGCTGCCGCTTCTTCGACCCGCGCCTGGCGTCCTCGATCACCCTGCGCGGCCAGGAGATCATGCACCGCACGCGCGAACTGATCGAGGCGCAGGGCTATCCGGTCATCTACGGCGACACCGACTCGACCTTCGTCTGGCTCAAGCGGGCGCACACGGACGAGCAGGCCGGCGCCATCGGGCGCGCGCTGGTGGCCCACGTCAACGCCTGGTGGGATACCCACCTGCGCCAGGAGTTCGGCCTCGACAACGCGCTGGAACTGGAATTCGAGACGCATTACCGGCGCTTCCTGATGCCGACCATCCGCGGCTCGGAGGAGGGCAGCAAGAAGCGCTACGCGGGCCTGGTCGGCAAGCCGGACGGCAGCGAGGAAATGGTCTACAAGGGACTGGAAACGGTGCGCAGCGACTGGACCCCGCTGGCGCAGCAATTCCAGCAGGTGCTGTACCGGCGCATCTTCAAGGGCGAGGCCTACCAGGACTATGTGCGCGACTACGCGAGGCGCACCGCCAGCGGCGAGTTCGACGCGCTGCTGGTATACCGCAAGCGCCTGCGCCGGCCGCTCGACGAGTACGAGCGCAACGTGCCGCCGCACGTGCGCGCGGCGCGCATCGCCGACGACTACAACCGCCAGCAGGGGCGCCCGCTGCAATACCAGAACGGCGGCTGGATCCAGTACGTGATGACGCTGGCCGGGCCGGAACCGCTGGAGATCCGCCGCTCGCCGCTCGATTACGAGCACTATCTGACGCGCCAGTTGCAGCCGGTGGCGGACGCCATCCTGCCCTTTCTGCGCGACGATTTCGCGGCGCTGACGAGCCGCCAGCAGACCTTGTTCTGAGGCGCGGCGGCGCGCCGGCCCGGCGGACGGGCCGGGCAGGGCGGCGGCGCAAAAAAAAATGTAAATAAGCGCGGGAAAACGGCCAAAATCATGGATAATTGTCGCCCATGAACGATTCCACCACCTTCCCCCCGCTGCCCGACCGTCTATCTATTGATGCACGTAGTCCCCACCACATCGCCGCCGTGTTCGAACACGAGATCGGCATCAAATTCAACGACAAAGAGCGTTTGGATGTTGAAGAGTACTGCATCAGCGAAAGCTGGATTAAAGTACCCTCCGGCAAATCGCTGGATCGCAAGGGCAAACCGCTGCTGATCAAACTGAAGGGCAAAGTCGAGGCGTTTTACCGCTAAACCGCCTTCCACGGCGTCACCCGCGGCGGATTTCGCCGCGTATCAATTCCCAAAAAATGGCTCGCCCGAGACTGACGGCGGGCCATTGTTTTTTTAGGACGGGAAAGACTCTGCCATGTGCGGATCCGCGTCCGCCGGACCGGGCGCCGCGCCCATCCTGCATCGCACAAGGCAGCGGGGCGGGGACCGGACCGGCCCCCGCCGCGCCCGGCCTCAGGCCGCCACTTGCACGCGCGGCGCGCCTTCGACCATTTCGCCGATGACGGCCGCCGCCTCGAAGCCCTCGCGCACGAACAGGGCCAGCACCTCGGCGACGCTGTCGGGGGCGCAGGAGACCAGCAGGCCGCCCGAGGTTTGCGGGTCGGTCAGCAGCATGTGCTGCGCCTGGCTGATGCTGGGCGAGAGCGTGACGTCCTTGCCGTAGGCGTCCCAGTTGCGTCCGGACGCGCCGGTGAAGTAGCCCTCGTGCGCCAGTTGCTCGACGCCCGGCAGCAGGGGGATGTGCGCCATGTTCAGTTGCGCCGTCAGCTTCGAGCCGCGCGCCAGTTCCAGCAGGTGGCCCAGCAGGCCGAAGCCGGTGACGTCGGTCAGCGCGTGCACGCCGCTCATCTCCGAGAGGGCCTTGCCCGGCTTGTTCAGCTTGGTCGTGTTGGCGATCATGGCGGCGTAGCCGTCCGGCCCCAGCGCGTCCTTTTTCAGCGCCGCCGAGAGGATGCCCACGCCCAGCGGTTTGCCGAGGATGAGCACGTCGCCGGCCTTGGCGTCGGCGTTGCGCTTGACCTTGGACGGGTGCACGAGGCCGAGTACGACCAGGCCGTAGATCGGTTCGACCGAGTCGATGGTGTGGCCGCCGGCGATGGGGATGCCCGCCTCGGCGCAGATGGCTTCGCCGCCGCGGATGATCTGGCCTATGGTTTCCAGCGGCAGTTTGTTGATCGGCATGCCGACCAGGGCCAGCGCCATGATGGGCGTGCCGCCCATCGCGTAGACGTCGGAGATGGCGTTGGTGGCGGCGATGCGGCCGAAGTCGAAGGGATCGTCGACGATGGGCATGAAGAAGTCGGTGGTGGCGATCAGCGCCTGTTCGTCGTTGAGTTTGTAGACGGCGGCGTCGTCGGCCGTCTCGATGCCGACCATCAGCTCCTTCGGCACGGGGAAGCCGCTGGAGTTTTTCAGGATCTCGGCCAGCACGCCGGGCGCGATCTTGCAGCCGCAGCCGCCGCCGTGGGAGAAGGAGGTGAGTTTGATGGGCTGTTCTGCGGGTGTGCTCATGGTGGTTTCCATTCTGGTCATTGGGTGCGGCGGGCCGCTTGCAGCAGATTATCCACTAACTGCAGCAATGCTGCGCGCTCGGCCTCGGGGGTGAACAGCGGCGCGCGCGCGGCGCACTGGCGGCGCAGCAGCGCGAGGAAGGCGGCGTCGCTGGCGCAGCGCTCGATCAGGGCGGCAAGCGCGGCGGCGTCGCCGGGCGGGAAGTAGCCGGCGTAGTCGGCGCCGAGCATGCCGCGGTTGCCGCTGATGTCGCTGGCCAGCACCGCCACGCCGCTGCTGACGGCTTCGATGATGACGTTGGCGCCGCCCTCCATGAGCGAGCTGATGGCCATCAGGGCGCAGCGTTTCAGGCGCTGGCGCGCGGCGCCGTGCGCCAGCGGTCCCAGCCAACGGTAGCGCGGCGCGGCCGCCTGGGTCGCTTCGGCCAAGGCGCCCAGCGCCGGGTCCAGCGCGGCGCCGATGTGGATCAGGCGCACGTGCGGTGCCGTCAGCAGGGCGGCGGCGCGCATGAAGGTGACGGGGTCTTTTTCGGCGCGCAGGTGGCCGATCATGGCGACGTCGAAGTGGCGCCGCGGCGCTGTGGCGGGACGCAGCGCCGGCGCCGACTGGTAGATGACGCTGGCCTTGGCGCGCACTTCGGCCGGCAGCAACTCCAGGCCGGCCGGCTGCAGCAGCACCAGCGCGTCGGCCAGGCGCAGCGAGGCTTGCGCGGCGGCGTCGGCGTGGATGTCGCGGTACAGGTCGGTGCCGGTCAGCAGCAGCAGGGTGGGGCGTTGCGGGTGGGCGGCGGCGAAGGCGGCCAGCGAGGCGGCCGAGCGGCGCGCGTGCAGGGCGATCAGCAGGTCCGGCGCGGCGCCGTCGGCCGCGTCGTCCGGCCACTGCTGCGTCAGCGTGACGCGGTGGCGCCCGCGCAGGAAGCGCGCCCAGCGGCTGGCCGTGTGCCAGTTGCCGTTATTCGCCGCCGCCGAGGCCGGACTGACGATCCAGATGTGCGCTGCCATCACTGTTACCTATTAAAAGTCGTTACAATCGGGACATGACTTCATATATTGCACCATTTACCCACGCCACACCGCAACAATTGGCCGTCGCCCTGCGCGCGGCGCGCCATTATACGCTCAGCCTGTTCGACTGTTTCGCCGCCGCCGGCCTGGACGTGGCCGCGCATGTGCCGCAATTGCGCATCCTCAATCCACCCCTGTGGGAGCTGGGCCATATCGCCTGGTTCGCCGAATGGTTCATCCTGCGCGAGGCCGAATCGAGCCATCCGGCCGACGCCGTCTACAATTCCCTGCTGACGCGCGGCGACGATCTGTTCGACTCGAACACGGTGGCGCACCGCAGCCGCTGGACGCTGGAACTGCCCGCCACGGGCGCCCTGAAAACCTATTGCCACGAGGTGCTGGACCGCGTCCTCGACAAGCTCTCGCGCGAGGCCAAGGACGACGCCGCCCTGTACCCCTACCGGCTGGCGCTGGCGCACGAGGACATGCACGGCGAGGCCCTGCTGTATACGCTGCAGACGCTGGGCGTGGACGCGCCGCCGATCGCCGCGCCGGAGATGCCGGGCCTGGCCGGCCCGGTCGACATCGCCTTCCCGGGCGGCACGCTGCGGATGGGCAACGCCGCCACGGACGGCTTCGTGTTCGACAATGAAAAGCCGGCCCATCCCTGCTACGTGGCGCCGTTCACCATGGCCTCGGCGCTGGTGACGAACGCCCAGTACCTGGATTTCATCGCCGACGGCGGTTACCAGAACCGCCAGTTCTGGAGCGCCGCCGGCAGCGCCTGGCTGATGGCGCAGGAGCGCTCGGCGCCGCGCTACTGGCAGCGCGAGGACTTGCAGTGGCGCACGGTGCGCTACGGCCGCCTGTGCACCCTGCCGGCGGGCGAGCCGGTGCGCCACGTCAATCTGTTCGAGGCGCAGGCCTACTGCGCCTGGGCCGGACGGCGCCTGGCCACCGAGGCCGAGTGGGAATACGCGGCCCTGTCCGGCCACGCCGCCTTCCAGTGGGGCCATCTGTGGGAGTGGACCGCGTCGCCCTTCGAGCCCTACGCGGGCTTCGCGGCGGACGCCTACCGAGAGTATTCCGAGCCCTGGTTCATGACGCACCAGGTCTTGCGCGGCGCCTCCTTCGCCACGCCACGCCGGCTGTGCTCGCCCAAATTCCGCAATTTCTACCTGCCCGAGCGCGACGACATCTTCGCCGGCTTCCGCACCTGCGCCTGGTAGCGGCAGTCCGACACCCCATTAGGAACCGTTTTGAGTATAGATAACACCGCGCAATTCATCCCCAAGCGCATCAAGCCGACGGCCGAGCAACTGGCCATCCAGACGGCGCAAAAGCGCGTCCTGCTGATCGACGCCAACGCCGGCGCCGCGAAGACGACCACGCTGGCGCTGCGTCTGGCCGAGGCGCTGTACCGCGGCCGCCTGCCCGAGCGCATGCTGGCGCTGGTCTTCACCCAGGCCGCCAAGCTGGCCCTGAAGCAGCGCCTGGGCGAGATCGGCGTCGCCGCCGCCATCGTCAAGCGCATCCGCATCGAGACCTTCGACGAACTGGCCGGCGCCATCCTGCTGAAGATCGAGGGCGGCGCGCCGACGCCGGTGGCGTCCTGGGAGGCGCTGCGCCCCTACGCGCTGCAGGCGCTGGAAAACGTCTCGCACAAATACGCCCACCGCTATCCGCTGGAGGTGAGCACGACCAACACCGCCATCGCCCAGTTCCTCAAGCTGCAATTGCGCACCAAGGCCAGGCTGGACTTCCACGGCCCGGACTTCGAGTACAACTCGATCGAGGACAACATCGAGATGCTCGGCATGTCGCGCACCAACTATCTGTGGATACGCGAATACGAGAGCATGCGCGGCGCCGACAGCGGCGAGATCGATTTCCGCGCCCCCTTCGACGCCACCTACGATCTGGTGCGCCTGATGGCCGAGGACGCGCCGCTGCGCGAGCAGTTGCCGCAGTTCCAGGTCATCGTCGCCGATGAGTTGCACGATCTGAACGAGGCCTCCTTCCGCCTGCTGACGCTGCTGATACGGCGCAGCAACGCCTTTTTCTGCGGCGCCGGCGACAAGGATCAGGTCATCTACACCTGGTCGGGCGCCGACCACCGCTTCCTGCGCGAGCGCTTCGAACAGGAATTCCCGGCCCTGCAGCGCTATCCGCTGACCTGCTCCTACCGCTACGGGCCGGAGCTGGCGGCGGCGGTGGGCGCCTTCAAGGACAAGGCGAGCGCCTCGGCCCTGGCGCGCGGCACGCAGATCGACCTGCTCGAGTACGACGCCACCGACGCCGGCGCCTGCGCCGCGCAACTGGTGGCGGCGCTGCAGCGCTGGCAGGCCGACGGCCACCTTTTCGGCGCGGCGGCCATCCTGCTGCGCGACCGCGACCAGTCGATCCGCGTCGAGACGGCGCTGTTCCGCCAGCGCATTCCCTACACCTTCGTGGCGATGCAAAGCTATCTGTGCAGCCAGGAGGTGCTGATGCTGCGCGGCATGGTGGCGATCGCCCGCAAGGATTTGCACGGCATCCAGAGCGCCCAGCGCCGCGCCGAGATCCTCGAAGCCCTGATCGTCTTCGCCGAGATTCCCTTCAGCCACGCCGAACTGCAGCAGGCCAAGGAAGACGTGTCCACCTATCCGGAATTGCTGGAGGGCTTCCTGACGAATCAGCTGGGCAAGTCGAGCAACAAGGACAAGGCCGCGCAGACGCTGGCGGCGGTCGAGTACCTGCGCGCCCTGGCGCCGGACGCGCCGGCCGGCGCGGCTCTGCAACACGTCTGCGAGTTGATGAATCTGGAGCAGACGGCGCGCCGCATCTACGTCGATCCGGACCAGGCGCGGGTGGTGGCGAAGTCGATCGCCGGATTCGTCGCCGTCTGCGTCGAGGAGGGCGCAGACATGGCCTCCTTCTCGACCTGGCTGGACACGATGGAGAGCGGCGTGGCCGACGCCAAGGCGGGCGTGACCATCGCCTGCATCGACCAGATCAAGGGCCTGGAATACGCCCACGTGCTGGTGCCCTATCTGGCCATCGACGAATTCCCGCGCAGCAAAGCCGAGTCGCGCGAAGAGGAAAACCGTTTCTACGTCGCGGTGACGCGCGCCCGGGAGCGCCTGAGCCTGTTCACGCCGCGGGATGCCGCCTACCGCAGCCGCTTCGTCGCGGAGATGCAGATCGACAAGGCGATGGGCAGCGGCGCGCGCCAGTTGCGCAAGACTCAGGTGAAGGCGGCGATCGGGGCGCAGGGCGCGCCGTGAGCGCAGCGCCGTCGGCCGCGCGCGGCGGCGGATGGCGCGCCCACGCTCAAGGCTCATAAGGCAAAAAAATCTATGGTCACCCTCCTTTTTGCAAGCTGATTTTGTATGATGTGAGTAGGCTCGCTTAAATCTATCCGGCGTCTGTTTGGAGATGTCTCTCCGCGCCACGATGAGAGTCGCGCCTGTCGGTCCTAAAAACGG
>JANXSQ010000201.1 GCA_025356595.1 Janthinobacterium sp. | reverse complement strand
GACGTCAGGCCGTTGGCGACGTTGTTCGTCGTCAGCGCGCCGATCTGGCTGCTGGTCAGGGCCGCCACTTGCGTGGTCAGCATGGCGCCGACTTGCGTCGAGCTCAGCGCCGCGATGGTGTTCGTTTTCAGGGCGACCAGGTCGACCGTTTCCAGCGAACGCACGTTGACGGTCGACAGGGCGGCAACTTGGCCGGAGGTCAGCGCGCCGGCTTGCGTCGACGTCAGCGCGACCACCTGGGCCGTCGCGGTCAGGCCGTTGGCGATGTTGTTCGTCGTCAAGGCGATGATTTGGCTGCTGGTCAGGGCCGACACTTGGGTCGAGCTCAGGGCCGACACTTGGGTCGAGCTCAGCGCGGCGATGCCGCTGGTTTTCAGCGCGGCCACGTCGGCCGATTCCATCGCCGCCAAATTGGCGGTCGACAGCGCGATCAGTTGCGCGGACGACAAAGCGGCGGCCTGACTCGATGTCAGCGCCACCACTTGGGCCGTCGCGGTCAAACCGTTGGCGATGTTCGCCGTGGTCAGTGCGGAAATTTGCGCCGTCGTCATCCAACCCACTTGGGAGGAAGAGAGCGCAGCGACATCGTCTGTGTGTAGGCCTGCGACGAACGCTGTCGTCATTGCGGCAATTTGTGATGAACCCCAGCCGGTTACTACGCTCATTTTAATTCTCCTTGGAACTACATACTGCGGAATTGGATAAAAACCGCGCTGCTCTACTGCAGCGCTGGCTCGTCGGGCATTGTTCCGGCAGCTCGATATTCTTAGCTTTTCCGCAACATAAAATCTTCAATACTGTGAAACAGAGAAGTCTTACGATTCTTAACGTCAAAAAAGTGGCCGACTTTAGTTGAATTTCGGAAATTATATTTCCATCAGTCAAATATAATTGCTGCATTAATAGCAATGATATTGCGCCGTACTGGGATGACCGAAAAAGGCCTTCATGAATTCAAGGCGACGCTGGGCGGCAATTTATTAAATCTCGGCAACATAAATCCGCTACATCGGAAGCAAAAGCCAAGGCCCGCATCCACACCCACCAAGCCAGCTGACAACGTTGAGAAATGTCATAAAACCGCACAAAAACACCCGGGAATAATGCGTGCAGCGGATCGAAGATAATTTCCGAAATGCAAGCAAGCAAGGACGCGAGTATAAAACGAAAAGTTGCCCAACGGCACACTTTAAAAATATATTTCCCTGCCCTGTCGTTTCGGCGCAGCGAGTCAAAAAAAACATGATGATTAAAAATATATCATCATGGGAGCGCTGCGCCGCCCTCCCCGCCACAATCGCCTGTCCGCCGGGATAAACACAAATGCGAATAGCAACAATTCTCATTTACATGATTGTGAGTATTCGTTACAATAAGCGCCGATTCGACACACTCCCAGCCAGCCACCGGCATAGCGCGCCCGCCGCGCCGATGTTTGCCGCAGCCAGCCAGCCCCACCTTCAGGTATACACAGCAGAGAGATGCATATGGCGCCGATCAAAAGCCGCAAGCACGCGCAGTCCCGTTTCAACCACAACATGAGCACGGCGCTGGCGCTGATGCTGCTGCCGGTCGCCGCCCAGGCCGTCGACAACGCCGCCGCGCCGCAGACGCTGCAGGAAGTCAAGGTCACGGCCAGCCAGGAGAAGGAATTCAAGGCCGACAAGGCGGCCTCGCCGAAATACACGGAGGCGCTGGTGAACACGCCGCAATCGATCACCGTGATCAAGAAGGAATTGATCCAGCAGCAGGGCGCGGTGACCCTGACCGAGGCGCTGCGCAACACGCCCGGCGTGGGCACCTTCTTCCTCGGCGAAAACGGCAGCACCAGCACGGGCGACGCCGTCTATATGCGCGGCTTCGACACCTCGGGCAGCATCTACGTCGACGGCGTGCGCGACGTCGGCTCGATCTCGCGCGACGTCTTCAACATCGAACAGATCGACGTGCTCAAGGGTCCGGCCGGCACCGACGGCGGGCGCGGCTCGCCGACCGGCTCGATCAACCTCAGCTCCAAGCAGCCGAACCTGGAGAACGCCTTCTCCGCGTCGGCGGCCGTCGGCAGCGGCAGCCAGAAGCGCGCCACGGCCGACTGGAACAAGGTCATCGACGCCGCCAGCGGCACGGCCTTCCGCCTGAACGTGCTGGACCAGGACAGCGGCAACCCGGCCCGCGACGTCGTCAAGAACAAACGCTGGGCCGTCGCCCCGACGCTGGCCTTCGGCCTGAACGGCCCGACCCGTTTGTACCTGAACTACCTGCACGTGAAACAGGACAACGTGCCCGACGGCGGCGTGCCGACCGTCGGCCTGCCCGGCTACACGAGCCCGGACGTGAAAATCACCACGCCGGGCAAGGAAACGCCGGGCCGTCCCTACATCGGCAACGCGCCGATGGTCGACTCGCATAATTTCTACGGCTCGAACCAGGACTTCGACCACGTCACGGCCGACATGGCCACGCTGCGCGTCGAGCACGACTTCTCGCCGACGCTGAAACTGCAAAACACCACCCGCTACGGCAAGACCCAGCAAAACTACCTGCTGTCGTCCTTCATGGGCAACGCGGCCAACCTGGTCACGGAAAAGGACGGCGCCAACAAGAACGACCCGTCCACCTGGTTGCTCAAGCGCACGCTGCCGACGACCAAGGACCAGACCAATGAAATCCTGGCCACCCAGACGACGCTGACCGCCGAGTTCGCCACGGGCGCCGTCAAGCACGCGCTGGTCGGCGGCGTCGAGCTCATCAGCGAGCGGCAAACGGCGTACGGCGTCGGCGGCACCGGCACCCTGCCGGACGCGAACCTGTACCGCCCGAACCCGGGCGCGCCCGTCGACGGCCGCAACCTGGTGCGCACGCCCACCCGCGCCGAGTTCCACATCAACACCCAGAGCGCGTATGTGTTCGACACGCTGAAACTGGGCGAGCAATGGCAGATCAGCGGCGGCGTCCGCGTCGACCACTTCAACGCCAGCTACGCCGCCGTCGCCCTGTCGACCCTGGCCGCCAACCCCACGCTGCCGGTCGGCACGCAAATCCCGACCAACCTCGACCTGTCCGACACCCTGTTCAACGGCAAGCTGGCCGCCCTGTACAAGCCGACGCCCGACAGCAGCGTGTACGCGATGATTGCCAGCTCGAAGCAGCCGCCGGGCGGCGCCGCGATGGGTTTCAATGCCTCGCTGAGCAGCGCGGCCAACCCGAAGTTCGATCCGCAAACGACGACGACCAAGGAAATCGGCGCCAAGTGGGACTTGTTGAAGCAAAAACTGGCGCTGACGGCGGCCCTCTACCGCACCGACGTCAAGAACGAGATCGAACAGGATCCGCTCGACAAGCAGTACTACCAGACCGGCCATAAACGGGTGCAGGGCGTGGAACTGGGCGTGACCGGCGAACTGGCGCGCAACTGGCTGATCAGCGCCGGCTACACGCGCATGGACACCAGCGTCGTCGCCGGCGCCGCCGTCACCTCGGACGGCGGCAGCGCGCTCAACTACACGCCCAAGCAAGCCTTCACCGGCTGGACCGCCTACACCCTGCCGATGGGCCTGAAGCTGGGCGGCGGCGTGCGCTTCGTCGACTCCCTGCTGCGCGGCAAGGACGGCGCCGTCGGCACGCCCACCCACACCGAGTCCTACTGGGTGGCCGACGCGATGGCGTCCTATCCGATCAGCAAGAACGTCGAGCTGCAGTTGAACGTCTACAACCTGGCCAACAAGAGCTATGTCGCGTCGATCAACAAGAGCGGCTTCCGCTACACGCCGGGCGCGCCCCGCTCGGCCAGCCTGACGGCCAACTTCACGTTCTAACACCGGCGCCGGCCTGCCGGTCCGGCCGGCAGGCGCTTTCCCTCCCGGCGGCGGATATTTCCCTCAGGAATTATCCGCCGCTTCGCCATGTGACAGGCGTATGACATTCCATACGCCGAAGCGGCGCCCCGTCCAAGTTTTCGCGCAGGCACCCCGCGCCCCCTCCTCCGCGCCGAAATAAATCCCTTTCAAAACAAGCCCTTAGCCCGGCCGCGTCCTCCTCCCGCAGCGGGCATGGCGTTTGCTATGTACTTAGCTCGCATTGAAGAACTTGTAGGCATTCAAAAACACGGGAGGGTGCAGCATAGCGCCCGGCGTGCTCGTGTTGCTCGCTATACATCACAGAGTCCGCGCCCGGCGGCACTCAATTGGAGGAGTCAAGATGAAAAAAACACGGCCATTAACGGTATACATCCTGGTAGCGATGGTACTCGGCATCCTGGTGGGCTATCTCTGCCACGAAACCTTCCCCGAAAAGGCCTTGTCCGCGGACATCGCCTCGCACATGTCGATCGTCACCGACGTCTTCCTGCGCCTGATCAAGATGATCATCTCGCTGCTGGTGTTCTCGACGCTGACGGTGGGCATCGCCCACATGGGCGACGGCAAGACCGCCGGCCGCATCGGCATCAAGGCGCTGAGTTGGTTCGTCATGGCCTCGCTGGTCTCGCTGACGCTGGGCATGATCCTGTCCAATCTGTTCCAGCTGGGCGCCAACCTCGGCCTGCCGCTGCCCGAAGTGGGCACCGCCACCAACCTGAAAACGGCCGCCTTCACGCTGAAGGACTTCGTCACCCACCTGGTGCCGAAATCGCCCATCGAGGCGATGGCCAACAATGAAATCCTGCAAGTGCTGGTGTTCTCGATCTTCTTCGGCGGCGCCCTGGCCGGCATGGGCGAGGCCGGCAAGGCCTTGACGGCCGTGGTCGACCAACTGGCGCAGGTCATGCTGCGCATCACCGGCGCGATCATGACGATGGCCCCGCTGGCCGTCTTCGCCGCGATGGCCTCCGTCGTCACCACCCAGGGCCTGGGCGTGCTGGCCACCTTCGCCAAGTTCATGGGCGGCTTCTACCTGGGCCTGTTCTGCCTGTGGATGCTGTTGATCGGCGCCGGCTTCGTCGTGCTGGGACCGCGCGTCTTCAAGCTCGTCGGCCTGATCCGCGAACCTTTCCTGCTGGCCTTCTCGACGGCCAGCTCGGAGGCGGCGTATCCGAAACTGTTGCTGGCACTGGACCAGTTCGGTGTGCAGCGCAAGATCTCCAGCTTCGTGCTGCCGATGGGCTACTCCTTCAATCTGGACGGCTCGATGATGTATTGCACCTTCGCCGTGCTGTTCATCGCCCAGGCCTACGGCATCGACTTGCCGCTCGGCACCCAGATCACCATGCTGCTGCTGCTGATGCTGACCTCGAAGGGCATGGCCGGCGTGCCGCGCGCCTCGCTGGTAGTGATCGCCGCCACCCTGACCCACTTCAACATTCCGGAAGCGGGCCTGCTGCTGCTGATGGGCGTCGACCAGTTCCTCGACATGGGCCGCTCTGCCACCAACGCGGTCGGCAACGCCATCGCCACGGCCGTCGTCGCCAAGTGGGAGGGCGGACTGGCCTCGGAAGAGGACGCCGCGCGCAACCACGAGTTGCAGCAGGGCGAAACGCAAGTGGCCGAGCAACTCAAGGCCGCCTGATACCGCTCTCCACCCTGTTTCGGCTGACGGCCCCGCCGTCCTGAACACTGAGCCGCCCGGCATACCCTGCCCGGCGGCTCATTTCATTCTGGCGGGACAGAGTTCTTCAATGCGATACTGTGGCCTCTATGCGGCCGAACACACGATGACGATGACTATTGGGAACAAGACGGGGCCGCGCGGACGGCAGGGCGCGGCGCGCTGGTCGGGCCGCCAGGCGCTGGCCTGGGGCGGCGTGCTGGCCGGCTTCCTGCTGGTGGTCTACCAAGTGTATTTCTGGACCGAGCGCCTGGCCATCGACAAGCTGCAGGCCGGCGGCGCCCAGCGCCTGGAGGTGTATGTCAGCAGCCTGGAGAACGCGCTGGCGAAATACGACTTCCTGCCCAAGACCCTGGAGCTGAACAAGGACGTGATCCGCCTGCTGCAATCGCCGCGCGATCCGGAGCTGATCGCCTCGGTCAACCAGTACCTGGAGCAGATGAACATCCAGGCCAAGTCGGCAACCATCTTCATCAGCGACCTGAACGGCATCACCCACGCCGCCAGCAACTGGCGCAGCAAGGACAGCTTCATCGGCGACAACGTCTCCTTCCGCCCCTACGCCCAGGACGCGCTGCGCGGCACGCCGGGACGCTTCTACGGCGTCGGCACGACGAATCTGGAGCCGGGCTACTTCTTCGCCCACGGCATTTACCACAACGGCAAGATGCTCGGCCTGGCGACCGTCAAGGTCAACATCGAAAGCCTGGAGAAGCGCTGGGTGCAGGGCGCCGACAAGGTGATGCTGGCCGACGAGCACGGCGTCATCTTCCTGACCTCGGTGCCGGCCTGGAAATACCGCACGCTGGCGCCGCTGACGCCCGAGGTCGGCGCCCTGCTGCAACAGACGCGCCAGTACTACTCGCACCGCCTGGAGCCCATCCCCTTCCTGTCCGACCGCCTGCTGGGCAACGGCGCGCGCGTCATCTCCGTGCGCGACCAGGCCATGCCCGGCGCGCCGGCCAGGACCAGCTCGAGCGTGATGACCCAGCTGCAACTGAATTCGCCGAGCAACTGGCAATTCATCTACCTGTCGGACTTGCTGCAGGCGCGCTCCAGCGCCCAAGCGGCGGCGGTGTTCTCCGGCGTCGTGCTGGGCTTCTTCCTGCTGCTGTTCTTCTACCTGCGCCAGCGCCGCCAAGCCCTGGCGCACAAGCTGCGCGCCAAGGAGGAGCTGCAGCACGCCTACGACAACCTGGAAACCATGGTCGCCGAGCGCACCTCGGAGCTGAACGCGATGACGCAAAGCCTGAGCCAGGAGATCGCCGTGCGCAGCCAGGCCGAGCACAAGCTGCACATCACGCAGAACGAGCTGTTCCAGGCCGGCAAGATGGCCGTGTTGGGGCAGATGTCGGCCAGCATCACGCACGAGCTGAACCAGCCCCTGACGGCGCTGCGCACCATGTCCGACAACGCCGTCATCCTGCTCGAGCGGGGCCGCCTGGACGACGCCAAGAACAATCTGGCGACGATTTCCCAGATCGCCGCGCGCATGGGCGCCATCACCGGCCAGTTGAAGGTGTTCGCGCGCAAGTCGACGACCAGCCTGACGTCGGTGTCGATTCCGACGGCGATCACCAACGCCCTCTTCCTCGTCGAGCGCCGCCTGCAGGTGGAGAACGTGCATTTCTCCCTGCACGCGCCGGGCGACGACATCTTCGCCCTGTGCGAGAGCAACCGCCTGGAGCAGGTGCTGGTGAACCTGTTCGCCAACGCCCTCGACGCCATGCTGGGCTGCGCGCCGCGCACGCTGACGGTGGAGGTGCTGCGCGCGGCCGAGAAGATCCTCATCCACGTCACGGACTCCGGCCCCGGCCTGTCGCAGGAGGTGCGCGAGCGCCTCTTCGAGCCCTTCTTCACCACCAAGCCGCAGGGCGTCGGACTGGGCCTGGGCCTGGCCATTTCGGAACAGATCACGCGCCAGTTCGGCGGCACCCTGCGCGCCGACAACCCGCCCGGCGGCGGCGCCCGCTTCACCATCGAGCTGAATATGGCTCAGCAGGAGGAAAAACATGTTTGAGGGCTTGAAAGTCTTGCTGGTCGAGGACGACCCCACCGTGCGCGCCGGCAGCGAGCAGGCGCTGCAACTGGCCGGCCTGGAGGTGCAATCCTTCCACTCGGCCGAACTGGCCTACAAGCTGCTGGCGCCGAACTTCCCCGGCATCGTCGTCACCGACGTGCGCCTGCCCGGCATGAGCGGGCTGGAGCTGCTGCAGGCCGTCAAGGCCCTCGACGCCCATATGCCGGTGATCCTCGTCACCGGCCACGGCGACATCACCATGGCCGTCCAGGCGATGCGCAACGGCGCCTACGACTTCATCGAAAAGCCCTATTCGTCCGAGCAACTGGTGGACGTCATCCTGCGCGCCCTAGAGACGCGCCGCCTGACGCTGGAGGTGCACAATCTGCGCCGCCGCCTGGAGGATGGCGACGGCATCGAATCTCGCCTGCTGGGCAACTCGGCGGCGATGCGCGACATCCGTCGCCTGATCCTCGACGTCGCCAACGAGCCGGCCGACGTGCTGATCTACGGCGACACCGGCACCGGCAAGGAAATGGTGGCGCGCTGCCTGCACGAATACAGCCACCGCCGCAAACACCACTTCGTCGCCGTCAACTGCGGCGCCATCCCGGAGAGCATCTTCGAGAGCGAGGTCTTCGGCCACGAGCAGGGCGCCTTCACCGGCGCGGCCAAGCGCCAGGTGGGCAAGATCGAGCACGCCGACCACGGCACCTTCTTCCTCGACGAAATCGAAAGCCTGCCGCTGTCGCTGCAGGTGAAACTGCTGCGCGTGCTGCAGGAGCGCTACATCGAGCGGCTCGGCTCGAACACGGCCGTGCCGCTGGACGTGCGCGTGGTGGCCGCCGCCAAGCTGGACCTGGAGGAATTGTCGGGCCAGCAGAAATTCCGCAGCGACCTGTATTACCGCTTGAATCTGATCGTGCTGCACCTGCCGCCGCTGCGCGAGCGGCGCGAGGACATTCCGATGCTCTTCGAGCACTTCGCGCTGGCGGCGGCGGCGCGCTACAACCGCGCCGCGCCGCTGGTCTCGAGCGCGCAGATGCAGGCGCTGATGGCGCACGCCTGGCCGGGCAATGTGCGCGAGCTGCGCAACATCGCCGACCGCTTCGTGCTCGGCATCGCCGGCGGCGAATCGGGCCTGCTGGCGGCGCGCGCGGCGGCGCCCAGTTCGCTGGCGGAACAGGTCAACGGCTTCGAGCGCGCGCTCATCGAGCAGGAGCTGCGCAACTACGCCGGCAATGTGACGGAGGCGAGCCTGGTGCTGGGCCTGCCGAAGCAGACCCTGTACCATAAGATGCAGAAATACAATCTGGTGGCCGAGGAATTCCGCTAATTGGCGCGGCAATCGCCATCCTTGGCACCGCAACCCTGCACGGAAAGTACGCATGCCGACAGCCAGACCAGAAGTTCCGCGCCCCGCCCTTTTGCCTAGGCGTCCACTATGAAACATCCCCTGTTGCCACCGGAACGGGCGGCGCTGCGCAAGTGCGGCCTGTCCTTCAAGGCGCTGGCCGAGGTTGCGCCGGACGCGCTGGCGGCGCTGTGTGCGCTGCCGCTGGAGCGCTGCGTCTACCTGACGGCGATGGCGCAATTCCAGTCGCTGGTGTCGGTCGGCCCGGCCTCGGCGCAGGACATCTGGGATCTCGGCTGCACCTCGCTGGCCGAACTGGCGACGCGCGAACCGTTCGACATGTATCAGGCGCTATCGCTGCAAGTGGGGCAGCGCCTCGATCCCTGCGTCGAGGACGTCTTCCGCTGCGCCATCGCGCAAGTGATTTTTCCCGACCTGCCGGCCGGCCGCAAAGACTGGTGGCACTGGAAAGAGCAGCGCGGCGCGCCGATGCGCTAAGACCAAGCAAGGACCCAGACCCGGGTCCGGCCCCCAAGAAACCGACGCCCGCTGGCACGAGCGCGCCGCCCGGCCGGCGGATTTTTTGCCGTCCCGCCAACTTCTCTGCGCGGCGCCGCTGTTACATCTGCTTGCGCCTGAAACGCGGCGCGCCTACCCAAGGCGAGGCGCAAGAGGTATGCTGGGCGTCTGTGCCACTGTGGCAACATTGCGATCCTAAGGACACCTCATGAAATTCAGCTTCCCTACCCTCTCCCTGTGCGCCGCCTTCGCCACGCTGCTGGCGACGGCGCCGCTGGCCGCCCAGGCCTCGCCTTCGCACCACGGCAATCGCGCCACCGCCTGCCAGAGCTGCGGCACGGTGATCTCGACGCGCAGCTACCAGCAGCAGGCCCGCGGCACGGGCGTGGGCGCGGTGGGCGGCGCCGTCGTCGGCGGCTTGCTGGGCAACCAGATCGGCGGCGGCAACGGCCGCACGCTGGCGACGGTGGCCGGCGCGGTCGGCGGCGGCTATGCCGGCAATTCGATCGAGAAGCACGCCCGCTCAACGCTGAAGACCCAGGTGCGCGTGCGCATGAGCAACGGCGGGATGCGCAGCTTCACCGAAGCCGGCGCCAGCCGCCGCCAGGCCGGCCAGCGCGTGAAGGTCGTCAACGGCCGCCTGATCGCGCAGCGCTAAGCCCTTCATCGGGCGGCCCGCCGCGGCCGCCCGAGTTCCCGCGTGGAACGACACAACAGCCGCTTTTTTAGCAATTCGACACCCTTTTCCTGCAATCCGTCGCACGCGCATGGCGCGCCGCCGGCATTCCCCTTACCTTCATCGCCAGATCGACCGGGCCGCGGGCCCGACTCGCCGGCCACGCCGGCGCGCGTAGCCAACCGCGACACGCCGGGACCGCAAGCCCGACGCGCGCATCGTAAAGGAATCTCCATGCGTACTTTTTTGTCCATCGCCAGCCTGCTCGCCCTGAGCGGCTGCGTCATCGTCATGCCGGGCGGCGACGGCCAGTCTTACTCCAGCTACGACAGCAACGGCGTGCAGGGCAATGAACAGATCGCGCATGAGTTGCGCCCGGTGGGCGCGCTGAGCGCCATCGAGGTCAGCGGCCCGATCCGCCTCGAGGTGCGGGTCGGCGGCGCGCCCTCGCTGGACATCGAAACCGACAGCAATCTGCTGCCGCTGGTGCACAGCGACATATCCGGCGGCACGCTCAAGCTGTGGGTGGACGGCGGCGTGCGCAGCCGCAACGGCATCCGCGTCAGCTACAGCGTGGCGCAGTTGAGCGAACTGAGCGCGTCGGGCTCGGGCCGCGTCATCGTCAGCGGCCTCGACGGCGGCGCCCTGAACCTCAGCAGCAAGGGTTCCGGTCCGCTCCAGTTGTCCGGCCGCGTCGATCAGTTGGCCCTGCGCATGAGCGGCTCGGGCGGCGTCAACGCCGGCGAGCTGGACGCGGCCAGCGTCAACGCCAGCCTGCACGGCTCCGGCCGCCTGACGCTGGGCCAGCTGCGCGGCGGCGCGCTGAACGCCGATCTGTACGGCTCCGGTTCCGTCAGGGCCAGCGGTACGGTGCGCGATCTGGCCGTGCAGGTGCACGGCTCCGGCAGCGCCCAACTCGACGCCCTGAGCAGCGAAACGGCCAAGCTCGCCAGCTACGGCTCGGGCGGCATTCGCGTCGCCGTGACGCACACGCTGGTGGCGCAAAGCAGCGGCTCGGGCCGCATCAGCGTGCGCGGCAACCCGGCCCAGCGCACCCTCAGCGGCAAGAACGTCAGCGTCGTCGACTAGCCGCCTGCCGGACTTATTTGCCGTCGCGGCGCAGCAGGCGCAGCCCGTTGAAGACCACCAGCAGGCTGGCGCCGACGTCGGCGAACACCGCCATCCACAGGGTCGCCGCGCCGCTCAGGGCGAGCACGAAGAAGACCGCCTTGATGCCCAGCGCGAAGCTGATGTTTTGCGCCAGCACGCGGCGCGTCTTGCGGCTCAGCTCGACGAAGCCGGCCAGTTTGCCCAGCTCGTCGTCCATCAAGGCGACGTCCGCCGTTTCGATCGCCGTGTCGCTGCCGGCCGCGCCCATGGCGAAGCCGACATCGGCCTGCGCCAGCGCCGGCGCGTCGTTGACACCGTCGCCCAGCATGCCGACGACGCCGTACTGCGCCTGCAGGCGGCGGATCTCGTCGAGCTTATGCTCCGGCAACAGCTCCGCCTTCACCTGCGCGATGCCGACGTCGGCGCCGATGCGCTGCGCCGTCAGGGCGTTGTCGCCGGTCAGCATGACGGTCGTGATGCCCAGCGCGTTCAGGCGCGCGACGGCTTGCGCCGCCTGCGGGCGCAGCACGTCGGCCACCGCGATGACGGCCAGCGCCGCCTCGGCCGAGGCCAGCACCAGCGCCGTTTTCGCCTCGCCCTGCAGGCGCAGCAGCAGCGCCCCGGCGGCGGGCGTCATCAGGCCCAATTCCTCGATCAGGCGGGCGTTGCCCAGGTAGTAGAGGCGGCCGTCGATCTCGCCCTGCACGCCGCGTCCCGGCAGCGCGGCGAAGCGCGCCACCGCGCGGTGCGCGGCCGGCCCCGCCTTGACGATGGCCCTCGCCAGCGGATGGTCGGAATTGGCGTCCAGGCTGGCCGCCAGCGCCAGGATCGCGTCGCGATTCAAAGCGCCCAGCGTTTCCACGTCGGTGACCTCGGGACGACCCAGCGTCAGCGTGCCGGTCTTGTCGAGCGCGATCGCCTTCAGCTTGCCGCCCGCCTCCAGGAACTGTCCGCCCTTGATCAGGATGCCGCGGCGCGCGGCGGCCGTCAGCGCGCTGACCAGGGTCACCGGGGTCGAAATGACCAGGGCGCAGGGACAGGCGATGACCAGCATCACCAAAGCCTTGTACAACCATGCGGCGAAGGGCGCGCCCAGCAGCAGCGGCGGCAGGACGGCGACCAGCACGGCCATGACGACCACGGCCGGCGTGTAATAACGGGCGAAATTGTCGACGAAGCGCTGGGTCGGCGCCTGCTTGCCCTGGGTCTCCTCGATGACGCGGATGATCTTGGCCAGCGTGCTGTCGGCGGCGGCGGCCGACACCGTCACCTCCAGCACACCGTTTTCGTTGATCGTGCCGGCGTAGACGAGATCGCCGGCGCGCTTGGCCACCGGCATGCTCTCGCCGGTGATCGGCGCCTGGTTGACGGCCGATTCGCCGCCCAGCACGACGCCGTCCAGCGCGACGCGCTCGCCCGGCTTGACGCGCATCACCGCGCCGATTTTCACCTCCAGCACCGGCATGCCGTGCCAGTGCCCGTCCGCGGTGCGGATGCTGGCGCTATCGGGCGCCAACTGCATCAAGCCCTGCACGGCGTTGCGGGCGCGGTTCAGCGCCATGCTTTCAATCAACTCGGCGACGGCGAACAGGAAGATGACCATCGCCGCTTCCGGCCACTGGCCGATGGCGAGCGCGCCGAACACGGCCAGGCACATCAGGAAATTGATGTTCAGCGTCAGGCTCTTCAGCGCGATCCAGCCCTTCCTCAGGGTCGGCAAGCCGCCGGCGACGATCGACACCAGGGCCAGCGCGATGACCAGCGGCGAGGCATCCGTATGCGTCGTCCAGGCCAGCGCCTCGGCCGCCACGGCGCACACGCCGGACACGGCCAGCAGCGCCTGCTGCGCGCCGGACAGGGCGGTGCTCGGCACCACGACGGCGGCGTCCGCTTCAACGGCCAGCGCGTGCATGCCGATGGCGGCCAGCGCCTTCGTCACGCTTTCCTGGCTGTCGAGCTGATGGTGGACGTCCAGCACCCGGCTCATCAAATTGAAATCGAGGCGGACGATGCCCCGCATGCCTTCCAGCTTGTTGCGGATCAGTCGCTCTTCGGTCGGACAATCCATGTTCTGGATACGGTATTTCGAGGTACGCGCGCCGCCGATCGGGGCCAGCGCGGGGGCGGCCTTGGCGGGCGCCGAGCAAGCCGTGCCGGCGCAGCATGTAGCCTTCGTTTCAACGGTATTCGACATCGCACGTCCTCGCTCAATTGGTGTATTCTGCATTAGAAACCCTGTAGTCGCTACGGGGTCAAGCGAAACATGGAGAACGCGATGAAAATAGGCGAACTGGCCAAGCGCACCGGCTGCGACGTGGAAACGATACGCTATTACGAAAAATCCGGCCTGCTGGAGGAACCGCCCAGAAGCGCCGCCGGCTACCGCGAATACAAGGACGGCCATCAGGAGCGCCTGCAATTCATCCGCCACTGCCGCTCGCTGCAGATCGGCCTGGCCGACATCCGCCTCTTGCTGGAGTTGAAAAGCAATCCGGCCGCCGGATGCGACGGCGTCAACGACCTGCTCGACCACCACATCGAACGCATCAAGGGACAGATGGAATCGCTGCGCCTGCTGCAAGAGCAGTTACTGGCGCTGCGCCACCAGTGCGCGACGCCGCAATCGATACAGGAGTGCGCCATCATGCAAAACCTGTCCGAGGCGGCCGGCGATCAGGACTGCGTCTGCCACCCTACCCCTTGAGTCGGCCCAGCATGGCGCAATCCGGGCTCAGCGCTGGTGGATTTCGATGGTCGTGTGCACCACCTCCTCATGCTCGGCGATGCGGGCGCGCACCATGTCGGGCGTCAACGTAGCGTCCGTGGTGAGCACGCTCAGGGCGCAGGAGTAGGACTGCTTGCCGACCCGCCACACATGCAGATCGACCACCTCGGTGGCGCCCGCGTCGGCCTCCACCGCCGCGCGGATTTCCTCGACGACGGGATGGTCCATCTCGCGGTCCAGCAGCACGTTTCCCGTCTGCACGATCAGCCCCTTGGCCCAGACGCCCACCAGGGCGGCGCCGACGATGCCCATCGCCGGATCCAGCCAGGTCCAGCCGTAGGCCCAGGCGCCGGCCAGCGCGGCGATGGCCAGCACCGAGGTGGCGGCATCGGCGAGGACGTGGATATACGCCGATTTCAGGTTCAGGTCGTGGTGGTGTGGCTCATCGTGGCCGTGGTGATGCCCGTGCCCGCCATCCTCGTCGTGATGGTGGTGCGCGCCGCCGAGAATCACGGCACAGACTATGTTCACCAGCAAGCCCAGCACCGCCACCAGCAGCGCCTCCTTGTAGTGGATGGCTTGCGGCGCGACCAGGCGCTCGAAGGAGGCGAACACCATCAGCGCGGCGATTCCCAGCAGGAACACCGCGCTGGTGAAACCGGCCAGCACCTCGATCTTCCAGGTGCCGAAGGCGAAGCGCGGATCGCGCGCGTACTTGCGCGCCGAGGCGTAGGCGAAGGCGCTCAGGCCGATCGCCAGCGCGTGCGAACTCATGTGCCAGCCGTCGGCCAGCAAGGCCATCGAATTGAACCAGTAGCCGGCGCCGATCTCGGCGACCATCATCGCCAGCGTGATCCACATCACCACGCGGGCGCCGCGCTCGGCGGCGTGGCTGCTGCTGGCGTCGAACACGTGCTCGTGGGCGCCGCCGGAGGGGGTTTGCTGCGATCGCGGCTTAGTCATTATTCGCCTCCCTGGCGGGTGCGGGGCGCTCTATTTTCTTCTGGCGCCGGCCGCTGTCGTTGATGATTTGATGCCGCTTGAAATCGGTCATTTTCTTCCATGCGCGCGCTTCGTCGAGGGTGCGCAGACAGCCGACGCAGAAACCCGTCGGGCCATCGAAGGCGCAAATGTCGATGCAGGGTGATTTGAGTGCCATGGTACGCCCCTACTTGAGGTAGCTTCGGATCACATCGATCAATTCGTCCGCGCCCTGGGCGCGTTCGGCATCGCTGGCGATGTCGGGGCTGGCGACATGCTCGCGGATATGGTCCTCGATCACCACTCCCATCAGGCCATTGATCGCGCCGCGCGTTGCGGCGATCAGTTGCAGGATTTCGGCGCAGCCGCTGTCGCCCTCCAGCGCGCGCTCGATCGCCTCGACCTGGCCGCGCAGACGGCGCACCCGGTTCAGCAGCTTGGTCTTTTCTCGTGATGTGTGGCCCATGGTGTCTCCTCCAAAATTACTATAGGGGGGTATACTATCATGGGTGCTTCTTCGTAGCGGAATCGGCCGCCCGGCTCAGAAACGCGCCGGTGCCGGCGCCCGACTCCAGCGCGGGATGGTCGCGGCGCCGGCCAGCAGAGAAAAAACAAGAATGGCTGCGGCCAGGACCGGAATTCCTGTGCTGTTGGCGCCGATCCAATATTGACCCACCGCGCCGATCCAAATTTGACCCAGGGCGGGACGCTGCGTTTTTGAGTAGCAGCTGTGGATAAGTGTACCAAATAAAGAAGGGGAATCCGTGGAGGGCGTAGCCCGGAACGG
>JANXSQ010000194.1 GCA_025356595.1 Janthinobacterium sp. | reverse complement strand
AAACTATAATACGGGCTGAAGACCATTGACGCCTTATCCACGGAAAGCCCCTCAGCGTGTAATGCGTTCTTGAACGCTTCAACCCGCTTGGCTTCCACTGTTTCCTCGACCGCTATTTCCCAGTCTAAACCACCGGGCTTGCCGCCGATGAACCCTATATGTATGTGGCCAGCATGCTTAAGGCGTGCGACTGCTGCGCTCATTCCAGGGGCTGGATCCACCAAACACCGATGTCCGCCTTTAATGATTTCACGCTCAATTTGAACAATGGGAACTTTTGCATCGCGCACCGATTTGATGTCGGCTGGCGCATAGGCGTGGCAGTAAATCACCGCATCGACATGTTGATCGAGAAAACGTTGAACGCCTGCACGCTCAGCCTGTTCACTGAAATTGTGGTTGAAAGACAGAATTGTGTAGCCTTGATGCATGGCTTCAATCTGCACCGCATGTGCAATGGCCGTGTAAAAAGGATTGCGATTTGCCTCTGACAAAACCATTCCGATCGTGGAGCTGCGCTTGGTGCGCAACGCCCTCGCCATGACATTTGGCCGATAACCTGTTGCTGCAACAGCCGCTTCGACCAATTTGCGATTTTCGTCGGATATATAGCCATTGGAGTATAGCGCGCGCGCAACAGTGGTCGGTGACACTCCTGCCTTGGCCGCAACTTCTGCCATTGTCACCGGCGTCGGCCTGATATTTTTTTTAGGTTGGTTCATGGCGGGCACAATATGGGCCTTCATGCCTTCATGCAATCTAATCAGACAAACGATAAAAAATGTAATGAGTGCCTTTTTGAGAGCATCCAAAGATTCACCCTCTTGCAATAGAGCCAAAATCATGCAATGTGGTGACGTCACCACATTAAGATGGTGTGTTCAGGGAGGATTGCTCGCATGACAGGAAACGTTGCGATTGCAGGGGTCAACATTGCCAAAAGCTTTGGTCATGTGCGTGCCCTGATTGACGCATCAATAACAGTTCACAAAGGTGAAGTGGTTGCACTTTTTGGTGACAATGGTGCAGGAAAATCAACTCTACTGCGCTGCTTGCAGGGGTTGCATAAACCCGACGTTGGAGCGATCACAATTGATGACCGCATTGTGGCGCTGAACTCAATTGTTGATGCGCAGAACAATGGCGTTGAATGCGTCCACCAGGATTTGGCCTTGGCGCCAGACCTGTCTGTCATCGACAACATGTTTCTTGGCAAAGAAAGTCTGCGGTCTGGCGTCCTCGGTTTTATGGGTGCGCTTGACCGTGCGCAGATGACAGAGCAGGCCGACGCAGCATTGCGGAAACTTTCGATCAAACTGCCCTCACTTAAAGTTCCTGTGCGAGACCTTTCCGGTGGCCAGCGGCAAGCCGTTGCGGTGGCACGTGCCGTGATGTGGGCCAAGACAGCCGTTTTGATGGACGAACCGACAGCCGCTCTCGGTGCCAAACAAAGCCAGATCGTATGCGATCTCATGCGTACGACAGCGCAGCAGAATTTGGGTGTTCTTGTTGTGTCACATGACTTGCCACGCGCACTCGCCGTTGCCGACCGTGTAGTCATCCTGTGGCGCGGCAAAACAGCTGTGGATGTCCCCGCAAAGTCTCTTACAGTGCCAGAGGCTGTCTCGATCATGGTGGGTTACAAAAAGGACGAAGCAGCATGACAACGATTACTGAAACAAGCGATCTCGATCCACGGCTGGTTACAGCCTCGCCCCTGCGCGCATTCCTGACCAACAGTGCCGTTCTAGTAGTCATTGTAGACCTGCTGCTTATTCTGTTCTTCAGCTTGACATCGCGCAACAACGTATTCTGGGGCATTCCAAATGCCGAAGCCTTGATGCGCAACGGTTCTGAGATTTTGATCCTGTCGCTCGGTGTAACGCTATTGCTCAGCGCAGGTTTATTCGATTTGTCAATCGGGTCAAACTTGGTGTTTTCATCTGTCTTCGGTGCATTGGCCATGCAGGCCATGACGACACAGGGGTTTGCGCCTTTCGCAATGGTTCTGGCGGGACTGGTCACAACAATTTTGGCGGGCAGTATTTTTGGCGCAGTGAACGGCCTGATTATTACAAAGCTGAAGGTGAATTCACTGATTGCGACACTTGGTACCTTGGGGATTGGTACGGGCGTCGCTTACTTGTTCACTGATGGTCAAGACATACGCAACATGCCGGAACTTTTACAGTCGGGCTTTGCGCTTTACCAGTTTGGAATCTTTCCCGCTCCGATGGTGAGTGCAGTTGTGCTGGCCATTGCGACCTGGGCCCTGTTGCGCTTCACGCGCTATGGCATGCGCACGCTGGCATTGGGCTCTAACCA
>JANXSQ010000016.1 GCA_025356595.1 Janthinobacterium sp. | reverse complement strand
GCTCGGCGCGGCCACGGCGGCCGGCGGCGGCAGGGTGATGGTCGGTTCGCTCGGCGCCACGCTCAGTTGCGGCAGCGGCGGCACGATGACGCGCGGCGCCGGCGCGCTCAGTTGCGCCGCCTTCGGCACGGCCGGCGCGCTGGGCGGCGGCGGCGGCGGCGGGGCGATGAAGTTGACGGTGATGACTTCCGGCAGCGCGGCGTGCACGACCTGGCGCAGCATGCCGTTTTGCACCGTGTAGAACAGCAGCGCGTGCAGGGCGACGATGGAGGCCAGCGGCCCCAGCTTGCGGCCCTTCGTCTTCAGCCCGGCCAGCAGTTCCCGCAGCGCGCCCGGTTCGGGGCGGGCCGTCATCGTCATTGTGTTCATGCTCTTCCTTATGTGGCCAGGGCGCCGCGGCGCATGACGCGCTCCTGCAGCGTGGCCTGGTTGTCCATGTGTTCCCGCAAGACTTCCCTGGCGCAGCTGTGGCATTTGCCGCAGCAGGTGGCCACGCCCAAGTCGCGCCGCAGCTCGGCCATGCTGTTCAGGCCCAGATCGACGGCTTGACGGATTTCGCGATCAGATATGTTGTTGCAGACACATACAATCATCGTTACACCTTCTGGCTGGAGAATCACGGAAAGAGGTTGATGCCCGGAGGCATTGTTGTTACTGTTTTAATGAGAATCATTATCATTACGTTTTGTATTCTCCCGCAATCCAAAAACTTTTGCAAGTGATTTGATGCGTTGCGTGCGCCGCATCGTGCGTCGTGTCATGCGTCACATCGTGCGTCACGTCGCGCGGCGTATCGCGCGGCGCTGTTGCGCGGACGCAGCAGACGGCGCCGGGGACGGCGGGAATCCCGCGCCGGCCCTCCCGCAAATAGAAACAATTCGCATTACCGTTTATAATAGCCGCAGCCCGCTCCGCATTTCCAAGTCTGTCGGCATCGCCGCAACAGGCCCAGGCTGCGCCCTTTATCACTGACTGGAAGCTTTGCCCATGACTCTTGCGCCTACCCTGATCACACTCGATGCCCTGGCGGCGGGCCGCAGCGGCACGGTCATCCACATTTCGCCGACGGCGCCGGGGCAACTCGACGAGGGCGTCGATCTGGCGCGCCGCCTGATGGAGCTGGGCTTCGTGCCGGGCGAGCGCATCCGCATGCTGAAGCGCGGCATGCCGGGCGGCGATCCGCTGGCGATCAAGGTCGGCAACGCCACCTTCGCCCTGCGCCGCTTCGAGGCGGCCTGCATCTCGATACGGCCGGAGTGAGCATGGGCGCAGTCGACACCACCCTGCGGGCGGCCGCGCAAGAGCCGCTGATCGCCTTGCTGGGCAATCCGAATTGCGGCAAGACCGCGCTGTTCAACCGCCTGACCGGCTCGCGCCAGAAGGTGGCCAACTACGCCGGCGTGACCATCGAGCGCAAGGAGGGCAGTTTCAATTCGCCGGCCGGGCGCGCCTTCCGCGTGCTCGACCTGCCGGGCGCCTACAGCCTGTCGGCGACGACGCCGGACGAGGCCATCACGCGCGACGTGGTGGCCGGCCTGCGCGCCGGCGAGCGGGCGCCGCAGGCCGTGGTCTGCGTCGTCGACGCCACCAATCTGCGCCTGAACCTGCGCCTGGTGCTGGAGATCAAGCGCCTCGGCCTGCCCATGCTGCTGGCCCTGAACATGGTCGACGTGGCCAAGAAGCGCGGCATCGTCATCGACGCCGACAAGCTGGCCCAGGAACTGGGCATGACGGTGGTGGAGACCGTCGCGGTGCAGGGCGGCGGCGAGAAGTCGCTGCTGCGCGCCCTCGACGAGATGCTGCCGCTGCCGCCGGCGCGCGCCAACGCCCTGGCGGCGATCGACGCGGTGACGGTCGAGGAGACCCAGCGCGAGGTGCGGCGCATCCTGGCCGCCGTCAGCAACGACTTCCACGATACCGGCAACCTGACCGAAAAGATCGACGACGTCGTCCTGCATCCGCTGTTCGGCCCGGCCATCCTGGCGCTGCTGATGTTCCTGGTCTTCCAGGCCGTCTTCACCTGGGCGGTGACGCCGATGGAGATGATCAAGGCGGGCGTCGACGGCCTCGGCCACATGCTGGCCACGCACATGTCCGAGGGCATGCTGCGCAGCCTGCTGGTGGAGGGCGTGCTGGGCGGCGTCGGCAGCGTGCTGGTGTTCCTGCCGCAGATCCTGATCCTGTTCTTCTTCATCCTCAGCCTGGAGGATTGCGGCTACCTGCCGCGCGCCGCCTTCCTGCTCGACCGCCTGATGGGCGGCGTCGGCCTGTCCGGGCGCGCCTTCATTCCGCTGTTGTCGAGCTTCGCCTGCGCGATCCCCGGCGTGATGGCGGCGCGCACCATCCAGAACCCGCGCGACCGCCTGGTGACGATCATGATCGCGCCCCTGATGACGTGCTCGGCGCGCCTGCCCGTGTACGCCCTGATCATCGCCGCCTTCATCCCGGAACGCCAGGTGCTCGGCTTCCTCAGCCTGCAGGGCCTGGTCCTGTTCGTATTGTATTTCGCCGGCATCGCCTCGGCCATGGCGGTGGCCTATGTGATGAAGCGCAGCATGGGCGGCAGCCGCCAGCATCCTTTAATGATGGAGCTGCCCAGCTACCACTGGCCGCACCTGCGCAACCTGGCCGTCGGCCTGTGGGAGCGGGCGAAGATTTTCCTGACCCGCGTCGGCACCATCATCCTGACCCTGATGGTCCTGCTGTGGTTCCTCAGCAGCTTCCCCGGCGCGCCGGAAGGCGCCACCCACCCGCCCATCTACTACAGCCTGGCCGGCCTGCTGGGCCGTGCCCTGGAGGTGATTTTCGCGCCGATCGGCTTCAACTGGCAGATCTGCATCGCCCTGGTGCCGGGCATGGCGGCGCGCGAAGTGGCCGTCGGCGCCCTCGGCACCGTCTACGCCCTGTCGCAGACGGGCGACGCGCTGGCCTCGTCGCTGGAGCCGCTGATCGCCCAGTCCTGGTCGCTGGCCACGGCGCTCTCGCTGCTGGCCTGGTATGTGTTCGCGCCGCAGTGCCTGTCGACGCTCAGCGTGGTCAAGCGCGAGACGGCCAGCTGGCGCTATCCGCTGCTGATGGCCGGGTATATGTTCGCGCTGGCCTACGGCGCCTCCTTCCTGACCTATCACATCGCCGTCTACCTGACTGGAGCCTGATATGTGGCAAGAGGTGATCGTCTTCTGTATCGTCGCGGCGGCCGCGCTGCACGCGGCGGGCAAGTACCTGCCGGCCGGCTGGCGGCGCGCCATCGTGCGCGCGCTGAGCCGTTGCGGCATCAGCGAAAAGGCGCTGGCGAGCGTGTTCAAGACGGCGCCCAGCTGCGCCGACGGCTGCGCCAGTTGCGGCTCCTGCGGCAGCGAGCCGCCGCCGCCGCTGGAGCCGGTCACTGGTCAGCGCGTCATCAAGCTGCACGCCCGTCCGGGCAAGCCGGGCGAGTAAGTCGTGCCGGCGCCGCCAGCCGCGCCGCGCCCCATCCTGCGTTTATCCCGTCTTCCGTTTTAGCGTCGCCGTTCAGGTCAGCGGATGGAAGGACTCGGCCTGGGCCACCGGCCAGTACAGGCCGAACACCGGCGGCAGGCGCGACAACTGGCTGGAGTCGAGCAGCTCGCCCGGCTCCAGATAGGGCAGCAGGGCCGAGGCCAGCTTGACCTGGTTGGGCGAGATGCGCCGCACCAGGTGGTGCGGCTTGAGCTGCGACGGGTGCTCCAGGCCGGCGGCGGCGATCAGCTCGGCCAGCGCCTTCAGGGTGTTCTGGTGGAAGTGGGCGACGCGGCTGGTCTTGTCCTCCACCACCAGGGCGCGCTGGCGCAGCGCATCCTGGGTCGCCACGCCGGTCGGGCAGCGGTCGGTGTGGCAGTTCTGCGACTGGATGCAGCCCAGCGCGAACATGAAGCCGCGCGCCGAGTTGCACCAGTCCGCCCCCAGCGCCAGGGTGCGGGCGATGTCGAAGGCGGTGATGATCTTGCCCGAGGCGCCGATCTTCACTTTGTCGCGCAGATTGGCGCCGACCAGGGTGTTGTGCACCAGCAGCAGCGCCTCCTGCAGCGGCGTGCCGACGTGGTCGGTGAACTCGACCGGCGCGGCGCCCGTGCCGCCCTCGCCGCCGTCGACGACGATGAAGTCGGGCGTGATGCCGCTCGCCAGCATGGCCTTGACGATGCCGAAGAATTCCCAGGGATGGCCGATGGCCAGCTTGAAGCCGGTCGGCTTGCCGCCCGACAGGGTGCGCAGGCGTTCGATGAAGGCCAGCATCTCCAGCGGCGTGGAGAACTCCGCGTGGCTGGCCGGCGAGATGCAATCGAGGCCGGGCAGCACGCCGCGCGTGGTGGCGATCTCTATCGTCACCTTGGCGCCGGGCAGCACGCCGCCGTGGCCCGGCTTGGCGCCCTGCGACAGTTTCAGCTCGATCATCTTGACCTGCGGCGAGCTCGCGTTGGCGACGAATTTCTCCTCGGAGAAGGTGCCGTCCGGATGGCGGCAGCCGAAGTAGCCGGAGCCGATTTCCCACACCAGGTCGCCGCCGTTCTGGCGGTGGTAGGAGCTGATGCTGCCTTCGCCCGTGTCGTGCATGAAGCCGCCGACGCGGGCGCCGCCGTTCAGCGCCAGGATGGCGTTGGCCGACAGGGCGCCGAAGCTCATCGCCGAGACGTTGAAGACGCTGGCCGAGTAGGGCAGCGCGCGCGGGCAGTCGGGATGGCTGCCGATGTCGATGCGGAAGTTGTGGTCGGCCACCTTGGCCGGGGCGATCGAGTGGTTGATCCACTCGTAGCCGGCTTCGTAGACGTCGAGCTGGGTGCCGAAGGGGCGCTTGTCGGTCTCCACCTTGGCGCGCTGGTAGACGATGCTGCGCTGGTTGCGCGAAAACGGTTTCGCCTCGGTGTCGTCCTCGAGGAAGTACTGGCGGATCTCCGGGCGTATGCCCTCGAGGATGAAGCGGAAATGGGCCAGGATGGGATAGTTGCGGCGCAGCGCGCGGCGCGTCTGCAGCAGGTCGGCGACACCGACGGCCGTCAGCGCGCCGGTCAGCAGGGTCAGCCAGTAATGCTCGGAAAGGATCAGCGACAGCGCGCAAGCGACCGCGACGACGAACAGGGTAAGGTAACGCACGGAAAACAGACGCATAAACACTCCGGAGAAGGGCGGACAATCCGCCAGCGAGTGTAACGCTGTTTCCGTGTGGAAGCTATCGGCCGCGCAACACGGGCCGGCACCCGCGCCGCCGGTCCGCGCCGCCGCTGTTGCGCCCGCCCGCCGCGCGGCTTACGCTTATACTCGCCGGGCCGGGCGCCGGCGCCATCCACTCACATTCGGGAAACCCGCCATGATCCTTGTCCACCATCTCAACAACTCGCGCTCGCAGCGCGTCCTCTGGCTGCTCGAGGAACTGGGCCTCGACTACGAGGTCAAGCGCTACGAGCGCGATCCGCAGACCATGCTGGCGCCGGCCGCGCTGCGCGCCGTCCATCCGCTGGGCAAGTCGCCCGTCGTCAGCGACGCCGGCAACACCATCGCCGAATCGGGCGCGATCATGGAATACCTGGTCGAGCGCTACGGCCAGGGCCGCTTGATCCCCGCCGCCGGCACGCCCGAGCGCCTGCGCTGGACCTATTGGTTGCACTTCGCGGAAGGCTCGGCCATGCCGCCGCTGCTGATGAAGCTGGTGTTCGACAAGATCGAGAGCGGCCCGATGCCGTTTTTCGCCCGGCCCATCGCGCGCGCCATCGCGCGCAAGGTGAAGACCAGCTTCATCAACCCCAACCTCAGCGCCCAGCTCGACTACATGGAGGGCGAACTGGGCAAGTCGGACTGGTTCGCCGGCGCCGACTTCTCCGCCGCCGACATCCAGATGAGCTTCCCGCTCGAGGCGGCTGCCGCCCGCGGCGGCCTGGACGGCGGCCACCCGAAGCTGGCGGCCTTCCTGCGGCGCATCCACGCCCGTCCGGCCTACCTGCGCGCGCTGGAGCGGGGCGGTCCCTACGCGCTGATGAAATGAGCGCCCGGACGCCGGCCGCGCCCGCCGCGGCGCGGCGCCGCCATGGGGTAAAATGCGCGATTGACAGCGCATAACCCTCATCCGTATGGCCAGACTACTCGCAATCGACGGCCTAAACATCGTCCGCCGCGTCTATGAAGCGAGCCCCGAACCCGATTCGGCCGAAAAAGCCGACATCGCCCTGCGCCACGCCCTTTCCTCGTTCAAGAAACTCATCAACGGCCACGCCCCCAGCCACGTGCTGCCGGCCTTCGACTTCGGCGGGCCGACCTGGCGCCACGCGCTCTACGCCGGCTACCGCGAAGGCCGCGCGCCCATGCCGGCGCCGCTGCGCGAGGCGCTGCCGGCCTTCTACGAGCGGCTGGCCGGCTTCGGCCTACGCGTCGTCGTCATTCCCGAGGTGGAGGCCGACGACGTCATCGGCACGGCCGTCATGCGCTGGTTGCACGAGGGCCGCGGCGACGCCGTCGTCGCCAGCACCGACAAGGATCTGCACGGCCTGATCGCCTACGGCGCGCTGGTGTGGGACCATTTCAAGGGCGAATGGCACGACAGCGCCTGGGTCGAGCGCAAATTCGGCGTGCCGCCCGAGCTGCTGCCGGACCTGCTGGCGCTGATGGGCGACGTCACCGACAGCATCCCCGGCGTCTCCAAGGTGGGCCTGAAGACGGGCGCGAAACTGTTGCGCGCCTACGGCAATCTGGACGCGGTGATGGCCGGCGCCGGCATTTTGCAGGGGCCGCTGGGAGAAAGACTGCGGAAAGAACGCGATATACTGTATCTTTCTCGTCAATTGGTGCAATTAAAGACGGACGTGCGCCTCGGCGTGAGCTGGAATATGCTGGCCTGGGACCAGCACTGAGGGCGCGGCCGTATCAACACAGCTTACTGGAATGGGGTCATTCATGATGTTAAAAGCGGTTCTCATCGATAGCAGCGCCGTCTCGCGCGGCCTGCTGAACACGGTCTTGACGGACGGCGGCTACGATGTCTGCGGCCAGACCCACACCAGCGCCCTGGGCCTGGCGATGCTGGTCAAATTCCACCCGCACTTCGTCTGCATCGCCCGCGAACTGGTCGAGGACGGCAGCAAGGTGGTCGAGGCGATCCGCGCGCAATGGCCGAAGACCCTGATCTTCATGGTCTCCTCCGACATCGACGCGGCCGCGCTGCAGGCGGCCCACGCCAGCGGCGTGAGCGGCTTCATCGTCAAGCCCTTCAACGCCGACACGGTGCTGAAAACCATCCGCAACACCGTCATCGCCATGGTGCGCAAGCAGCAGGCGGTGAGCTCCGCCGCCTCAGGCCAGGCCGGTTGAGCCGGAGATGATGCCGCCGCCCAGGCAGACGTCGCCGTCGTACAGGACGGCCGACTGGCCGGGCGTGACGGCCCATTGGGCCTCCATGAAGCGCAGCGCGAAGTCGCCGGCGCCGGCCGGCGCGATGGCGCAGGCCACGTCGGCCTGGCGGTAGCGCGTCTTGGCCGACAGCGCGCCCGCCCGCGGCGCGACGCCGGCGATCCAGCTGGCCTGGTCGGCCTCCAGCGCCGAGGACAGCAACCACGGATGATCGTGGCCCTGCACCACGTACAGGGTGTTGTTTTCGATGTCCTTGCGCGCCACGTACCAGGCGTCGCTGCTGCCGTCGGCGTTCTGGTAGGACTTCACGCCGCCGATGCCGATGCCCTTGCGCTGGCCCAGGGTGTAGAAGCTCAGGCCCACGTGCTCGCCCACCGTCTTGCCGTCGGCCGTCTTCATCGGCCCCGGTTTGTACGACAGGTAGCGGTTGAGGAATTCGCGGAAAGGGCGCTCGCCGATGAAGCAGATGCCGGTCGAATCCTTCTTTTGCGCGTTCGGCAGGGCCAGCTTGGCGGCCAGCGTGCGCACTTCCGTCTTGGGGATTTCGCCCAGCGGGAACAGGGTCTTCGACAACTGCGCCTGGTTCAGGCGGTGCAGGAAGTAACTCTGGTCCTTGCTGGCGTCGACCGCCTTCAGGAGCTCGAAGCGCTCGCCGGCCTGGCGCACGCGCGCGTAGTGGCCGGTGGCGATCAGGTCGGCACCGAGCAGCATGGCGTGGTCGAGGAAGGCCTTGAACTTGATTTCGGCGTTGCACAGCACGTCGGGATTGGGCGTGCGGCCGGCCTGGTATTCGCGCAGGAACTCGGCGAAGACGCGGTCCTTGTATTCGGCCGAGAAATTGACGGCCTCGATGTCGACGCCGATCACGTCGGCCACGCTGGCCGCGTCGATCCAGTCCTGGCGCGAGGAACAGAACTCCGAATCGTCGTCGTCTTCCCAGTTCTTCATGAACAGGCCGATCACCTCATAACCCTGCTCCTTCAACATCCACGCCGCGACCGAGGAATCGACCCCGCCTGACATACCGATCACGACTTTTTTCTTGCTCATCTTGCTTTTCCAAATGTGTTTTTAAGATCAACCGTCGTTGAAGACGGAGGCGTGCGTGTGCAGCAGCGCCAGCGGCGCGCGCCGCCCTTCAAGGTATTCGTCCACGCACTGCAGCATCAGGGGGCTGCGGTGGCGCTCCTGGCAGGCCGCCATTTCGTCGCGCGACATCCACAAGGTGCGGATGATGCCCTCGTCGAGCGGGCGGTCGTGCAGGGCGCCGACCTCGCCGCAGAAGGTGAAGCGCAGATAGGTCACGTCCAGCCCGGTGCGCGCCGACTGGTAGCGCGACATGTACATGCCGACCAGGGCCGTCGGCGTGAAATCGTGCGCCGTCTCCTCCAGCGTTTCGCGGATCACCGCCTGCTCCAGCGATTCGAACGGGTCCAGGTGGCCGGCCGGCTGGTTCAGCCGGACGCCATCGCTGGTCTCTTCTTCAACCAGCAAAAACAGGCCGTCGCGCTCGATGATCGCGGCGACGGTGACAGAGGGTTTCCAGATTCTCGGCATGGTTCCATCCTTGAAAGAGCCGACATTTTAGCCTGTTCTTGACGCGGCGATGGGCGGGCGCGCCGGCGACGCGCGGTCGTCTTGATAAATGACAATGTTCCATCCGAAATTTGGGCGACTATTGCGCTCCTGGCCCGGGGGCGCGGCGGCGCTGTTTTGTGCGGTTCTGCAACAAAGTGGGGCTGGGCGTTTTAGGTCGAGGAAAACGGCGCTGTCAAGTAGTGGCGCCACCCTAATCCTGGCCGGGCCAAAAAGCCTCCGCAGCCCGCATTCCGTGTTAGATTCTAGTCAGTTTATCAATTTTTGGAGGCATTTCATGAGAATAGGCATACCGGCCGAAACGCGGCCCGGTGAAACTCGGGTTGCCGCAACGCCCGAGACGGTGAAGAAGCTCGCGGCCCAGCATCAAGTCATCGTCCAGGCGGGCGCCGGCGTGATGGCCTCCGTGACGGACGAGGCCTACCTCGCCGCCGGGGCGCAGATCGGCAGCGCGGCCGAGGCCTTCGGCTGCCAGATCGTGCTCAAGGTGCGCGCCCCGGACGCCGGGGAACGCGCCCTGATGGCCGCCGGCAGCGTCGTCATCGGCATGCTCAATCCCTTCGACGGCGAGAACACGGCGGCGATGGCGGCGCACGGCCTGGCCGCCTTCGCGCTCGAGGCGGTGCCGCGCATCACGCGCGCCCAGTCGATGGACGTGCTGTCCTCGCAGGCCAACATCGCCGGCTACAAGGCGGTGCTGGTGGCGGCCAACACCTACCAGCGCTTCATGCCGATGCTGATGACGGCGGCCGGCACGGTGAAGGCGGCGCGCGTGCTGATCATGGGCGTCGGCGTGGCCGGCCTGCAGGCGATCGCCACGGCGAAGCGCCTGGGCGCCGTCATCGAGGCCTCCGACGTGCGTCCGCCCGTCAAGGAGCAGGTCGAGTCGCTGGGCGCGAAATTCATCGACGTGCCCTTCCTGACGGACGAGGAGCGCGAGATCGCCAAGGGTTCGGGCGGCTACGCGCGCTCGATGCCGGCCGACTGGATGCGCCGCCAGGCCGAACTGGTGCACGAACGGGCCAAGCTGGCCGACATCATCATCACCACCGCGCTGATTCCCGGCCGCGCCGCGCCGGTGCTGATCTCCGAGGCGACCGTGAAGGCCATGAAGCCCGGCTCCGTGATCGTCGACCTGGCCGTCGAGCAGGGCGGCAATTGCCCGCTCTCCGAGCTGGGCAAGACGGTCGTCAAGCACGGCGTGTTCATCGTCGGCGAGGCCAACCTGGCCACGCTGGTGGCGGCCGACGCCTCGGCCCTGTACGCGCGCAATGTGCTCGACTTCATGAAGCTGATCTTCGACAAGGACCACGCCCTGCTGATCGACCGCGAGGACGAGATCATCAAGGCCAGCCTGATCTGCTACCAGGGCGAAGTGCTGCGCAAATAAAGCATCCGTTTCACACACAGGGGCAGGCGAAGCGGCCGCGGCCGTTCGCTCCCATGCAACAGGAGGAAACATGGAAATCAGTCACACCATCATCAATCTGATCATCTTCGTGCTGGCGATCTACGTCGGCTACCACGTCGTCTGGACCGTCACGCCGGCCCTGCACACGCCGCTGATGGCCGTCACCAACGCCATCTCGGCCATCATCATCGTCGGCGCCATGCTGGCGGCCGGCCTGACCACCGGCCCGGTGGCGCAGATCGCCGGCACGCTGGCGGTGGCGCTGGCCGCCGTGAACGTCTTCGGCGGCTTCCTGGTCACCCAGCGCATGCTGGAGATGTTCCGCAAGAAGGCGCCGAAAGTGGCCGTGGCCAGCGTCGCCAAGCAAGAGGTGCAAGCATGAATTTCATCACCATGAACCTCGTGACGATGATGTACCTGATCGCTTCGGTGTGCTTCATCCAGGCCCTGAAGGGCTTGTCCTCGCCGGCCACGGCGCGCCGCGGCAACGCCTTCGGCATGTCCGGCATGGCCATCGCGGCGCTGACCACGGTGGCCCTGATCGTCAAGCTGAAGTCGCAGATGCCCGAGGGCGGCATCGGCTTCGGCCTGGTCGTCATCGGCATCGTGGTCGGCGGCGGCATCGGCGCCTACCTGGCGAAAACGGTCGAGATGACCAAGATGCCGGAACTGGTCGCGGCGATGCACTCGCTGATCGGCCTGGCCGCCGTCTGCATCGCGGTGGCCGCCGTGTCCGAACCGGGCGCCTTCGGCATCGCGCTGGCCGGCCAGCCCCTGCCCTTCGGCAACCGCCTGGAACTGTTCATCGGCACCTTCGTCGGCGCCATCACCTTCTCCGGCTCCGTGATCGCCTTCGGCAAGCTGTCGGGCAAGTATAAATTCCGCCTGTTCCGCGGCGCGCCGGTGAGCTTCGCGGGCCAGCACATGCTGAACCTGGTGCTGGCCCTGCTGATGGTCGGCCTGGGCCTGGTGTTCTGCTTCGCCGAAGGCAGCGAGCCGGCCTGGTTGCCCTTCATCGCCATGGCCGCCATCGCCTTCGCGCTGGGCGTGCTGATCATCATCCCGATCGGCGGCGCCGACATGCCCGTGGTCGTCTCCATGCTCAACAGCTACTCGGGTTGGGCGGCGGCCGGCATCGGCTTCTCGCTCAACAACTCGATGCTGATCATCGCCGGTTCCCTGGTCGGTTCGAGCGGCGCCATCCTCTCCTACATCATGTGCAAGGCCATGAACCGCTCCTTCTTCAACGTGCTGCTGGGCGGCTTCGGCGGCGAAACGGCCAGCGCCGCCGTGGGCGGGGCGACGGCCGAGCAGCGGCCGGTCAAATCCGGTTCGGCCGACGACGCCGCTTTCCTGATGAGCAACGCGGAAACCGTCATCATCGTGCCCGGCTACGGCCTGGCCGTGGCGCGCGCCCAGCACGCCCTGAAGGAATTGGTCGAGAAGCTGACGCACAAGGGCGTCATCGTGAAGTACGCGATCCACCCGGTGGCCGGACGCATGCCCGGGCACATGAACGTGCTGCTGGCCGAGGCCGAGGTGCCCTACGACCAGGTGTTCGAGATGGAGGACATCAACAGCGAGTTCGGCCAGGTCGACGTGGTGCTGGTGCTGGGCGCCAACGACGTCGTCAACCCGGCCGCCAAGGATCCGAAGTCCTCGATCGCCGGCATGCCCATCCTGGAGGCCTACAAGGCCAAGACCGTGATCGTCAACAAGCGCTCGATGGCGGCCGGTTACGCCGGCCTGGACAACGAACTGTTCTACATGGATAAAACCATGATGGTCTTCGGCGACGCCAAGAAGGTCATCGAGGACATGGTCAAGGCGGTCGATTAAGTTGCGGCCAAGAGTCCGCCGCCGGGCCGGTCGGGCCCGGCGGCGGATTTTTTTTTGCGCCGGCTTATTGCGCCAACTTATTGCGCCGGCGCGGGCGCCGCGACGACGCGGTCGCGTCCGGCGTGCTTGGCGCGGTACAGGGCCTTGTCGGCCTCCGACAGGGCGGCGTCGAAGCTGCCGCCGGGCGCCAGCGGCGCCAGGCCGATGCTGATGGTCACGTGCAGCGGCGCGCCGTCCGGCGCCGTGGTGACGGTGGCGGCGACGGCGCGGCGCACCCGCTCGGCGATCTGCAGCGCCTGCTCCAGGCTGGCGTCGGGGAACAGCAGGCCGAACTCCTCGCCGCCCAGGCGCGCCGCCATGTCGGTCAGCCGCCCGGCGTCGCCCAGCGCCTGCGCCACGGCGCGCAGCACGGCGTCGCCGGCGGCGTGGCCGTGCTGGTCGTTGATGCTTTTGAAATGGTCGATGTCGGCCACGCCCAGCGTCAGCGGCGCGGCGTTGCGGGCGATGCGCGCCTGCGCCTGCGCCGCCGCCGCCTCGAAGGCGCGCCGGTTCGGCAAGCCGGTCAGGGCGTCGCACAGCGCCTGGCGCTCCAGCAGCGCCAGTAGGTCGGCGTTCTTTTCCTCCATCGCGCGCTGGGCGCGCACGTCGAGCATGAAGGCGCCGAAATAGTGTTTGCCGGCGATGACGCCGAGGTCGACCGACTTCATCTCGATCGGAATGGTGTGGCCGTCGCGGTGGCGGATGGCGAAGGTGCGCACCTTGCCCAGCACGCTGGAGGCGCGCTGCGCTATCAGGTAGTCACGCACGTAGCCGCCGTGGCGCGCGTCCAGCGAGTCGGGCAGCAGGCCGTCCAGGCCCTCGCCCAGCAGTTCGCCGGCGGCGTAGCCGCTCAGGGTCTGCATGGCGCCGTTCAGGTAGCGGATGCGGCAGCGTTCGTCGATGATGATGACGGCGTCCATGGCGTCGTCGAGCAAGCGGGAAAGCAGGATAGCGGGCAGTGCGTCGGTCATGGTACGTGCGCCTGGGAAAAATATCTTTCATTGTCGCACCAGAATCGGGCGTGTGACCGGCTTGGCCGGGGTTTCTTTTCAGGCAAACCAGGCGCGTCGGCGAGGATGGGTTATTCTGGCGTTTTGCACCTCGGGACGGCGCCGCCATGAAAAAAATCCTCTTGCGCGCGGGCCTGGCCGTGGCCGCGCTGCTGCTGTACGTCGCCTGCGCGCAGCGCGCCGAAGAGACGCGCATGCGCCAGCCGCTGGCCGGCGCGGCGCGCGATCCCGGCGGGCCGGTCGACCAGGCCGCGCTGCTCGAGGACGTGCGCACGCTGGCCTCGGAGGCCTACGCCGGACGGCGCACCGGCACGCCCGGCAGCCTGCTGGCGCAAGCCTATCTGCAGCGGCGTTTCCGCGGCATCGGCCTGCTGCCCTTCGGCGAAGGCTATGTACAGCCGTTTTCCTTCAGCGAGCGCAGCCTGGCCGCCCTGCTGACGCCGGGACAAAGCTACCGGCGCGACTATCCGCGGGCGGCGAACATCGTCGGCTACCTGCGCGGCAGCGCCGAGCCGCGGCGCTACCTGGTCGTCTCGGCCCACTACGACCACCTTGGCGTGCGCGGCGGCAAGCTGTATCCGGGCGCCGACGACAACGCCTCGGGCGTCGCCGCGCTGCTCGCCATCGCCGCCTATTTCAAGGCCCATCCGCCGCGCCACTCGGTGCTCTTCGCCGCCTTCGACGGCGAGGAACTGGGCCTGCGCGGCGCGCGCGCCTTCATGGCGGCGCCGCCCGTGCCGCGCGCGCAACTGCTGGCCAACCTGAACCTGGACATGCTGGCGCACAATGACGGCAACGAGATCTTCGTCGCCGGCAGCGCGCCGTGGCCGGCCTTCAAGCCCTTGCTGGCCGAGGCGGCCGGGCGCAGCGCCGTGCGCGTGCTGAGCGGGCACGACCGTTCCAGACTTGCCGCGCCGCTGGTGGAAAGCTGGAACGACAGTTCCGACCACGCCCCCTTCAACGAGGCCGGCATCCCCTTCCTATACTTCGGCGTCGCCGACCACGCCGACTACCACGCGCCCAGCGACACCTTCGAGCACATCAACGCAGCGTTTTTCGGCCGCGTCGCCAATCTGTTGGTCGACGTGGCCGCGCTGATGGAGCGCGACCTCGAGCGCGTCGGGCGCTAGCAATCGGTCGGACTTAGAGCGTCGAAGCGAAAAAAACCGGGCGTCCAAAAAGATCGGGGTCAGGTCTTG
>JANXSQ010000178.1 GCA_025356595.1 Janthinobacterium sp. | reverse complement strand
CGCCGCCGCCGCCCGTGGTGGCGCCGAGCAGCGCGCCCAGGCCGGCGCCGACCCCGGCGCCGGTGGCGGTGCCGCGGTCGGTGGCCGACATGTCGGCGCAGCCGGAGGCGCCCAGCGCCAGGATCAGGGCGCTTGCCAGTGCGCCGGATTGAATTGCTCTCATGGTGATTCTCCTAGTTGTGCGGTGGGAAAACGCGCTGTGCACGGCGCGACGGCGGTGCGCGCTGTTGCGGGCACCGCCGTCGGCGTCGGTCGGGCGGCTCGCGCCGCCCGGGGCTATACGCCGCGTCCGCTAATGAGGCGCAGCAGTATCATGATAATGGCAACGACGAGCAAAATATGGATGAAGCCGCCAATGGTGTAGGACGTGACCAAGCCGAGCAGCCAAAGGATGAGGAGAACGACGGCGATTGTATAGAGCATGATAGATCCTTGTGTGGATGAGGTGGTGTGGTTGGCGCCGCATGGCGCCGCCCGTGCCGACGCGCCGGCGAATTCGGCAGCGCGTCGCTGAACCCGATGTCATGCCTTATTGTCTGCTGGCGGCGGGCGTTTTTCCGTTCGTTGGCGTACATAAGGCCGTGATATCGGCATTATTCCGGCCGGCGCCGCGCCGCGCCCGGCTCGGCCAGACCGGGTATCCAGGCCATCACGCCGCTCAGGCCGAGCAGTCCGCCCAGGCAGGCGGCCAGGCCGCTGGTCAGCAGCAACGCCGCCAGCAGGGGCGCGGCCGGCGCGCCGGCGCTTTCCGCGCCGAGCGCGCCTAGCGTACCGAAGCCGGAGGCGGTGGCCAGCAAGCCGGCGCCGATGATGCCGCTCCAAGTCGATTTGTTCATGTTCCACCTCCATTTGTCGGGATGGATTCCATTCTCATGCTTGCTTGCATCGGCATCCGTGCGCTGCCGCACGGTCAAGGCCAGCGGGCCGGGCGCTTGCGGCGCGGGGCGCCGTATCAGCTGTTCGAGCGGATGGTGCCGTCGACGATGCGCACCTGGTCGCCGGCGCGCCAGGCCGGTTGCGCCGTCTGGTGGATGGTGCGGGTGTTGCCGTTGTCCAGGCGCACCGTCACGTCGTAGCTGCGCTGCGCCTTGACGTTGCCTTCGATCTGGTTGCCGGCCACGGCGCCGCCGATGGCGCCGGCGATGGTCGCCAGCTCGCGGCCGTGGCCGCCGCCGACCTGGTTGCCCAGCAGGCCGCCGACGACGGTGCCGCCGGCCGCGCCGACGCCGCTGCCGTCGGCGCGGGTGTTGATTTCACGCACCGACTCGACCACGCCGCAGTTGCCGCAGACAGTGTTCTGGGCCGGCGGCGCCGGCTTGTGCACGGGCTTGTGCTGTGCCTGCGGCGGGCTCTGCGGCTGGACCGCCGCGGCCTGGACTTCCGGGGCCGGGGCGGCGCCGTCGCGGCCCAGCGAGGACGGCAGCCAGCCCATGACGGCGGCGGTGCCGACGGCGCAGAAAAGGACGACGGCGACGGCGGCGGCCATCATCAAGGGGTGCATGCGGGTTTTCGGGGCGTTCTGGAGTGGGGTGTTCATGGAGTGGCCTTTTTCTTGGTTTTTGGGAGGGCGCGCGGCCCGTCGGATGCACGCATTTTGCCGTCCCGGCCGCATCCTATCCGTGCGTCACCGTACATACGGGTGAAATGATTGCCGTTACGCTCGGTTGGTCGCGGCGTTTCCCGCCACCGCATTCCCGTCGATAAGGCAAAGCAGCAATGAGCTTCCCAGACCATCTTTTCCGTCGCGCCGGCGCGGCGCCGGCGTGGACTGCGCCATGACGGGCTCCGGTTCCCTTGGCCAGAGCGCCGGCGAGCCGGCCGGCAACCGCCTGCTGGCCAGCCTGCCGCCCGAGGATCTGCTCCATCTGTCGCGCCTGATGCACAGCGTGACGGTGGAGGTCGGCGACGTGCTGTACGAGCCGGGCCAAGTGATCTCCTACATTTATTTCCCCGCCGATTGCCTGATTTCCCTGCTCGCCGTGGCCGAGGGGCGCATGACCCTGGAGGTGGGCGCCGTCGGCCGCGAGGGCATGCTGGGCGCCTCGGTGGCGCTGGGCCACACGCTGGCCCAGGTGCGCGCCGTGGTGCAGCGGGGCGGGCGCGCCGGGCGCATCGGCAGCGCCGATTTCTGCGCCGAGTTCAGCCGCACCGGCTCGCTGCAGCGCCTGCTCTACCGCTACACCGACACCCTGCTGGCGCAGGCGATCCAGATCGCCGTCTGCAGCCGCTTCCACATGCTCGAGGCGCGCCTGGCCCGCTCGCTGCTGATCACGCGCGACCGTCTGCAGTCGGAGAAATTCCACCTGACTCATGAGTTCCTGGCCCACGCGCTGGGCGTGCGGCGCGTCGGCGTGACCAAGGCGGCCAGCGCGCTGCAGCAGCAAAAGCTCATCACCTACAGCCGCGGCAACATCGAGATCCTCGATTCGGCCGGCCTGGAGGCCGCGTCCTGCCGTTGCTACGAGCTGGTCAAGGACGCCGGCGCCAGCGGCATGGCCGGCGCCTTCGTGTAAAAAGCCCCCCGCACGCAAAAAAAGCCAGAGTCCGCGTCGCGGCCTCTGGCTTTTGCGGCTGCTTGGCAGGTTTACTTTTTGATCTGGTTGCCGATCACGCCGCCGACGGCCGCGCCGCCCACCGTGCCGACCGCGCTGCCGCCCGTCAGCACGGAGCCGGCGACGGCGCCCACGCCGGCGCCCACGGCCGTGCTCTTGTCTTGCGCGGACATGCCGGCGCAGGCGCTCAGGCTGACGAGGATGACTGCTGCCGATGCCGTAACTGCCAGTTTATTGAGGATGCTCATGGTGTCTCTCCTTGGGTGAACGTCGAATCTCGCTGCCGCCGGCCGCGCCCTTGGCGCGGCCGGCGGATAGGC
>JANXSQ010000124.1 GCA_025356595.1 Janthinobacterium sp. | reverse complement strand
GGCCGCCGCGCAGCCGGCGGCGCCGGCCGGCGCGGCGGCGGGCGCGCCGCCGCTGCCCGTCCGCTTCCGCGGCCGCTTCGTCGACGAGGGCAAGGCCGCCTACTTTCTGCAGACGGAGGGGCGCAACGTGGTGGCGCGCGTGGGCGAAAAAATCGACGACAACTATCGCCTCGACGGCGCCAGCGGCGACGCGCTGAGCTTCACCTATCTGCCTCTCAATCAACAGCAATCCTTAGTCGTAGGGGACATGAATTGAATCGAACCGTAGCGGCGCGCCTGAACCTGCTGGCGCTGAGTGTCCTGTTGAGCGCCTGCGCCGGCAGCCAGACCTATCGGGAGGGCAACGCCCTGCTCGACGAGGGCAAGATCGAACAGGGCCTGGCGAAGCTGGAGCTGGCCACCCAGGCCGAGCCGGGCAACGCGCAATACCGCATCACCCTGGCCAACCGCAGGATGCGCCTGGCGAACGCCGCCAACGGCCGCGCCGACGTCCTGCGCCAGCAGGGCCAGCTGGACGAGGCCGAGGCCTGCTACCGGCAGGCGCTGGCGGCCGATCCCACCAACGCCGTCGCCCAGCAGGGCCTGGCCGCGCTGGCCCAGGAGCGCCGCCACCGCCAACTGGTGGCCGAGGCGGAACTGGTCTACCGGCGCGGCGGCGAGGCCAACCTGGCGCAGGCGCAGGAGACGCTGCGCCTGGTGCTGCTGGAGCGGCCCGCCCAGCGCGCCGCGCTGGACCTGAAAAAACGCATCGGCGACGAACAGGCCAAACAACGCCCCGGCGCCGGCCGGCTGGCGGCCGCCTACCGCAAGCCCGTGACGCTGGAATTCCGCGACGCGCCGCTGCGCTCCGTGTTCGACTTCATCGGCAAGGTGTCCGGCCTGAACTTCGTCTTCGACAAGGAGATCGACCCGAACATCCGCGCCACCATCTCCGTGCGCGACACCAGCATCGAGGACGCCATCGGCCTGCTGCTGGGCGCCAACCAGCTCGAGCAAAGCGTCAGCAACGAGAAGTCGATCACGATCTACCCGAACACGCCGCAGAAGGTGAAGGACTACCAGCAACTGGTGGTGCGCACCTTCTTCCTCGCCAACGCCGAGGTGAAGAACGTCGCCTTCACCATCAAGACCCTGCTCAAGGCGAAGGACATCGTCACCGACGAACGGCTGGGCATCATCATGATGCGCGACACGCCCGAGATGGTGCGCATGGCCGAGCGCATCATCGCCGTCCAGGACCTGGCCGATCCGGAGGTGATGCTGGAGGTCGAGGTGCTGGAGGTGAAGCGCACGCGCCTGATGGAGCTGGGCGTGCGCTGGCCCGAGCAGGCCAGCCTGAGCCTGGCCGGCGCCGGCACGCCGCTGGGCGGCCTGAGCGCGCTGAAAGTGGCCGACCTGCGCCGCATCAACGGCGAGAACATCAACCTCGGCGTGGCCGCCGTCACCGTCAACGCCAACGCCGCCAACACCGACAGCAACATCCTGGCCAATCCGCGCATCCGCGTGCGCAACAAGGAAAAGGCCAAGGTGCTGATCGGCGACCGCGTCCCCGTCATCACCGTCACCACCAACAACGGCGTCAGCTCCGACAGCGTCAACTACGTCGACGTCGGCCTGAAGCTCGACGTCGAACCGAACGTCTACCTGGACGACGAGGTGGGCATCAAGATCAACCTGGAGGTGAGCAACGTGGTCAAGGAAGTGACCAGCAAGTCGGGCACCCTGGCCTACCAGATCGGCACGCGCACGGCCACCACCGTGCTGCGCCTGCGCGACGGCGAAACCCAGGTGCTGGCCGGCCTGATCAGCGACGAGGACCGCAGCAACGCCAACAAGCTGCCCGGCGTGGGCGAGCTGCCGCTGCTGAACCGCCTGTTCGGCAGCCAGAAGGACGACAGCTCGCGCAGCGAAATCGTGCTCTCGATCACGCCGCGCATCCTGCGCAGCATCCGCCGCCCCGACCTGATGACGGCCGAGTTCAACTCCGGCACCGAAACCTCGGCGGGCGGGCGCAGCGCCGTCGGCGGCGCGCCGATGGAGACGGCGCCGGCCGACGCGCCGCCGCCCTTGCGCCCCGGC
>JANXSQ010000120.1 GCA_025356595.1 Janthinobacterium sp. | reverse complement strand
GGCCGCCGCGCCGAGCGCGCCGGCGGCGCGCCACGAGCCGAGCTTCGAGTCCGGCCCGCCGGGCGGCGCCGTCCAGCCGGACGCGCCGGAGAACCCGGCCGAGGCGCCGCCGCCGGCCGCCGAACTGGCCATCAGCCTGGTCGACCCGCTGATCGACTGCCTGCTGCCGCTGGCGCTCGAGGCACCCGTGCGCGGCGACAAGATCCTGCCGGTGCTGCAGACCCTGCGCATGGTCGGCAACAAGCCGGTCCACTACATCGGCCTGCACGTCAACGGCGACTGGGAAGCCATCGTCCACGGCGGCGTCTACACGCAATTGCAGGGCGGCGTGCAACTGGCCAGCCGCAGCACGGCGCTCAACGAACTGGAGTACTCGGAGCTGGTCACGCGCCTGCGCGCGGTCGCCGACGAGATCGGCGCCGAGGCGGAAATCCCCGACATGATCGAAGTCATGGCCGAGGCGCGCACCCTGCACCGCTTCGTCGCCGGCCACGACGCCCAGCTGGGCGTGAACCTGCACAGCAACGGCGCGCCGTGGGCCATCAGCACCCTCATCGGCGCGCTGGAGAAGCAGGGCTTCGACGTGCGCCCGGACGGCCGCTTCGTGATGCCGGACGGCGAGGGCGGCTTCCTGTTCTCGCTCTCGACCAACGTCACGCTGGCCGAGGAAAGCACGGCCCGCCTGACGCTGCTGCTGGACGTGCCCTGCGTGGCGCCGTCGCGCGACGGTTTCGGCGCCATGGTGGCCTGCGCCAAGTCGCTGGTGGGGCGCCTCGACGCCACCATCGTCGACGACGGCAACCAGGCCCTGTCCGACGAGGCGCTGGCCGAGATCGCCGGCCAGGTGCAGGAGTTTTACCAGGAAATGGAGGCCGCCGACATCCCGGCCGGCTCCACCCGCGCGCTGCGTTTATTTAGCTGAGACAGTTTTGACGATGAATGAAACACAGGACCAGGCCCGCATGGCCTGGTTGACGGACGAATTGAACCGCCACCTGCACGCCTACCACGTGCTGGACGCGCCCACCATCCCGGACGCCGAGTACGACCAGCTGTTCCTCGAACTGCAGGGCCTCGAAGCGGCCCACCCGCAACTGGCGGCGGCCGATTCGCCGACGCTGCGCGTGGGCGCGCCGCCGCTGGCGCAGTTCGAGCAGGTGCGCCACGGCGTGCCGATGCTGTCGCTCAACAACGGCTTTGCCGACGAGGACATCGACAACTTCGACCGGCGCGTGCGCGAGGGCCTGGGCGTCGGCCACGTCGACTACGCGGCCGAGGTCAAGTTCGACGGCCTGGCCATCAATCTGCGCTACGAGAACGGCCTGTTCGTGCAGGCCGCCACGCGCGGCGACGGCGCCACCGGCGAGGACGTGACGGCGAACATCCGCACCATCGCCGGCATCCCGCTGCGCCTGCACGGCGCGCATCCGCCCGCGCTGCTCGACGTGCGCGGCGAGGTGATGATGTTCAAGGCCGATTTCGCCCGCCTCAACGAACGCCAGCGCGCCGCCGGCCAGAAGGAATTCGCCAATCCGCGCAACGCCGCCGCCGGCAGCCTGCGCCAGCTCGACTCGCGCATCACGCGCCAGCGCGCGCTGCGCTTCTACGCCTACGGCATCGGCGCGCTGGAGGGCGCGGCCATGCCGGCCTCGCACTCGGCGCTGCTGGACTGGTACCAGCAACTGGGCGTGCCGGTGTCGCGGGAGCGCGCCGTGGTGCGCGACGGCGCCGGCCTGCTCGACTACTTCCGCGCCATCGGCCTGCGCCGCCCGACGCTGCCGTACGAGATCGACGGCGTGGTCTACAAGGTGAACCGCCTCGAGGACCAGCAGCAACTGGGCTTCGTGTCGCGCGCGCCGCGCTTCGCGCTGGCGCATAAATTCCCCGCCGAAGAGGCGCTCACGATCGTGCAGGACATCGAGGTGCAGGTCGGCCGCACCGGCGCCATCACGCCGGTGGCGCGCCTGGCGCCGGTCTCGGTCGGCGGCGTCACCGTCACCAACGCCACCCTGCACAACGAGGACGAACTGCGCCGCAAGGACATCCGCATCGGCGACACCGTCATCGTGCGGCGCGCCGGCGACGTGATCCCCGAGGTGGTCGCCTACGTGCCCGAGCGGCGCACGGCCGAGGTGCGCGAATTCGTCATGCCGAGCGCCTGCCCGGTGTGCGGCTCGCACATCGTGCGCGAGGAGGGCGAGGTGATCGCGCGCTGCTCCGGCGGCCTGTTCTGCTCGGCCCAGCGCAAGGAGGCCATCCGCCACTTCGCCGGACGCCGCGCGATGGACATCGAAGGCCTGGGCGAACGCTATGTCGAGACCCTGGTGGAACTCGACTACGTGAACGGCGTGGCCGATCTGTACAGGCTGACGCTGGACGACCTGCTGGCGATGAAGGTGCGCGCCGACGAGCGCGACGAAGCCACGCCGGACAGCGTCCAGCAGGGCAAGGTGCCCACCAAGTGGGCGGAAAACCTCCTCGACGGCATCGCCGCGAGCAAGCGCCCGCCGCTCGAGCGCCTGCTGTTCGGCCTGGGCATCCGCCACGTCGGCGAATCGACCGCGAAGACCCTGGCCGAGTGGTTGGGGCAACTGGCGTTGGTGCGTCGTACCCCGGCGGCCCTGCTGCGCGTGCTGCCCGACATCGGCGCCACCGTGGCCGACGCCATCGCCGAGTTCTTCGCCGAGCCGAAGAACCAGCAGGCCCTGGACGCCCTGCTGGCGGCCGGCGTGGCGCCCAGCGATGAACACGCGCCCAGCGCCAAGCTGCGCGAGCGGCTCGACCAGGTCAAGCTGCTGGCCGCGCTGGGCATCCCGAAAGTGACCGAGCCGCGCAGCCGGCAGTTGATCGAACGGGGCCTGAGCCTGCGCGCGCTGGGCGAGCAGGGCGAGGGCTTCCACGCCGGCCTGCCGGCCCAGGTGAGCGAGGCGCTCAGCGCCTGGCTGGCCGAGCCGGCCCACCGCGCAAGCCTGTTGCGCCTCGACGCCCTGCGCGAGGAGCTGCTGGCGCTGCTGCCGGAGACGGCGGCCGGCGAGGGCCGCTTCAGCGGCCAGACCTTCGTGCTGACCGGCACCCTGCCGACCCTCAGCCGCGAGCAGGCGGGCGCGCTGATCGAGGCGGCCGGCGGCAAGGTGGTCGGCTCGGTCTCCAAGAAAACCGGCTACGTGGTGGCCGGCGCGGAGGCCGGCAGCAAACTGCTGAAGGCGCAGGAACTGGGCATCAGCCTGCTCGACGAGGCGGCGCTCCTGGCGCTGCTGGCATCCCCCCCCAACGACACGAACCAATGACAAAAATCAGAAAAGCCGTATTCCCCGTGGCCGGCCTGGGCAGCCGCTTCCTGCCCGCCACCAAGGCGCAGCCGAAGGAAATGCTGCCCATCGTCGACAAGCCGCTGATCCAGTACGCGGTGGAGGAGGCGGTCGCCGCCGGCATCACCGAAATGATCTTCATCACCGGCCGCAACAAGCGCGCCATCGAAGACCATTTCGACACCGCCTACGAACTCGAATCGGAGCTGGAGGCGGCCGGCAAGCGGCAGTTGCTGGAGATCGTCAGGAACGTCATCCCGAAGCACATCAGTTGCATCTACATCCGCCAGTCCGCGCCGCTGGGGCTGGGGCACGCGGTGCTGTGCGCCCGCCCGGTGATCGGCAACCAGCCTTTCGCGGTCCTGCTGGCCGACGACTTCATGGACACCGACGCCGGCGTGCGCCCGGTGCTGGCGCAGATGACCGAGGTGTATGAATACGAACAGTGCAGCCTGCTGGCCGTGCAGGACGTGCCGCGCGCCGAGACCAAGCAGTACGGCATCGTCAGCGCCAGCGCCTACCGCGCCGGCCTGGAGCTGGTCAACGAGATCGTCGAGAAGCCGCTGCCGGAAATGGCGCCCTCGACGCTGGCCGTGGTCGGCCGCTACGTGCTGTCGCCGCGCATCTTCGACTACCTGGAAAACCTCGGCACCGGCACCGGCGGCGAGATCCAGCTGACCGACGGCATCGCCGCGCTGATGCAGGCCGAGCGCGTGCTGGCGCACCGCTACGACGGCCAGCGCTACGACTGCGGCTCGAAACTGGGTTACCTGAAGGCGATGACGGCGATGGGCCTGAAGCACCCCGAGACGGGCCCGGCCTTCCGCAGCTTCCTGCAACAGATCCACACCGAGATGGAGACGAAATGACGGTACGTGAAATTCTCAAGATGGGCGATCCGCGTTTGCTGCGCATGGCCGAACCGGTGCGCGAATTCGGCACCGCCGAACTGGACGCGCTGATCGTCGACCTGTTCGACACCATGCACGCGGCCGACGGCGCCGGGCTGGCGGCGCCGCAGATCGGCGTCAACCTGCAGGTGGTGATCTACGGCTTCAAGCAGAACACCCGCTATCCGGACGCGCCGCAGGTGCCCGAGACGGTGCTCATCAATCCCGCGCTGACGCCGCTGTCGGAGCGCAAGGAGGAGGGCTTCGAGGGCTGTCTGTCGGTGCCCGGCCTGCGCGGCAGCGTGCCGCGCTGGAGCGAACTGCACTACGAGGGACTGGACCAGTTCGGCAACGCGATCAGCCGCGACGTCGACGGCTTCCACGCCCGCGTGGTGCAGCACGAGGTCGACCATCTGCACGGCATCCTGTACCCGATGCGCATCGTCGACTTCACCCAGTTCGGCTACACCGAGGTGATGTTCCCCGACCTCGATCCGAACGACGACGAGTGAGCCGCCATGTGAACCGCCCCGCAGGCGCGCCGCCGCAGCCGCCGCCGCCGCTGCGCCCGAAGGTGGGCCGGGTGCGCGGCTCTTTCCGCCTCGGCAATTCCGAAATCAAGCGCCTGGGCAACCGGCGCTGGAACTGGGGCGATTCCTACCACTGGATGCTGACGCTGAGCTGGCCGCACTTCTTCCTGCTGGTCGGCTTCCTCTACCTGCTCACCAATCTGCTCTTCGCCGCCGCCTTCTTTGCGGTGCCCGGCTCGGTGGCCAACGCCCGTCCCGATTCCTTCCTCGACGTGGTGTTCTTCTCCATCGAAACCCTGGCCACGGTGGGTTACGGCTTCATGAACCCCGGCTCGACCTACGGCCACGTGGTGGCGTCGACGGAAATCCTGCTCGGCATGGTCGAGGTGGCGGCCGTCACCGGCCTGCTGTTCGCGCGCTTCTCGCGGCCCACCTCGCGCATCCTGTTCTCCGACGTCGCCGTGGTCAGCAACTTCAACGGCACGCCGACCCTGATGATGCGCACCGGCAACGAGCGCAACAACCTGATCCTGGAGGCCTCCGTGCGCGCCGCGCTGGTGCGCCGCGAAACCACGCTGGAGGGGCAGATCTTCACGCGCTTCTACGACTTGAAGCTGGAGCGCGACCAGACCAGCGTCTTCGCCCTGAGCTGGACCATCCTGCATCCGATCGACGCCGCCAGCCCCCTGTACGGCCTGACGCAGAAGGACTTGCAGGAATCGGCGACCACCCTGACGGTGTCGATCTCGGGCATGGACGACACGCTCAACGACTTCGTCCACGCGCGCCAGACCTACGCGGCCGAGCACATCTACTTCGGCCACCACTTCGTCGACATCCTGTCGGACAAGGTGGGCTCGGTGCGCACCCTCGACTTCGGCAAATTCCACGACATCGTGCCGGATCGCGCGGCGTAAAGAACGCCAACCGGAAGTCGCTGCCGCCGCTGTCGCAGTGATCCGCGTAGATCTCCATGCAAGCCGCACTCGCAGTCCTTGCATGTCCTCTTGGCCGCCGCCGGATTGACGGACTCGCCGGCGCGCGAGCGGTGGCGGCCGTCAACGGGCTGGAACGCCCCTTTCATACAACGCAACAGCGATGTCGGTTGATGCGCCTCAATTTGAACGTCCATCAGGCTTGATCTCGATTTTAACCAACAGTATCCTTTTATTTCGTTTTCATTATGATAATTAAATATGAGGATGCCATGTTTCTCAAGTCGAAAAAGCTGCTCGCGGTTTTCCTATTGATGGCGTGCGGTTTCCATGCCATGCCCGCCCATGCCGGGCTCATATGGTTCAGTCGGGCAAACTGCGCGAACAACGAAAGCATCGCCTGGGATTGACCCACCAACAATTATTGGCTATGGACCAACGGTTACCATTTCCGAAATGTTTTTTTTGTCTCCGGATGGGAGCCAACACTCAGTACCGGATGGGAATTGACTTATCGTTACGCCGCCGTGCATTGGTGTGAAGGCAGCTTGGGCGGCGCGTACGTCGTTGGTGATTTCTATTGGTGGAATGGAAGCGGAGTCGTGTACTTGGGCCGATCGGCGACGGATGGCTGCAATCTCGGCTCTTTCTTCCCCTACTGGTGATACACCGGCGGCAACGCCGAACCGCGCATCGTCGCTTCGTCAATACACTGCTCGCTTTAATGAGCGAAACAAGTAATCAAGGAAAAACATGAAACAGCTTCTCTTCATTTGCGCCGCGTTCACCAGCATGGGCGTGTCGGCGCAAGTTGTGGCGCCGTCGGGCGTGCCGCTTCCGTCGCCGCCCGGCCGCGCGGTATCGGATGGTCGGGTATTCGAACTCGTCAGCGTGGAAAACATGCCGATGAAACCGCCTCCGAGCGAGATCGAGAACTTGCGCGCGGGCTTCAAGCTCAAGGCCGACGACGGTGTCAGCCACATCGAAAAATCGAACTCGAAAGTCAAAAACTTTTTCGAACACAACAAGGCGGCGGCCGGTTACCTGAGCGCCAACGAGATGCGCGCGTCCCAGCCCGGCGTGGCCAAGGGGCGCCCCGTCGTTCCCGAAGTGCACCGCGACCTCTCCGCGATGAAATTGTCGTTCAAACCGGCGGCGTTCCAGCGCGCGTCGTTGACGGCGGCGGCGCCGGCCGGCACCATCGTCAACGGTCGCTGGAGCGGCGTCGAACGCTTCTTCAAGATCCCCGACGCGGGCGTCGCGGCGCTGACGGAGATCGACTTGGCCGCCACCCACGGCAAGTATTCGATGCTGAAGGAGGCGGTGAACGGCGCCGTGAACGGCGGCCCGGCCGTCTCCAAGGTCGTCATGAGCGATGCCGGCGACTCGATCGAAGAAGTCGTGTGGATGAACGGCAGCGTGTATTCGCACCTGGTGTTCGGGCCGAATGTCGTGACGGCCGCGAATGGCGCGAAGATGAAGGCCGTCAAGCAGGTCAGCGCCCTGTCGCTGGCGCAAGAACTGCGTTGATCCGGCTCCCGGGGCGCCGGTCCCGGCCGCGAAGGTGAAAGCCGCGCTTGCCGGGATCGACGCCGACGGGCGCAAGGTCTTGCATGACGGCCCCCTTCGGAAATGAAAACACCCTACAAGAATGGTTCCGTGTAGGGTGTGTGGGGGCATCTCATTGCCGGCCCCGGCGTGCCGCTTGCGGCGGCGCGCGCCGCGCGGGCGGCGCGCTCAGGCGCCGCGCTTGCGCGAGCCGCTCAGCTCGGCCAGCAGGAGCGTCAATTCCTCGTGCATGGCCGGCGTCAGGTTCAGGAAGCGGCAGCCGATCTGCACCTGCTCGCCCAGCAGGAAGGAGCGGAAGGTGCGCGAGAGGCGGATTTCCAGGTCGGCGATCATGACCTTGTCCGGCCCCAGTTCCAGGCGCACGCGCGAGAGCTTGCGGCCCACGTACAGGCCGACGGTGTCGCGCCGCGGCGCGCGCAGGCCGACGCCGCCGATCGAAAAATCATACAGTTGCAACTCGTAGGGCCGGCCCTCGAGCACGAAGGCGGCCACGTAGTAGACGCCCAGCGGCGTCTCCATGCGGGCCGACTCGCGCCGCTCCAGCACCAGGCATTCGGCCGGGAAATCGGCCGGCAGCAGGGTCGGCCGATCGGGCTTGCTGACCCAGCCGGAACTGAGCTGGAATTGCAGCTTGGCGTTGTGGGTCCAGGCGACGAAGGTGGCCGAGCCGGGCGGCAGGAAGTCGCCCTCGTTGAGTTCCAGCACGAAGTGCGGCAATTCCTCGTCGACCGAGAGGATGCGCGCCATCACCGGCGTGACGCTGTCGGCCGGGTAGATCGTCACCGCGTCGCCGCTCTCGGCCAGGCGGCTGAGCGTCTCGCCGATGTCCCACGGGTCGCGCATATGATGCGGTTTGGTACCGGGCGCGATCGGTTCGATGGCGTTGGCCAGGCTGGGCGCGCCTTTGCGCAGGGGATTCGGAATAGGATCGTTCACGACAGCTTATCTCTATAGAAATTGCGTACATCGGCGCATCCGGTGCGCGGCCAATGGCTTGCCAAACAGCAACACCGAATTCCCCGACACTATGCGGCAGAACGGCCCGCTTGTACAGGGCCAAACGCCGCCGCGCCGCGCCGGCGCAAGCGCGGCGCGGCCGCAAGGCCTAAAAACGTTCGTCCGGGCCCAGATAGCGCCACTGGCCCGTGGGCAGATCGCCCAGCTTGATGCGGCCGATGCGCACCCGTTTCAAGCCCAGCACCTTCAGGCCGACCGCCTCGCACATGCGGCGGATCTGGCGTTTCTTGCCTTCGCGCAGGGTGAAACTGAGTTGGTCCTCGTTCTGCCAGCGCACCTTGGCCGGCAGCAGCGGCTTGCCGTCCAACCACAGGCCGAAATTCAGGCGCTTCAGGTCGGCGTCGGGCAGGCGCTCGCCACCAGTGTATTCGACCCGCACCAGATATTCCTTGTCGATATCGGTGTCGTGGCCGATTAACTGCTTGGCGACGCGCCCGTCCTGTGTCAGCACCAGCAGGCCGACGGAATCGATGTCGAGGCGGCCGGCGGCCACCAGGCTGCGCAACTGGGTCGGGTGGAACTGCTCGGCCACCTTGCATTCGGCCCAGCGGTTCTCCGCGTTGACCAGGGCGATGGCCGGCGTGTAGCCGTCCTCGGCCTGGCCGCTGACGTAGGCCATGGGCTTGTTGATGAGCACCGTGACGCGCTTCGACTGCTCGGCGGCGGCCTGGCGTTCGACGGTGATGTGCTGGCTCGGATAGACCTTGCTGCCCAGTTCGGAGACGACCTTGCCGTCCACCCGCACCCAGCCGCGGGCGATCCATTCATCGGCTTCGCGGCGCGAGCTCAGGCCCAGTTCGGACATGCGTTTGGAGAGGCGTAATAATTCTTCTGTCATGATTCAATGTCGGTTATCGGTGAGGGTGATGCGCTCACACCTTGAGCGCGTCGAGTAAATCGGTTTCCAGCAAAATCTGGTTGCGGGCGTTGTTGAGCATGGGGCCGTCGACCAGGAAGACGTCCTCGACGCGCTCGCCCAGGGTCATGATCTTCGCCGTGTGCAGGTTGACGCGGTATTTGGCGAGCACGTTGGCGATTGCGTACAGCAGGCCGGTGCGGTCGTTGGCGGCCACCGACAGCAGGTAGTACTGGCCCCGCTCGTCCGGGCGCAGGTCCACCGTCGGCTGGAAGGGGAAGGTGCGCGAGAGGCGCGACAGGCGCCCCTTGCCGGGCGCCGGCAGCGGCGTCTGCGACTGCAGCGTGGCGCCCAGCTCGTGCTCGATGAGGCTGATGATGTCGCGGTAGCTCTTGGCGAAATTCTGCTCGGTGACGAGGAAGGTGTCGAGCGCGTAGCCGTCGCGCGTGGTGTGGATCTTGGCGTCCAGGATGCTGAAGTTCTTGCGGTCGAAATAGCTGCAGATGCGCGCGAACAGGTCGGGCTGGTCGGCGATGTAGACGGCCACCTGCAGGCCCTCGCCGATCGGCGCCAGGCGGCATTTCACCACCGGCTTGTCGCTGCCCAGGCGGTCGTACAGGGAGCGCGTCTGCCAGGCGATGTCGGAAGCGTCGTGGCGCAGGAAATAGGCCACGTCGAGCTGCCGCCAGAGCGCCTCGTGGGCGTCGGCCGGCAGGCCGTACAGGCGCAGCGTGGCCAGCGCCTCCTGCTGGCGGTTCTTCAGCTCGCGGTCGGCCGAATGCGGCTCGCCGCCCAGCACGCGCAGGGTGATGCGGTACAGGTCCTCGAGCAGCTTGCCCTTCCAGGCGTTCCACACCTTCGGGCTGGTGCCGCGGATGTCGGCCACCGTCAGCAGATACAGGGCCGTCAGGTGGCGCTCGTCCTTGACCACCTTGGCGAAGGCGGCGATGACGTCCGGGTCGGACAGGTCCTGCTTCTGCGCCACCTGCGACATGGTGAGGTGGTTCTCGACCATGAAGACGACCAGTTCGCTGTCCTCGGCGACTATGCCGTGCTCGTGGCAGAACTGCGCCGCGTCGACCGTGCCCAGCTTCGAGTGGTCGCCGCCGCGGCCCTTGGCGATGTCGTGGAAGAGGGCGCCCACGTAGAGCAGCCAGGGGTGGGCGAAATTGGCCATCAACTGGCTGCAGAAGGGGTATTCGTGGGCGTGCTCGGGCATCGAGAAGCGGCGCATATTGCGCACCACCATGAGGATGTGCTGGTCCACCGTGTAGACGTGGAACAGGTCGTGCTGCATCTGTCCGACGATGCGGCGGAAGTTCGGCAGATAGCGTCCCAGCACGCTCAGGTCGTTCATGCGGCGCAGCGCGTGGATGATGCCGACCGGCGCCTGCAGGATGCGCAGGAAGAGGGCGCGGTTGGCCGGGTCCTGGCGGAAGGCGGCGTCGATCTTGAAGCGCTCGTGCCACAGCGCGCGGGTGGCGCGCGCCGTCATGCCCTTCAGTTCCGGGCGCTGTGTCATGAGCAGGAAAATCTCCAGCATCGCCGAGGGCGTGCGCTCGAAGGTGTCGTCGGCGCTGATGTCGATCAGGCCGTTGACGTCGTTGAAGCGCTCGTTGATCGGCTCGGCCACGCCGGGTTGCTCGAACAGGCGCGCCTCGATGTTCTGCAGCAGGATGGTGTTGAGCTGGGTGACCGTCTTCGCGGCCCAGTAGTAGCGCTGCATCAGGTATTCGCTGGCGCGGCGCAGGTTGACGCCGCTGCCGGTGGTCTGCAGGCCGACCGACTCGGCGATCGCCGTCTGCACGTCGAACACCAGGCGGTCCTCGCGGCGTCCGGCGTGCAGGTGCAGGCGCACGCGGATGTCCTTGAAGGCGCGCTCCTTCTCCATCAACTGGCGCGCCTCGGTCTGGGTGATCAGGCCGCCGGTGGCCAGGGTGCGCCAGGAGCTGGCCAGGCCGGCCGCCTTGGCCACCCACAGGATCACCTGCAGGTCGCGCAGGCCGCCCGGGCTTTCCTTGCAATTGGGCTCCAGGCTGAAGGCCGTGTCCTCGTACTTGGCGTGGCGCTGGCGCATCTCCGCCGTCTTGGCGCGGAAGAAGGCGCGCGGGTCGAGTTCGGCCAGGTAGCGTTCTTCCAGCGCCGCGAACAGGGCCGCGTCGCCGCACACCAGGCGCGCCTCCAGCAGGCTGGTCTGGACCGTGATGTCGGCCTTCGACTCAATCATGCACTCGTCGATGGTGCGGATGCTGTGGCCGATCTCCAGCCCCAGGTCCCACAGCAGTTGCACCAGGCCCTCGAGGCGCTCCTGGGTGGCCGCGTCGGGCGCGCGCGCCAGCAGGATCAGCAGGTCGACGTCGGAATGGGGGAACAGCTCGCCGCGGCCGTAGCCGCCCACGCCGACCAGCGCCGTGTCGGCCGGCAGGCCGGCTTCGCGCCAGGCGATGGCCAGCACCGCGTCGACGCTCTTGCGCAGGGCGCGCAGGAGCTTCTCGGGCTTGCCGTCGGCCGCGAAGCCGGCGACGACGAGCTGGCGCTCGGCCTTCAGCTGGGCCTTCAACTGCTCCCGGAGTTGCTGTTTCAGCGCGGCGGCGGGCATGGCGGACTTAGGCGGAGGGCAGGATGAAGGCCGGCGGCGGCGGCGTCAGCGCCGACACGGTCAGCACCTCGTAGCCGGTCTCGGTGACCAGCACGGTGTGTTCCCACTGCGCCGACAGGCTGCGGTCCTTGGTTTTGATGGTCCAGCCGTCGCCCATTTCGCGGATGTCGCGGCGGCCGGCGTTGATCATCGGCTCGACCGTGAAGATCATGCCCGCCTCCAGGCGCTCGAGCGTGCCGGGGCGGCCGTAATGCAGCACCTGCGGCTCTTCGTGGAAGACCTTGCCGATGCCGTGGCCGCAGAATTCGCGCACCACCGAGTAGCCGGCCTTTTCCGCGTACTGCTGGATGGCGTGGCCGATGTCGCCCAGGTGGGCGCCCGGCTTGATCTGGGCGATGCCCAACCACATGCACTCGTAGGTGATTTCGGACAGGCGCTTGGCCAGGATGCTCGGCGTGCCGACCAGGAACATGCGGCTGTTGTCGCCGTGGTAGCCGTCCTTGATGACGGTGATGTCGAGGTTCACCGCGTCGCCGCTCTTGAGCACCTTGTCGCCCGGGATGCCGTGGCAGATGACGTCGTTGACGGAGGTGCAGATGGCCTTCGGATACGGCGTGTAGCCGGGCGGGCAATAGTTCAGCGGCGCGGGTATCGTGCCCTGGACGTTGAGCATGTATTCGTGGCACAGGCGGTCCAGTTCGCCGGTCGTGACGCCGACCTTGACGAAGGGCGTGATGTAGTCCAGCACCTCGGCGCCGAGCTTGCCGGCCACGCGCATGCCCTCGATGTCGGCCTGGGAGTTGATTCGGATAGTGGACATAATGGATCGCAATCAGCAAAAGCGTAAAATGGGCGGACGCTCCGCGCGGCCCGGGAGGGCGGAGCGGCGGCGTCGATATGCTGAAATTATAGCCGACGCGGGCTCCGGGCGGGCCATCCTCCCTCTGCGCCCGGCGCTTTCCTGCCCGCGGCGGCGCGAAAACGGCGCCGCCCGGCGCCGGCCCGAAAGCGCGCCGCGGCGGCGTCCCCTTGCGCGCACGCAAGGCTTGATCCGGGGCCCGCTTTTGGAGTAGAATGCTGGGTTGCTTGAATTCCGTTTTTTCGGGCAATGTTGCAAATCAAACCTAAAGTAGTTATAAACGCGAATCCGGTCGACAAGGGTGCCTCTATGGTGACTGATCGGATTCCAGACCCAACCCTGGAGTTTATTATGTCCGTAACAATGCGTGAAATGCTGGAAGCCGGTGTCCATTTCGGTCACCAAACCCGTTTTTGGAATCCAAAAATGGCTCCGTTCATCTTCGGTCACCGCAACAAGATCCATATCATCAACTTGGAAAAGACGATGGCCATGTATCAGGTAGCGATGACGCACGTGCGTCAACTGGCTGCCAACCGCGGCACCATCCTGATGGTCGGCACCAAGCGTCAAGCGCGCGAAATCATCGCCGCTGAAGCGCAACGCGCCGGCGTTCCTTTCGTCGATCAACGTTGGTTGGGCGGTATGCTGACTAACTTCAAAACGATCAAGACTTCGATCAAGCGTCTGAAAGACATGGAAGCGCAAATCGAAGACGGTTCCGTCGAGAAGCTGTCGAAAAAAGAAGCGCTGATGTTCGAACGCGAAATGATCAAGCTGCAAAAATCCATCGGCGGTATCAAGGACATGGGCGGCGTTCCTGACGCAATCTTCGTCGTTGACGTTGGCTACCATAAAGGCGCGATCACCGAAGCGGCTAAACTGGGCATCCCGGTTATCGGCGTGGTTGACACCAACCACTCGCCGGCTGGCGTTGACTTCGTTATCCCAGGTAACGATGACTCGTCGAAAGCGATCATGTTGTACGCCCGCGGTGTTGCTGACGCAATCATCGAAGGCCGTGCCAGCGCAAGCAATGAAGTCGTTGAAATGATCAAGGCCGGCGCAGGCGACGAATTCGTTGAAGTTAACGAACAAGCGTAATGGCTGGTCTGTCTGACGACAGATGACAAGTACGGGAAGAAGGGGTGGCAGCAGCTCCCCCTTTTTTTTAAACAAAATCGTGTGGGGCGTGCGGGTCTCGAGTAGCTGATCCCCCTCATACTATATCCACCGAATTTCAGGAGAAACACATGGCAGCGATTACAGCAGCGATGGTAGGCGAATTGCGCGGCAAGACCGACGCACCAATGATGGAATGCAAAAAAGCGCTGACCGAAGCCGAAGGCGACATGGCCCGCGCGGAAGAGATCCTGCGCGTCAAGCTGGGCGGCAAGGCTTCCAAAGCCTCCTCGCGCATCACCGCCGAAGGCGTGGTGGTTACCTTCATCTCCGGCGGCGTCGGCGCCCTGGTCGAAGTGAACAGCGAAACCGACTTCGTGGCGAAAAACGACGACTTCCTGGCGCTGGCGAACAACGCCGCCCGTCTGGTCGCCGAGCACAACCCGGCCGACGTCGCCGCCCTGCTGGCCCTGCCGCTGGACGGCAAGACGCTGGATGAAGTGCGCGCCGCCCTGATCGGTAAAATCGGCGAAAACATGTCGATCCGCCGCTTCCAGCGCTTCGACACGAACGTCAAGCTGGCTTCCTATCTGCACGGCGCGCGCATCGGCGTGATCGTCGAATTCGACGGCGCCGACGAGCAAGTCGGTAAAGACGTGGCGATGCACATCGCGGCCATGAAACCGGTCTCGCTGTCGTCCGAGCAAGTGCCCGCCGAACTGATCGAAAAAGAGCGTTCGGTTGCGAAACTGAAGGCCGAAGAAGACGGCATCAAAGCGGCCGCCGAAGGCAAGCCTGCGCAATCGGCCGAGATCCTGGCGAAACGCCTGGAAGGTTCCGTGCAGAAGTACCTGAAGGAAGTCTCCCTGCTGAACCAGGCTTTCGTCAAGAACGACAAGCTGTCGGTCGAGCAGATGCTGAAAGCGGCGAACACCTCGGTGAAATCGTTCGCGATGTACGTCGTTGGCGAAGGCATTGAAAAGAAACAAGACGACTTCGCCGCTGAAGTCGCAGCGCAAATCGCTGCCTCCAAAGGCGCATAATTGCAAGCGGGCCGAAAGGCCCGTTTTTTTGGTGCGGCGCCGCGCGCCGGGCGCGAGCC
>JANXSQ010000116.1 GCA_025356595.1 Janthinobacterium sp. | reverse complement strand
CGCCGCCGCGCCGCCCTATGCTATCGTGTCGGCTGACGCCGAGTGAGCAAATATGACGACAACGCCGCAAACCCCGGCCGCGCCCCAGGCCGGCCTGAAAATCATGGTGATCGACGACAGCAGCACGATACGCCGCTCGGCCGAGATCTTCCTCAGCCAGGCCGGCTATCAGGTGCTGCTGGCCGAGGACGGCTTCGACGCGCTGGCCAAGATCAACGACCACCATCCGGCGCTGATCTTCTGCGACATCCTGATGCCGCGCCTGGACGGCTACCAGACCTGCGCGCTGATCAAGAAGAGCGCCACCTTCCACGCCACGCCGGTGCTGATGCTGTCCTCCAAGGACGGCCTGTTCGACCGGGCGCGCGGCGCCATGGTCGGCTCGTCGGCCTACCTGAGCAAACCCTTTACCAAGGACAGCCTGCTGGCGGCCGTGCGCGAGCACACCGCGGCGGCCTAGTCCATTCACGCTACCGCGAGCAAGGCGCACATGGCCATACACAAAATACTCATCGTCGACGATTCGCCCACCGAGCGCTACTACCTGAGCGACATCCTGGTGCGCAACGGCTACAGCGTCAGCACGGCCGACAACGGCGAGCAGGCGCTGGCGCAGATCAAGCTCGACAAGCCGGAGCTGATCCTGATGGACGTCGTCATGCCGGGCGCGAACGGCTTCCAGGTGACGCGCTCGATCGCCCGCGACCCGGCCCTGGCCGGCGTGCCGATCATCATCTGCTCGAGCAAGAACCAGGAGACCGACCGCATCTGGGGTCTGCGCCAGGGCGCGCGCGACTATCTGGTGAAGCCGGTCGACGCGGCCGAGCTGCTGGCCAAAATCGCCGCCCTCGGCTAGGCCATGGCGGCGCGCGGCCAGTCCCCCCAGGGCGCGGCGCCGGACGGCGCCGAGCGGCGCAGCCGCCTGCGCCAGTACCAGGTGCAACTGCTGGAGCGCATGCAGGCGGCCGGCAGCGGCGCGGTCGACCGCAGCAAGCGCCTCGGCGTCATGCTGGGGGCGCGCCGCTGCCTGCTCGACCTGACCCAGGTCGGCGAGATCGCGCCGGCCGCCGGCATCGTCGCGGTGCCGCTGGCGCGCGACTGGTATCTGGGCCTGTGCAACATCCGCGGCGCGCTGACCGGCGTCATCGACCTGGCGCGCTACCAGGGCGAGGCGGGCGGCGCGCCCGGGCCGGACAGCCGCGTGGTCACCTTCGCGCCCGGCCTGGGCTTCAACTGCGCGCTGCTGAGCGGGCGCGTGCTGGGCCTGCGCAAGCCCGGCGAGATGGCCGCGCTGGCGGCGCCGCCCGGCGCGCCGGCCTGGGCGGCGCGCCGCTACCGCGACGCCGACGGGCAGGACTGGACCGGCGTCGACCTGGCGCTGCTGGTGCGCGAGGCGCGCTTTTCGGACATCGGATTGTAGGTGAATTCCGGGAATGTAAATACCCGTTGCGCTGCGCTGACGGGATGCGGGACAAGGCGCCAGGAGCGCGGTGTAGCGGGCTACACAAGCGACTGGCAACGTAGTAAGGCGCCCGTCAGTGCTGCGTAACGGGTGTTTTATTCGAGGAAATCACCTTCGGCCGCCGCTGGCGGCGCCACCATAGGCATTGGGAGACGGAATGGGATTGTTATCAGGGTGGTTTTCCAGGGCCAAGCCGGCGCTCAGCTACGAGGCGGCCGGCGACTCCGAGTTCGCCGCCGCGCGTCCGGCCGGCGAGGCGCCGCTGCGCCTGCGCGACGCGCTGGGCAGCAAGCAGCGCCGCGCGCCGGCGCGCGAGAGCGACTTCCGCCTGCCCCTGATCGGCCACCTGGCGCTGCAAAAGCAGCTCAGCGTGCTGTCCACGGTGCTGGCGCTGAGCCTGGCCACCAGCCTGCTCTTCGTCGGCCTGAACATCCGCCACAGCGCCATCCTGTCGACCCAGACGCAGATCGCCAGCGACGCGCTGATGCACTCGCAGCGGGTCGGCAAGGCGGCGCCCAACGCCGTGCAGGGCAACGCCGACGCCTTCCGCCAGCTCGACGAGAGCCGCAACGAATTGAACAAGGACCTGGCCCTGATGGCGCGCGGCGGCAACTACCAGGGCCGCGACGTGGGCGAGCCGGGCGCCGCGCTGGCGCCGGTCGTGGCCGACGCGCGCAAGAAGTGGGCCAGCAGCGACAAGGCCGCCCACACCATCCTGCGCCTGAAGGCCGAGCTGAGCGAGTTCGAGCAGACCCTGCAGCGCCTGAACGCGCTCTCGCCGGTGCTGCTGGCGCAGAGCGAGGAGATCGCCGCCCTGAAGGCCCAGCGCGGCGCCAGCGCGCGCGAGATGGCCGTGCTGGGGCGCCTGATGATGCTGACCCAGCGCATGAGCCGCAGCGCCAGCGAATTCCTCGGCTCCGGCGGCATCCGCTCGGAGACCGCCTTCCAGCTGGGCGGCGACAGCACCTACTTCCGCGCCGCCATCGACGCCTTCCTGAACGGCAGCGCGCCCCTGCAGGTGGCCGCCAGCCGCGACCCGGAGCTGCGCGACAAGCTGGCCGCGCTGAAGAGCCGCTTCGACCAGTACCAGGCGCTGGTCTCGACGATCCTCGACCGGCTCGACAAGTTCACCGCCGCGAAGAGCGCCGAACAACTGATCTTCAGCGAGAACGAGGGCCTGCGCCAGCGCCTGGCGCTGCTGCAGCAGAGCTACCACGCCGACCAGGATTCGCTGGGGCGGGAGTTCTGGGTGATGATAGGCTCGGCGCTGCTGACCCTGGTGGCGGCGGCCGGCATCGGCCGCGTGCTGCTGCAGGACTCCAGCAACCGCACCCGCGGCGCCGACCGGCGCCGCGAGGACGCCGAGGCGCAGCGCCTGCTGTCGCAGAAGAAGGAGGAGGAGGCCAAGGCCACCAACGACCAGAACCAGGCGGCCATCCTGCGCCTGATGAACGAGCTGCAGGAGGTCGCCGACGGCGACCTGACGGTGCAGGCCACGGTCTCCGAGGACATCACCGGCGCCATCGCCGACTCGGTCAACTACACGGTCGAGGAGCTGCGCGGCCTGGTCGGGCGGGTCACCGCCACCGCCGAGCAGGTGACGCGCGCCTCGACGCACGCGCACAGCATCTCCAGCGATCTGCTGACGGCCTCGCAGCAGCAGTCGCGCGAGATCCAGGACGCCAGCGCCACCGTCGTCAAGATGGCCAACGAGATCACCGACGTGTCGAAATCGGCCAGCGAATCGGCCGACGTGGCGCGCCAGTCGCTGGCGGCGGCGCGCCAGGGCTCGACGGCGGTGGAGAACGCCATCAAGGGCATGCACGAGATCCGCGAGCAGATCCAGGAGACCTCGAAGCGCATCAAGCGCCTGGGCGAATCGTCGCAGGAGATCGGCGAGATCACCGAACTCATTTCCGACATCACCGAGCAGACCAACGTGCTGGCGCTGAACGCCGCCATCCAGGCCGCCTCGGCCGGCGAGGCCGGGCGCGGCTTCTCGGTCGTCGCCGAAGAGGTGCAGCGCCTGGCCGAGCGCTCGGCGGCGGCGGCCAAGCAGATCGGCGCGCTGGTGCGCACCATCCAGACCGACACCCACGACGCCGTCGCGGCGATGGAGAAGTCCACCCAGGGCGTGGTCGAGGGGGCGCGCCTGTCCGACGCGGCCGGCGCGGCGCTGAGCGACATCAGCCAGGTGTCGCACCGCCTCGCCGAGCTGATCCAGGGAATCTCCTTCGCCACCGGCCTGCAGGCCACCTCGGCCAACGGCGTGGCGCTCAACATCCAGCACATCCTGACGGTGACGCAACAGACCCAGGACGGCACGCAGCAGACGGCCCAGTCGATCCACAAGCTGTCGGTGCTGGCCCAGGAATTGAAAAACTCGGTGTCGCGTTTCCGCGTCGTCGCCTGAACGCGACGCACGCGCTCCCATTGAATGACCGAGGCCAGCATGAACACAATTGATCTTCCGCCCGTAACACCGGCGCCGCAGGCGGGCGCTTTCGACAGCACGCCGCTGTCCTGGGTGATGGCGGAAATCCGCGAGGCCCTGGGGCGCTCGAAAACCGCGCTGTTCGAGGCCGGCGGGCGCCAGCTGGAGGAGCGCGCCACCGCGCTGCAGCACGCCCGCTCGCATCTGCACCAGGCGCACGGCGCGCTGCTGATGGTCGACGTCGACGCCGTCGGCCTGCTGACGGCGGCCGCCGAGCAGGTGCTGGAGCGCTTCAAGCTGGGCAGCCTGGAGTACCAGGTCGACAAGGCGCAAGCCGTGGCCGAGGCCTACCAGGCGCTGCTCGAATACCTCGACGAGCTGCTGGCCGGCGCGCCGCAGCGGCCGGTGCGCCTGTTCCCCTACTACCGCGCGCTGCGCGACATGCTCGGCGCCGAGCGCATCCATCCGGCCGACCTGTTCTTCAGCCACGCCCTGGCGCCGGTCAGCATCCGCGCCGCCGCCGGCGCGCCGGCGCCCGACTATCCGGCCTGCCGGCAGCGCTTCGAGAAAGCCCTGCTGCCCTTCCTGAAGGGCGCCGACGCGGCGGCCCGCGCGCCGCACGCGACGGCCCTGTACGAGGCCGTCAAGCAGGTCGCCGACGCCCAGCAGGAGGCGCCGGCGCGCACCTTCTGGTGCGTCATGCAGTGCTTCGCCGAGCTGGTCGCCGCCGGCGAACTGGCCAGCGGCCTGTATGTGAAGCAGTTGTTCGGCCTGATCAATCTGCAGATGCGCCGCCTCACGCAGGGCACGGCGACGCTGCCCGAGGCGATGTTGCGCGACGCCCTGTTCTTCATCGCCGGCGCGGCGCGGCCGACGCCGGGCGCGCAGCAGATGCGCAAGGCCTACCGCCTCGACGCGCTGGCGCCGGCCGACTACGAAACGAAGCACTACGGCCAGCTCGACGCGCAGGCGCTGGAGGGCGCCCGCCTGGCGCTGGCGCAGGCCAAGGGCGGCTGGGACGCGCTGGCCGGCGCCGCCTTCGAGGCGGCGCTGCAGGCGCCGTTCGCCCAGGCGCTGGAGTCGCTGGCGCGGCACGCCGAACAATTGAAGGTCGCCGCCCTGGCCACGCTGACGCGCGCGCTGGCCGGCAGCGCCGCCGCCGCCGCCGCGTCCGGCCACGGCGCCGCGCTGGAGCTGGAGATGGCCGGCGCGCTGCTGTTCGTCGAACACGGCCTGGAACAGATCCGTCGCCTGCCCGACGACTTCGCCGGCAACGCCGCCACCATCGCCGCGCGCCTGCGCGCGCTGCTGGCCGGCGAGGCGCCGCCGCCGCCCTCGCAATGGCAGGGCGAGATGGCGCGCCAGATCGAGCAGGAGCAGACCGTGGCGGCGCTGGCGGCCGAAATGAAGACCTGTCTGCGCCAGGTCGAGAAGCTGCTCGACGCCTACTACGCCGACGCGGCCACGCTGCCGGCGCTGGCGCAGATCGGGCCGCTGCTGCATCAATTGCAGGGCGCCCTGGCCATCCTCGACCAGCGGCAGGCGATGCGCGCCGCGCTGCACGTCAAGGAGGCGGTGGGCCGGCTGGCGCAGGGCGGCGCGGAGCCGGCCGGCGCTGCGGCGGCGCTCGACGCCATCGCGCAGAACGTCGGCGCGCTGGGATTCTTCGTCGATATGCTGGGCCGCAACGTCGAGGCGGCGCGCGGCCGCTTCCACTTCGACGAGGCCAGCGGCGCTTTCCGCGCCATCCCCTTCGAAAAAATCGCCGCCGCCGCGCCGGTGCCGCTGCTCGACGAGGAGCTGGCCGCGCCGGCCCCGCCCGCCGAGGCGCTGGCCGCGCCGGCCGCCGTCGGCGCGGCCGGGGTCGAGGCCGAGCTGCTGGCCATCTTCATCGCCGAGGCGCGGGACGTGCTGGACTTCGTCGACGCCACGCTGGCGCGCCCGCGCGAGCACAGCGCCGGCGCCGACAGCCTAGCCATGCTGCGGCGCTCCTTCCACACCCTGAAGGGCAGCGGCCGCATGGTCGGCCTGGACCAGTTCGCCGACGCCGCCGGCGCCGTCGAGCGCGTGATGAACGTCTGGCTGGCCGAGGCGCGCCCGGCCGACGACGCCTTGTTCGGTTTGTTGGTCCACTGCTGGCGCGAGCTGGGCGAGTGGGTCGCCGAGCTGGCCGCGTCCGGCGTCTCGGCGCGCGACGCCGGGGCCATCGTGGCCGCCGCCGCACGGGTGGAGCAGGGCGCCGCCTTCAGCGCGGGCGAGGCGCAGGCGCCTATCGACGGCGCCGCCGCCGACGGCGACGACGCGCCCGCCGACGCAGTGGAAACCGGCCCGGCCACGGAGACGATCGAGGTCATCGAAGCCGCCGAGGTCATCGAAACCGCCGACGCAATCGAAACCGCCGAGGTCATCGAATCTTCCGACGCCATCGAAACCGTTGACGCCATCGCCGCGCCCGACGCGGCGGCGCCGTCCGGCAAGATCATCGAATTCCCCTCGGCGCCGGCGCCGGCCCGCGACGACAATCTGAAGCAAGTCGGCCACCTCGACATCAGCCTGCCGCTGTACAACATCTACCTGGCCGAAACGGACGAGTTGCTGCGCCTGCTCAGCGTCGATTTCAGCGAATGGCGGCACGAAGCGCAGCGCGCCGTCAGCGCCGAAGCGCTGCACGCGGCGCACACGCTGTCCGGTTCCTCTGGCACGGTCGGCTTCAAGTCCCTGGGCGCCCTGGCGCACGCGCTGGAGACGGCGCTCGAAGCGGCGCTGCCCGAGGCGCCCGCCCTGAGCGAGGCGCAGCATGCCTTGCTCGGGCAGGTCACGGAACGCATCCGCCAGATGCTGCAAGGCTTCGCCCTCGGCGAACTGGCGCCGGATCAACCGGAACTGATCGCCGCCCTGCAGCATTTGCGCGCGCAACTGCTGCAGCCGGCGCCCAGCGAGGCGGCGGCCCATCTGGACGAACTGGAAGCGCGCCTGAACACGCTCTTCGCCGCCACCTACGACAGCATCGTGGGCGTAACCACTGCGCCCGAAGCCACGGCCGCGGCGCCTTCACCGGTCGAAGCCGAAGCCGAAGCGGCGCCGCCGGTATCGGCGCAGGCCGGCGACGATCCGGCGGCGAAGCTGGACGCGCTGTTCACGGCGGCCTACCAAAGCATCGTCGCCCATCCGCCGCAGGCGCAGGCGGCCGAAGCGGAAACGGCAAGCGCTCCGGCGCAGAAACCGCAACTGCCGCCAGCGCCAGCGCCCGACACCAGCGACGTCGACGATTTGTTCGACTCCATGTTCGCCGCCGCGCCGTCCCCCGCGCCGGACGAAGCGGAAGCCGAGACGCTCAACGGGCTTGAAGTTGAGGCCGAAACCGAAACCGAAACCGAACCGGTGGTGGGCATCGCCGCCGCGCCGCCCGCCGACATGTCGCGCGGCGCCACGGCGCCGCGCGATGAACTCGACGCGGATCTGCTGCCGGTGTTCCTGGAGGAGGGCGCCGACCTGCTGCCGCAGATCGGTCAGGCGCTGCGCACCTGGCAGCGCGACCCGGCCGACGCCAGCCAGGCGCAGATGCTGCTGCGTGTGCTGCACACGGTGAAGGGCAGCGCGCGCATGGCCGGCGCGATGCGCCTGGGCCAGCACGCCCATGAAATCGAAACCCACATCGAAAACATGCTGCATGCGGGTACCGCCACGCCGCAAGCCTTCGAGGAACTGCTGGGCCATTATGACCACGCGCTGATGCTGTTCGAGCAGTTGCAGCAGCCCGCGCCGCCGGCCGCCGGGATCGAGGCCAAAGCAGAATCCGAAATCGAAACCGAAGCCGCGCCGGCCGCCGACGCCAAGGTGGCGCTGGTGCGGGTGCGCGCCGACATCCTCGACCGTCTGGTCAACCAGGCCGGCGAAGTGTCGATCACCCGCTCCAAGCTGGAGAACGAGGTCGGCATGCTGCGCTCCTCGCTGCTGGAGTTCGCCGACAACCTGACGCGCCTGCGCCGCCAGTTGCGCGAAGTGGAGATGCAGGCCGAGTCGCAAATCGCCTCGCGCATGGCCATTTCCAGCGAGCGCGAATTCGATCCGCTCGAATTCGACCGCTTCACGCGCCTGCAGGAACTGACGCGGATGATGGCCGAGAGCGTCAACGACGTCGCCTCCTTCCACGAAAACCTGACGCGCGGCGTCGACAACGCCGGCGACGATCTGGTGCTGCAGGGGCGCCTGACGCGCGATTTGCAGCGCGACCTGATGCGGGTGCGCATGGTGCCCTTCTCCAGCATCGCCGAGCGCCTGTTCCGGGTCGCCCGGCAGAGCGCGAAGGAGGTCGACAAGCGCGTCAACCTGGACATCCGCGGCGGCGCGGTGGAGATCGACCGCAGCGTGTTGGAGCGCATGGCCGCGCCCTTCGAGCATGTGCTGCGCAACGCCATCGCGCACGGCGTCGAAAGCCGCGCCGGGCGCGCCGCCGCTGGCAAGAACGAGACCGGCGAATTGCTGGTGCAGGTCAGCCAGCAGGGCAACGAGGTCGTCATCGACTTCAGCGACGACGGCGCCGGCCTGGATCTGGCGCGCATCCGCGCCAAGGCGCTGGGCGCCGGTTTGCTGGCGCAGGGCCAGGAGGTGAGCGACGCCCAGGCGGCCGAGCTGATCTTCGCGCCCGGCTTTTCCACCGCCGACAGCCTGACCGAACTGGCCGGGCGCGGCGTCGGCATGGACGTGGTCCGCTCCGAGGCGCTGGCGCTGGGCGGCCGGGTCGACACAGAGTCGCAGGCGGGCCGGGGGGCGCGCTTCACCATCCACCTGCCGCTGACGCTGGCGGTGACGCAGGTGGTGCTGCTGTCCTGCCGCGGCAAGACCTACGCGCTGCCGTCCATCCTGGTCGAGCAGGTGCTGCAAATGAAGGAGACGGCGCTGGCCGAGGCGCACGCCAGGGGCGACATCGAGGCGCAGGGCCAGCCGGTGGCCCTGCATTACCTGGCCAGCCTGCTGGGCGACGCGGCGGCGCGGCCGCAGGAACGCCGTTCCAGCCCGGTGCTGGTGCTCAGGAACGGCAACGACCGGCTGGCGCTGGAGGTCGATGAGGTGCTGGGCAACCGCGAGGTCGTGATCAAGAACGTCGGGCCGCAACTGGCGCGCATGGTCGGCATCGCCGGCGCCACCGTGCTCGGTTCGGGCGAGATCGTGCTGATCCTGAACCCGGTCGCGCTGGCGCAGCACCTGGCGCTGCATCCGGAACTGCGCGCGCGCTACGCGGCGGCGGCCGGCGAGGGCGGCGCGCCGGAGCCGGGCCGCGTCATCATGGTGGTGGACGATTCGTTGACGGTGCGCCGCGTCAGCCAGCGCCTGCTGGAGCGCGAGGGCTATCAGGTGATACTGGCCAAGGACGGCGTCGACGCGCTGGAGCAATTGCAGGACGTGACGCCGGCGCTGATGCTGGTCGATATAGAAATGCCGCGCATGGACGGTTTCGACCTGACGCGCAATGTGCGCGGCGACGCCCGCACGCGCGCCATCCCCATCATCATGATCACCTCGCGCAGCGCCGACAAGCACCGCAACGTGGCCATGGAACTGGGCGTGGACGCCTACTTCGGCAAGCCCTTCCAGGAGGACGTGCTGCTGGCGGCGATCCGCGAACTGCTGCGCGTCGAGGCGCCGGCGGCCTGAGACGGGCCAAGGGTGCGCGGCCGGCCGCGCGCTTCAGGCGGCGCTTTTTAAACGGGCGCCTTCACCACCGCGTAGCGCTCCAGCGTGCGCTTGCGCGCCGCGTCGTGCGCCACGATGGGTTCGGGGTAGTCGCGTCCCAGGCGGATGTTTTTCTGCTCCAGCAGCATGCGCGGCACCAACCACGGCGCGTGGATTTCCTTGTCGTCCAGCGCCTTGAGCTGCGGCAGGTAGCGGCGGATGAAGCGTCCGGCGGCGTCGAATTTCTCCGACTGCGTGACCGGGTTGAAGATGCGGAAGTAGGGCTGGGCGTCGCAGCCGGACGAGGACGCCCACTGCCAGCCGCCGTTGTTCGAGGCCAGGTCGAAGTCGTTCAGGTGCAGGGCGAAGTAGGCTTCGCCGCGGCGCCAGTCCACGCCCAGGTCCTTGATCAGGAAGCAGGCCGTGACCATGCGCAGGCGGTTGTGCATATAGCCGCTGCGGTTGAGCTGGGCCATCGCCGCGTCGACCAGCGGATAGCCGGTGCGCCCTTCGCACCAGGCGGCGAAGGCGGCGTCCGCCGCCGCGCCGCTTTCCCATTCGATGGCCTGGTAGGCCGGCTTGAAGGGGCCGCTCACGACATGCGGATGGTGGAACAGAATCATCGCGTAGAACTCGCGCCAGATCAGCTCGGCCAACCAGACGGACGCGCCCTCGCCGCCGGCGCCGCGGTCGATCAGATCGACGACGCTGCGCACCAGGTGGCGCACCGACAGGGTGCCGAAGCGCAGGTGCATGGACAGGTAGGACGGTCCCTTGAGCGCGGGGAAGTCGCGCGCCGCGCCGTATTGGGCGAGGCGCGGCAGGAAGTCCTCGAACAGGGCGGCGGCGCCGGACATGCCGGCCGCTAGCGCCGGCATGTCCGCCGGATCCGCTTCGAAGCCCAGTTCGGCCAGCGTCGGCGGCGGCGTCGCCAGGGCCGGCGCGGCCAGGCGCGCGGCCAGCGGCTCGACCGCCAGCGGCGCCGTGCAGTCCGGCTCGGCGCGCATCTTTTTCAGCCAGGCGTTCTTGTACGGCGTGTAGACGGAGAAGGGCTTCTCGGCCAGCGACAACACTTCGCTCTTTTCGAACACCACCTGGTCCTTGAAGCTGAACCACAGGCGCGCCTCGGCGGCCAGCGCGGCGGCGACGCCGGCGTCGCGGGCGATGGCCCGCGGCTCGTAGTCGCCGTTGGCGAAGACGGCGTCCACGCCCAGTTCGGCGGCCAGGCGCGGGATGGCCTCGGCGGCGTCGGCGTGGCGCACGATCAGCGCGCCGCCCATCCGCGCCAGTTCGGCGGCCAGTTCGGCCACGCAGGCGTGGATGAAGCCGACGCGGCGGTCGCGCCGCGGCAGCCCGGCCAGGATGGCCGTGTCGTAGACGAAGACGCAGTACACGGCGCGGCTTTGCCGCAGCGCGTGGTGCAGGGCGGCGTGGTCGAAGACGCGCAGGTCGCGGCGGAACCAGACCAGGGAACTATTCAGGGGTGTTTGCGTGTTCATGCTCAAGGTATCGGGGGATTTTCGTGTCTACCATCGGATTATGCGGGCCTGCGCCGAGGCGCCGGCATCGCCGCCGCGCCAATTCAGTGTAAACTGTCGGTATGCTGGCGGCGCGCCGCCGGCGACGACGATCTTACCAGCATAGCAGCATCAGCAAGCCCGCAGAGAGAGCAAAGCGTATGAAGAAGAGCAAAATCGGCAACCCTCTACCTGTGCACGGGTCCATACCGGATCCCACCGACCTGGTCGCGGGCGCGACGGGCGCCGCCGTCCTGAATCTGGCGAATCATTTCCTGATCGCCATGCCGGCCATGCAGGACCCGGTCTTCGGCGGCTCCGTCGTGTATGTCTGCGAGCACAACGAGAACGGCGTGCTGGGCGTGGTCATCAACAAACCCACCGACATGACGATGCAGGTGCTGTTCGAGCGCATCGACCTGCAATTGAGCGCCGGCTTGAGCATGCCCATCGTCAACGAGCCGATCATGTTCGGCGGCCCCGTGCAGGACGACCGCGGCTTCGTGCTGCACACGCCGGGCGCGCGCTATTCCTCCTCGCTGACGGTGACCGAGGACGTCGCCTTCACGACCTCGATCGACGTGCTCGAGGCGGTGGCCAGCGGCGCCGGCCCGCAGCGCCTGCTGGTGTCGATCGGCTACGCCGGCTGGAGTCCGGGCCAGCTGGAGGACGAGATCGGCCGCAACGGCTGGCTCACCGTCGGCGCCGACCCGGCCATCCTGTTCGACCTGCCGATCGAGGAACGCTATGTGGCGGCCATCAAGCTGCTCGGCATCGATCCCCTGATGCTCGCTTCCGAGGCCGGCCATGCGTGAGCGGGGCGCGTCCCTGTGAGCGCCATCGACACGGTCCTCGGCTTCGACTTCGGCATCAAACGCATCGGCGTGGCGATCGGCAACACCATGATCCGCCAGGCCCAGCCCTTGAGCGTCATCGCCGCCATCGCCAACGAAGCCCGTTTCGCCGCCATCGGCGCGCTGATCAGCGAATGGGGGCCGGCGCGCATCGTCGTCGGTCTGCCCAGCCACCCGGACGGCGTCGAGCACGAGATGAGCGCGCGCTGCCGGCGCTTCGCCAACCAGATGCACGGGCGCTTCAACCTGCCCGTGGTGCTGGTCGACGAACGCTATTCCTCCGCCGTGATTGCGGCGAAACGGGGCGAGGTCATCGACGACCGCGCCGCGGCCATCATTTTGCAACAATATTTTGACGACTATGCCCAATCCAATTAACTCTTCCCACCTCGACGCCGAGGCCCTGTACGGGGTCTTGCTGCAAAAAGTGCAGAGCGGCCTGTCCGGCGCCAGCGACGTCGCCATCGTCGGCATCCATTCCGGCGGCGCCTGGCTGGCCGAGCGGCTCGCCGCCGACCTCGGCCTGGGCGCCCGCCTGGGCTTCATCGACGTCTCCTTCTACCGCGACGACTTTGCCGAGAAGGGCCTGCACGCCGACGTCAAGCCGAGCCAGATCGCCTTCGCCGTCGACGGCGCGACCATCCTGCTGGTCGACGACGTGCTGTACACGGGGCGCACCACGCGCGCGGCCATCAACGAATTGTTCGACTACGGCCGTCCGGCGAAGATCATGCTGGCCGCGCTGGTCGACCGGGGCGGCCGGCAACTGCCGATCGCCGCCGACTTCGTCGCCGCCAGCGTCACCCTGGACACCGCGCAGGCGCTCGTGCTGCAGCGCGCCGACGCGGGACAATTCACGCTCACCATAGAATAAACACCATGCTTAATCCGCAACTGAATAAACACGGCGAACTGCAGCATCTGCTGACCATCGAAGGCTTGCCGAAAGCGATAGTCAACCACATCCTCGACACCGCCTCGTCCTTCGTCGGCATCTCCGACCGCGACGTCAAGAAGGTGCCGCTGATGCGCGGCAAAAGCGTCTTCAACCTGTTCTTCGAAAACTCCACGCGCACCCGCACCACCTTCGAGATCGCCTCGAAGCGCCTGTCGGCCGACGTCATCAACCTGAACATCCAGGCCTCCTCGGCCAGCAAGGGCGAATCGCTGCTCGACACCATCGACAACCTGTCGGCCATGCACGCCGACATGTTCGTGGTGCGCCATGCCCAGTCGGGCGCGCCCTACCTGATCGCCAAGCACCTGCACGACACCCGGCAGAACCACGTCCACGTCGTCAACGCCGGCGACGGCCGCCACGCGCACCCGACCCAGGGCCTGCTGGACATGTACACCATCCGCCACTACAAGAAGGATTTCACGAATCTGACGGTGGCCATCGTCGGCGACATCCTGCACAGCCGCGTGGCGCGCTCGGACATCCACGCCCTGACCACGCTGGGCGTGCCGGAGGTGCGCGCCATCGGCCCGCACACCCTGCTGCCGGGCGGCCTGGAGCAGATGGGCGTGCGCGTCTTCACCGACATGAACGAGGGCCTGAAGGGCGTCGACGTGATCATCATGCTGCGCCTGCAGAATGAAAGGATGAACGGCGCCCTGCTGCCCTCGGCGCAGGAATACTTCAAGAGCTACGGCCTGACGCCGGAGCGCCTGGCCCTGGCCAAGCCGGACGCCATCGTCATGCATCCGGGGCCGATGAACCGCGGCGTCGAGATCGACTCGGCGGTGGCGGACGGCGCGCAAGCGGTGATTCTGCCGCAGGTGACATTCGGCATTGCGGTGCGGATGGCAGTGATGAGCATTTTGGCGGGAAATCAAGGATGAAACTACATATCAAGAACGGCCACCTGATCGATCCGGCGAACGCCATCGACAGCCTGCAAGACCTGTTCATCGCCGACGGCAAGGTGCTGGCCGTGGGCCGGGCGCCGGCCGGTTTCGTCGCCGAGCGCACCCTCGACGCGCGCGGCCTGATCGTCGCGCCCGGCCTGGTCGACCTGTCGGCGCGCCTGCGCGAGCCCGGCTACGAATACAAGGCCACCCTGGAGTCGGAGCTGCAGGCGGCCATGCAGGGCGGCGTCACGCGCCTGGTCTGCCCGCCCGACACCGACCCCGTGCTCGACGAGCCGGGCCTGGTGGAGATGCTGACCCACCGCGCGCGCAAGCGCAACCAGGCCCACGTGCACCCGCTGGGCGCGCTGACGGTGGGCCTGAAGGGCAAGGCCCTGACGGAGATGGCGGAACTGACGGAAGCCGGTTGCATCGGCTTCGCCCAGGCCGAGGAGCCGATCGAGGACACGAACGTGCTGCTGCGCGCCATGCAGTACGCGAACACCTTCGGCTACACCGTCTGGTTGCGTCCGCAGGACGCCCACATCGGCCGCGGCGGCATCGCCCACAGCGGGCCGCTGGCCTCGCGCCTGGGCCTGTCCGGCGTGCCGGTGATGTCGGAAACCATCGCCCTGCACACCATCTTCGAGCTGATGCGCGCAGCGGCGCGCGCGTCCACCTGTGCCGCATCTCCTCGGCGGCCGGGCTGGAGCTGATCCGCGCGGCCAAGCGCGAGGGCTTGCCGGTCAGTTGCGACGTCGGCGTCCACCACGTCCATCTGACCGACGCCGACATCGGCTTCTTCGATCCGAACGCGCGCGTCACGCCGCCGTTCCGCAGCCAGCGCGACCGCGACGCCATCCGCCTCGCCCTGCTCGACGGCACCGTCGACGCCATGTGCTCGGACCACACCCCGGTCGACGACGACGAGAAACTGCTGCCCTTCGGCGAAGCCTCGCCGGGCGCGACGGGCCTGGAGCTGCTGCTCTCGCTGGCGCTGAAATGGGCCGACGACTACGCCGCCGGCCAACCGCAGGACGGCGCGCGGCCGATCGCCCGCGCGCTGGCCAAGGTCACCTACGACGCGGCGCGCGTCGCCGGCGTCCCCGGCGGCAATCTGGCGCCCGGCAACGTCGCCGACATCTGCCTGTTCGACCCGGCGGCGCGCTGGACCGTGGCGGCCTCGGCCCTGGCCAGCCAGGGCAAGCACACGCCCTTCCTCGGTTACGAACTGAGCGGCGTGGTGCAGGCGACCATCGTCGCCGGCCACCTGGCCTACCAGCGCTGATTCCCGCCCGCGGGGACGGGTCGGCACCCGTCCCCCTTCCCCCGGGCTGGAAAACCGTCCCGTCCGTACCTGTTCCCATTCCTTATTCTGGTGTGATTTGAAACTTTTGCTTATTTTCCGCCTCGCGCGGGTGTTCCTGCATGTGTGCATCGGCATGGCCAGTTGCGCCGTGGTGTTTCCCTGGCTGGGCGCGGCGGCGCGCAACCGCCGCATCCTGCGCTGGTCGCGCCAGTTGATGGCGATCTGCGGCGTCACGGTCGAGCGCGGCGCCGGTTGGGAGCATGTGCTGCCGCGCGCGATGGTGGTGGCGAACCATGTGTCGTGGTTGGATATATTCGTCATGGACGCGGTGCATCCCTGCCGCTTCGTCGCCAAGGCGGAGATCCGCGACTGGCCGGTGCTGGGCTGGCTCAGCGCCAAGGCCGGCACGGTGTTCATCGCGCGCGGCAACCGGCGCGATCTGCGGCATATTTTCAAGGGCCTGGTCGACAAGCTGGGCGAGGGCGAGCGCATCGCCTTCTTCCCCGAGGGGACGACGGCGCCGCAGGGGCAGTTGCTGCCCTTCCACGCCAACCTCTTCGAGGCCGCCATCGACGCCGGGGCGCCGGTGCAAGCCTTCGCCCTGTCCTATGTGGACGCGCAGGGGCGCTCGCACCCGTCCGTCGATTTCATCGGCGACATGAGTTTCGCGCAAAGCCTGGTGATGATACTGTCCGGCCCGCCGGTGACGGCGCGCCTGGTCTGCCTGCCCGCCATCGAGAGCGTCGGTTGCCACCGGCGCGAGCTGGCGCTGGCGGCGCAGGCGGCGGTGGCCGGCGCGCTCGGCATCCAGCCGGACGGCGCCGCGCACGCCGTCTGAGGCGCGCCGGCGCGGC